>NZ_LMDO01000065.1:0-170743 GCF_001425105.1 Pseudomonas sp. Root401 | reverse complement strand
AGACCCTGCGCACCAAGGATTTTCATCACCCTTTTCAAATTGTAAGCGAGCACATTCAAGCTCATTTCGGTGCTCACCCCAGCCAGCCGCCGCGTCAGAAAATGCGTCGYACCCATCCATTGCTTCAGCGTCCCAAAGGGGTGCTCGACCGTTCGCTTGCGGATGATCATCATCTGCGGCTCATTGTTCAGGCGGGCCTGCATTTCCTCCAGTAYCGCCTCATGTTCCCAGCGCCGAATCTTTCGCTCTCTGGCCGGTGTACATTGCGCCTTTATCGAACAGGCTCGGCAGTTGGAGTGCCAGTAAACGTCCAGCTTCTTRCCCTTGTCGACRTAAGAGTTGCGCCAGATCAGCACTTGCTTGGCGGGGCAGACGTACACATTTTTGTCCGCGTCGTAAATAAACTCGTCATTACCGAAGCGGCCATCAGATTTGGCCCGCGAACTCRGCGTTTTCGGCACATAAGCKGTGATYCCTGCCTCGTGACAGGCCAGGATTTCTCCGCTTTTGTAATACCCTCGGTCCGCCACCACCGACAACGATTCGATTTGCATCGCCTCACGGGCCTGCTGGGCCATCGAGCTAAGCTGATCACGGTCGTGACCGACATTGGTCACCTCGTGCGCAACGATCAAATGGTGTTTGGTATCGACTGCTGTCTGCACGTTGTAGCCCACGATGCCATGACCGCTCGTCATCATCATCGAGCGCGCGTCCGGGTCGGTCAGCGAGATCTGTTTGTCCGGCGATGCTTCAAGCTGTATTTCAATCGCTTGGAGTGCCTTCATCTGCTCCTTCAATTTSGCGATTTTCTCTTCCAGRCCGCCTTTGGGCCCTGAAGACTTGGGCTCTTCCCGATCAGCCTCATCCAGCGCCTTCAGATAACGGGCAATGCTTGAYTCGATGTCTKCCATCCGGCGCTTCAGCTTGGCGCTGGTRAAATTGCGGTCGCGGTGGTTCACCGCCTTGAATTTACTGCCATCGATGGCAACCAAATGTTCCGAGAAAAGCCCCAGTTGTTGACACAGCACGACGAACTGCCGACAGACTCCTCGAATGGCCTTTCCGTTGTCTTTGCGGAAGTTGGCGATGGTCTTGAAATCCGGCATCAGGCGACCGGTCAGCCACATTAGCTCGACGTTGCGCTGCGCCTCGCGCTCAAGGCGCCGGCTTGAATGGATACGGTTGAGATAGCCGTAGATGTAGATCTTCAGCATGACTGCAGGGTGGTAAGCCGGTCGGCCCGTTTCAGCRGGGACAGCGCYTTCAAAACCCAAGSTGATCAGGTCGAGYTCATCCACGAAGACATCGACAACGCGCACCGGATTGGTGTCGCTGACGTAATCGTCCAAGCTCTCGGGGAGCAAGGTAGTTTGACCTCGGTGTTCACCTTGGATGAAGCGTTTCATGGGCAGCCCTTGCGATGAAATCCTGGGGGAATCATAGCAAGGGTTGGCTTCGGTGTTTTTACACACTCTGGGCCNGTTCACCTTGGATGAAGCGTTTCATGGGCAGCCCTTGCGATGAAATCCTGGGGGAATCATAGCAAGGGTTGGCTTCGGTGTTTTTACACACTCTGGGCCCAGCGCGGCTAACCCGGCATCCATGCCGGGTTGCCCACTGCGCAATACCTGCGTTCAGCCAGCGTGGTTAACGGGGCGCCCCCAGATCAAGATCAAAAGCGAGGCGGCCTAACAGCCGACCTGGCTCTCCCGGTCGTACGCCCATCCGTTCTGTGGGAGCAAAGCTTGCTCGCGAGGCGGCCTAACAGCCGGCCTGGTTCTCCCGGTCGTACGCCCATCCGKTCTGTGGGAGCAAAGCTTGCTCGCGAGGCGGCCTAACAGCCGGCCTGGTTCTCCCGGTCGTACGCCCATCCGATCTGTGGGAGCAAAGCTTGCTCGCGAGGCGGCCTAACAGCCGACCTGGCTCTCCCGGTCGTACTCCGATCCCATTGTGGGAGCTTGCTCGCGATTGCGGTGTGTCAGTCACCATCCAGGCTGCTGATACATTGCAATCGCGAGCAAGCTCGCAGCACATTGGTAGGGGTTGTATGTCAGAGGGCTGAGGCCTGAGCCCAGGCCGGCGGGGAGGCGGCCAGTTCAGCCGCTCCCGCTACTGCGCCAATCACCAGGATCGCCGGGCTCTTGAGTTGAAAGGCGCTTGCATCGGCCTCCATCGAGGCCAGGTCGCTGCGGCAGTCACGCTGATGGGGCAGGGACGCGTTTTCGATCATGGCCACGGGTGTGTTCGCCGCCAAGCCACCGGCCAGCAGTTGCTCACGGATTTCGCTCAGTTTCGCTACACCCATGTACACCACCAGCGTCGTGCCGCTTTGCGCCAAGGCTTGCCAGTTCAGGCTGCTGCCATCCTGGGTGTGGGCCGTCACCAGCGTCACGCCCCGGGCAATCCCGCGCAGGGTCAGTGGAATATCGCACTGGGTAGCCCCCGCGAGGCCGGCGGTGATGCCATTGACCATCTCCACTTCGACACCCTGCTCGCGCAGCCACTGCGCCTCTTCACCGCCGCGGCCGAAGATGCATGGGTCGCCGCCCTTGAGACGCACCACGCATTTGCCCTGGCGGGCATAACGCAGCATCAGGCGATGGATAAAGGCCTGGGGTGTGGAGCGGCAGCCGCCGCGCTTGCCCACGGCAATGATGCGCGCGTCGGGGCAATGTTCCAGCACCGCGGCGTTGACCAGATCGTCGATCAGCACCACGTCGGCTTCGCCCAAGGCGCGCACGGCTTTGAGGGTCAGCAATTCAGGGTCACCAGGACCTGCACCCACCAGCCAGACTTTTGCGTTCATAGTGTTTTCCTCACGAGATAGCCGCCAGCGGTTGCGCAGTGGCAACCAGCAGGCGCTTGATTTCCGGTACGCAGGAGCCGCATTGCGTGCCACAGCCCAGCTCCTGTTTGAGCCCCTGCAAGTCCAGGCCGCGTTCAATGCCTGCGCAGATCGCACGCTGGCTGACGTTCATGCAGTTGCACAGCGTTTTACTGCCACCCGTTGCGGCGCCGACATTGCCCGGCGGCGCGCTCAAAGGCGCCAGCAGCCAGCGCCGTAGCTGTTCATCGGCACGGCCTTCCAGCCACAGGTTCTGCAACCAGTGCCGGGCCAGGGTTTCGCCGGCCAGGCGAATGGCGGTGATGCGGCCATTTTCGATGCGCACCCGCTTGCCGATGGAGCGACGCGGATCGTCGTAGGCCAGCACCGGCCCATCGATCAGGCCCAATTGTTCATCAATGGCCTGGAGCAGTTGCGGTTCGGGGGCGACAGCGCTGGCAGCGCGAATCAGCAGCGCGGGACGCTCACGGCCAGTCAGGCTCAGGCTGACGTAGGAAAACGCCTCGCACAGGGGGCGTAGGGCCTCCAGATGCTGTTGAACATCGCCTTCGATCAAGGCGAAAAGCTGCCAAGGCAGGTTTACCGGTTCCAGGCGCACGCCGCTGTGCTTGAGTTCCGGTTGTTTCGACAAGGGATCGAAGGCCGGTTGCGTCAGGGTATTCACGCCGCCCTTGAGGAACCGGTCGCCCCAGTGCATGGGCAGGAACGCCTGGCCGGGACGCACGCTGTCGTCGCTGTCCACGGCCACGATCACGCTGCCGCGACGGCTCTTGAGGCTGACCAGGTCGCCCGCTTGCAGGCGATGCCGGAGCAGTTCGTCGGGGTGCAGGCTGAGGACCGCTTCGTTCACATGACCAAACAACTGCGCCGCGGTACCGGTACGGCTCATGCCGTGCCACTGGTCCCGCAAGCGGCCGGTGTTCAGGGTCAACGGGTAGCGGGCGTCACGCAGTTCCTTGGCGGCGCGATAGGGGTCGGCCACAAACCGCGCGCGGCCGCTGTCGGTAGGAAAAATCCCGTCCACGTACAGGCGCGCCGTCCCGACCGTGGCGCCTTCGGGGAGGGGCCATTGCTGAGGGCCGAGTTGGTCGATCAGGGCATGGCTGATGCCGGACAAGTCCAAGTCGCGGCCACGGGTCAGCTGTTTGTATTCATCGAAGAGTTGGGCCGGGCTTTCAAAGGCGAACAGGCTCGGCAAGCTCGGGCGCAGACGTTTCTCCAGGCGTTGTGCGAAATCCACGGTGATTGCCCAGTCCGGCCGTGCTTCACCCGGTGCGCCGATGGCCCGGCGGACGTGGGAAATGCGCCGTTCGGAGTTGGTCACCGAACCTTCTTTCTCGCCCCAACTGGCCGCTGGCAGCAGCAGGTCGGCAAACGCGGCGGTTTCGGTGGTCCGGAACGCTTCCTGCAACACCACGAACGGGCAGGCTTGCAGGGCTTCACGTACCGCGGTCTGGTCCGGCATCGATTGGGCCGGGTTGGTACAGGCGATCCACAAGGCCTTGATCTTGCCGCTGCGAACCTGCTCGAACAACTCGATGGCGCTCAAGCCAGTGGTGGCGGGCAGTTGCTCGACGCCCCAGTAGTGGGCGACTTCGGCACGATGTTCCGGGTTGGCGGCTTCGCGATGGCCCGGCAGCAGGTTCGATAGGCTACCGGTTTCCCGTCCGCCCATGGCGTTGGGTTGACCGGTCAGCGAGAACGGCCCCGCACCTGGACGGCCGATCTGCCCGGTGGCCAGGTGCAGGTTGATCAGGGCGCTGTTTTTCGCGCTACCGGCGGTGGACTGGTTCAAACCCATGCACCACAACGACAGGAAGCTTGGCGAGGTGCCGACCCATTCGGCGCACTGCTGCAGTTGTTCGACACTGATGCCGCACAACTGCGCGACCATGCTCGGGGTGTAGTCGCGCACCAGGTTCTTCAGCTCCGCCAAGCCTTCGGTGTGGGCCTTGATGAAGTCGCGGTCGATCCAGTCTTCCCACAGCAGCAGGTGCAAAATCCCATGGAACAAGGCGACATCGGTGCCCGGCAGGATCGCCAGGTGCAGGTCTGCCAGATCGCAAGTGTCGGTGCGCCGGGGGTCGATGACGATGATTTTCATCTGTGGCCGGCGGGATTTCGCCTCTTCGAGACGGCGAAAGAGGATGGGATGGGCGTAGGCCATGTTACTGCCGACGATCATCACGCAGTCGCTCAGTTCCAGGTCTTCATAGCTGCAGGGTGGGGCGTCGGCGCCGAGGCTGCGCTTGTAGCCCACCACGGCGGAGGACATGCACAGCCGCGAATTGCTGTCGATGTTGTTGGTACCCACCAATGCCCGGGCGAGCTTGTTGAAGGCGTAGTAATCCTCGGTCAGCAATTGGCCGGAGATATAGAACGCCACGCTGTCCGGGCCGTGCTCGGCGATGGTCTCGGCGAAGACGCTGGCGGCGTGATCCAGGGCGCTGTCCCAGTCGGTGCGGGCCCGGGCCAGGCCTTTGCCCAGGCGCAGTTCGGGGTAGAGCGCGCGTGCGGCGAGGTCGCCGGTCAGGTGCAGTGTCGAGCCTTTGCTGCACAGTTTGCCAAAGTTGGCCGGATGGGCAGGATCGCCGCTGACGCCGAGGATGCGCTCGCCGTCATGCTCGATCAGGACGCCGCAACCGACCCCGCAATAACAGCAGGTCGAGGCAGTGATCTGGCGGTTCATCAGCTTGCGTCCCGCAGGGCCAACTGCACCCGGCCGTTTTCGACCCGGGCCGAATGATGATGGGCGCAGCCCACGTCCGGGGCCTGGGCCTGGCCGCTTTCCAGGTCGATTTGCCAGTTGTGCAGTGGGCAGGCTACGCGCTTGCCGTAGACCAACCCTTGGGACAACGGGCCACCCTTGTGCGGGCAACGGTCATCGAGGGCGAACACTTCATCGTCGCTGGTACGAAAAATCGCGATATCGCCTTTCGGGCCGTTGATGATGCGCGAACCGAGGATATTGATGTCTTCCAGTGCGCAGATATCCAGCCAGTTCATGCCGGCACCTCCAGGTTTTTCACGGGGATGACCTCAAACTCTTTCTTCAACTGAGGTTGTTCCAGGCGTTGTTTCCACGGGTCTTGCTCCAGCGACAGGGAAAACTTCAGGCGTTCATGGAGCGCTTTGCGCCGTTCCGGGTCTTCAAGCACGGCTTTCTTGATGTGCTCCATGCCGACCCGCTGCATGTAGTGCACGGTGCGTTCGAGGTAGAAGGCTTCCTCGCGGTACAACTGCAGGAAGGCGCCGTTGTATTCACGCACTTCTTCGGCGGTCTTGAGCTTGACGAAAAACTCCGCGACTTCGGTCTTGATCCCGCCGTTGCCGCCGATGTACATCTCCCAGCCGGAGTCGACGCCGATAATGCCGACGTCCTTGATGCCGGCTTCCGAACAGTTGCGTGGGCAACCGGAGACGGCCAGTTTCACTTTGTGCGGCGACCACATGTTGAACAGGTCGTGCTCCAGCTCGATACCCAGTTGGGTGGAATTCTGCGTGCCGAAGCGGCAGAACTCGCTGCCCACGCAGGTCTTCACGGTGCGGATGGACTTGCCGTAGGCATGGCCGGACGGCATGTCGAGGTCTTTCCACACGCCGGGCAGGTCCTGCTTCTTGATCCCCAGCAAATCGATGCGCTGGCCGCCGGTGACCTTGACCATGGGCACGTTGTATTTGTCGGCCACGTCAGCGATGCGCCGCAGTTCCGAAGGGTTGGTCACGCCACCCCACATCCGCGGGACCACGGAATAGGTGCCGTCTTTCTGGATGTTGGCGTGGGCGCGTTCGTTGATCAGGCGCGACTGTGGGTCGTCCTGGGCTTCGCCGGGCCAAGTGGAAATCAGGTAGTAGTTCAACGCCGGGCGGCAGGTGGCGCAGCCGTTGGGGGTGCGCCAGTTCAGGTAGCTCATGGCCCCGGCGATGGTCAGCAAATGCTGGTCGCGGATCGCCTGGCGAATCTGGCCATGGTTGAGGTCGCTGCAACCGCAGATGGCTTTTTCGCTTTTCGGCTTGACGTCCGCCGCACCGCCGACGGTGTTGATCAGGATCTGCTCCACCAGGCCGGCGCAGGAACCGCAGGAACTGGCGGCCTTGGTGTGTTTTTTCACGTCATCGACGCTGAACAGCCCGTGTTCCTGGATCGCCTTGACGATGGTGCCCTTGCACACGCCGTTGCAGCCGCAGACTTCGGCGCTGTCGGCCATGCTCATGGCTTTGTCCTGGCCCTGGTGGCCTACGTCGCCCAAAGCGTTTTCACCGAACATCAAGTGATCGCGGATCTCGCTGATGCCGTGGTTCTCACGGATCTGGCGGAAATACCAGCCGCCATCCGCCGTATCGCCGTACAGGCAGGCGCCGACCAGCACGTCATCCTTGATGACCAGCTTTTTGTAGACGCCGCCGATGGGGTCGGAAAGGGTGATGGTCTCGGTGCCTTCGCCGCCCATGAAGTCGCCGGCGGAGAACAGGTCGATGCCGGTGACCTTCAACTTGGTCGAGGTGACCGAACCCTTGTAGGTGGCGAAGCCCAGTTGTGCGAGGTGGTTGGCGCAGACCTTGGCCTGTTCGAACAACGGCGCCACCAGGCCGTAGGCGGTGCCACGGTGGCTGGCGCATTCACCAATGGCGTAGATGCGCGGGTCGTAGGTTTGCATCGTGTCGTTGACCAGGATCCCGCGGTTGCACGGGATGCCGGATTTTTCCGCCAGTTCGGTATTGGGACGGATGCCGGCGGCCATCACCACCAGGTCGGCGGGGATAATGTCGCCGTTCTTGAACTGGACCGAGCCGACCCGGCCATTGCCGGCATCGTGCAAGGCCTGGGTCTGTTCGCTGAGGCGGAATTTCAGGCCACGGTTTTCCAGGGCGGTCTGCAGCAGTTGGCCGCTGGTCTTGTCCAGTTGCCGTTCCAGCAGCCATTCGCCCAGGTGCACCACGGTCACGTCCATGCCCCGCAGCTTCAAGCCATTGGCGGCTTCCAGGCCGAGCAGGCCGCCACCGATGACCACGGCGTGCTTGTGGGTCTTGGCGGTGTTGATCATCGCCTGGGTGTCGGCGATGTCGCGGTAACCGATCACGCCTTCCAGGGTGTTGCCAGGAATCGGCAGGATAAAGGGTGTGGAGCCGGTGGCGATCAGCAGGCGGTCGTATTCGGCTTCGCTGCCGTCTTCGGCGATGACCCGGCGTTTGACCCGGTCGATTTCCACCACTTTACGGTTGAGCAGCAGCTTGATGTTGTTGTCCAGGTACCAGCTCAGGTCGTTGAGCACGATCTCTTCGAACGTCTGCTCGCCGGCCAGCACCGGCGAGAGCAGGATGCGGTTGTAGTTGGTGTGGGGCTCGGCGCCGAACACCGTGATGTCGTACAGCTCGTTGCTCAGCTTGAGCAGTTCCTCGAGGGTTCGAACCCCGGCCATGCCGTTGCCGATCATCACCAGTTTGAGTTTTTTCATCAGGGTTCTCCGCAAGCTCAGGTCCGCTTTATCACGGCGATCGGACTGGCTCGGTCATTTTTACGAAAACAAAAAAAGGCGTCCCGCTAGCAAGCTAGCGAGGACGCCTTTGTCCTGGTCCCGTTCTCTCGGGAAGCACCGCCTTCATCGTTGGAGGCGTTGCCTTATGTCTGTTGAAAGGGATTATGCAGTGGTTGTGCCAACTGGCGCGAAGGCACGGATTTATTGAGCAGCGGGCTGGTTGAGCGGATTGGGGAGGGATTTATTGCACCGAATCAAAGCGTGTTGCCCGGTAATGGAGCGTGGCAGCCGGCAGCTTGGTAGTGGCAGGCAGGCCGCCATCGCGAGCAAGCTTTGCTCCCACAGCAGATCCCCTGTGGCAGCAAATTCCCTGTGGGAGCAAAGCTTGCTCGCGATGGGCGCGACTGGATCTCAGCCATGAAACACTAGAAACAGCAGCACCAGATTCACCACCAGCGACACCAGCGCCAAGGTCCGCCAGACCTTCAGCGGCTCCCTTTCCAGCAGCGGCCTGGGCCTGACGCTCAAGCTGCGGCGTTCGCCCTGTTCCAGCAGCAACAACCATTCCTCGGCGGTTTCAAAACGCTGCTCCGGATCCGCCGCGACGGCGCGTTCCAGGCTTTGCCCGAGCCATTCGGGCAGGTCCGGCCGATAGCGGCTGGCACTGACCGACACGCCAAAGCGCGGGCGCTGGAAGGCTTCGATTTCGCCGTAGGGATAGTGCCCGGTCAGCAGGAAATACAAGGTCACGCCGACGGCATACAAATCCTGCTGCGCCGTGGGCGCGGTGCCGCCGAAAGCTTCTGGAGCGATGTAGCTGGGGGTGCCGGGCAAGACGTTGGCCTGGTCCTCGGACAGGCCCGGGCAGTAGGCCAGGCCGAAATCCAGCAGGCGCAGTTCCCCGTCGTCGCCCAGGTGCAGGTTTTCCGGCTTGATGTCGCGGTGGTAGATCTGCCTTCGATGCAACAGGCCCACCGCCCGTACCAGCCGTTGCGCCAAGTCCAACCACTGGGCCAGAGGTAGCGGCCCGCCCTGGTTGAACAGCTCGGCCAGGGTCGCCCCCGGATATTCCCGCATCACGTAGTACAAATGCTGACGCTGGGGAACACCATGGACCTCGGGAAACTGCCGCCCGGCGACGCGCTTGAGAAACCATTCTTCCGAGAGCAAGGCCTGCCCGGCCCGGCTATCGTCCCGTAGCTGCACGGGCAGGGTTTTCAGCAACCAGGGTTGGCCCTGGCCGTCGCGTACCCGGTAGAGCAATGATTGCTGGCTCTGGCCGAGCAGGCTTTCGATCTGCCAGCCCTCGAACACCTGGCCCGGTTTCAGCGCAGGCGGCAGGGGCCATTGCTGCAACTGGATCAGGGCATCGCCGATGCTGGCTTCGCCCACTGCATCGACCCGCACCAGCAAGGCACTGGCGTTGTCCTGGCTGCCGGCCAGGTGCGCGGCGTTGACCAGCGTCTGGGCCGCAAGGTCCAGGTCCGGCTGGTCGCGCAGGATGCCGGCGATGGCCGTATCCCCCAGGACCGCCCAGACGCCGTCGCTGAGCAGTACGAAGGTTTCGTCGGTGCGCAACTCGCCGTCGAGAAAGTCGAGGATCAGGTGTTGATCCAGGCCCAGGGCGCGCTTGAGCACATGCTGCATGCCTTGCTGTGCCCAGACGTGATCTTCACTGACCCGTTGCAGGTGATCGGCGTGCCAGCGGTAGACCCGGCAATCGCCGACATGCGCGAGGGTGAAGCGCCGGCCCCGCAGGACCAGGGCGCTGACGGTAGTGAGCAGCGGTTGCCCGCCACCGTTGGCTTGCAGCCAGCGATTCTGGGCCAGCAACAGCCGGTCCAGCGCCTGGGCCACGCCCCAGGTTTGCGGCGTGGAATAGTAGTCCAGGGCCAGCGCCTGCAAGGTCGAACGGGCGGCCAGCCCGCCGTCGGCGCATTGGCTCACGCCGTCGGCGATGGCGAACAGGTAACCTTTGCTGGCGGCCAGGGCCGGGGCGGGGGTGACCAGGCGCAGGGCGTCCTGGTTTTCCTCCCGCGGGCCGATGGCACTGGCTTCGGCGAAACTCAGTTGCAGGCTCATGGTTGCAGGTTATACCCGAGCGGCGGTGACAGCTGCCGAACCCCAAGTGGTTCTCCAGCGACGCTTGACGCCGTGCAGGCCGAACCAGGCCAGGACGCCGAGGCTGGCGAACAACCACAGCGCCAGTTGATAGCTGCCGGTGCTCTGCTTGATCGCGCCCATGCCTGCCGCCAAGGCGAATCCGCCGATGCCGCCGGCCATGCCGATCAGTCCGGTCATCACGCCGATCTCGCGACGGAAGCGTTGTGGCACCAGTTGGAACACCGCGCCGTTGCCCGCACCCAAACCGAGCATGGTGCAGACGAACAGGGCCAGGGCCGCGTAGGAGCTTGGCAGGTTGAAGCCCACTGCGGCGATGCAGACGGCCGCCACGGTGTACATGCCCAGCAAGGTGCGGATGCCGCCAAAACGGTCCGCCAGGGCGCCGCCCAATGGACGCATCAGGCTGCCACCGAAGACGCAGGCGGCGGTGTAGTAGCCGGCGGTGACCGGGCTCAGGCCATATTGGTCGTTGAAGTAGCCGGGCAGGGCGCTGGCCAGGCCGATGAAGCCGCCGAAGGTCACGCTGTAGAAGAACATGAACCACCAGCTGTCACGGTCGCCCAAAGCCTTGAGGTAGTCGGCCATGGATTTGGCTTTTGGCCGCTCGGGGGCGTTCTTGGCCAGCCAGGCGAAGAGCACCAGGGTCAGTACCAGGGGGATCAGCGCGAAGCCGAACACGTTGCTCCAGCCGAAGGCCACGGCCATGACCGGTGCGATCAGTGCAGCGAGCACGGTGCCCGAGTTACCGGCGCCGGCAATGCCCATGGCCTTGCCTTGATGCTGTGGCGGATACCACTGGGAGGCCAGCGGCAGGGCTACGGCGAACGAAGCACCGGCCACGCCCAGGAACAGGCCGAGCAGCAGGGCTTGTTCGTAGCTGTGGATGCCCAGTTTCCAGGCGCAGAACAGCGCACCGATCACGATCACCTGGCCCACCATGCCGGCGGTTTTTGGCGAGATCCGGTCGGCCAGCAGGCCCATGAACAAACGCAGCACGGCGCCAGCCAGGATCGGCGTCGCCACCATCAGGCCGCGTTGCTGGGTGGTCAGGTGCAGGTCGGCAGAGATCTGTACCGCCAGTGGACCGAGCAGGTACCAGACCATGAAGCTCAGGTCGAAGTAGAGGAAGGCCGCGAACAGTGTCGGGGTATGGCCGGATTTCCAGAAGCTTGAATTCATCGCGCACCTCAGCTGTAAAAGTCTCGAGAAATGAGTCAGTGCTTTGAGCAGTGCGCCGTCTGTGGTCGCACCACCGGTCCCGAAGGGCCAAAACAAAAAAACGCCGCAACCCGGATCGCCAGAGAGGCAAGAAGGGTGTGCGACGTCTTTGTCGTAGGTGGGGCAACCGCCGTTGGTTACCTGTGGGTTTGCTTAAGCGAGATCTGTGCCAGGTCTGTCATGATCGTTCCTACGCTCTGCGTGGGAATGCATCCCGTGACGCTCTGCGTCACCTTGTGAAGCGGAACGCGGAGCGTCCCTGGCGGCATTCCCACGCAGAGCGTGGGAACGATCATTAGTAGGGGGCAAGGCAGGCGCTACAAGGCTTTCAGCCCAGCAGCTCATTCATGGCAATGATCTGCTCCGCCACCTGGATCAGCTTCTGCTGGCGGCTCATGGCCTGGCGGCGCATCAGGGTGTAGGCCTGTTCCTCGTTGCATTCCTTCATCTTCATCAGCATGCCCTTGGCCAGTTCGATGCGCTTGCGTTCGGCCAGTTGCTGGTCGCGGGCCAGGAGTTGGGCGCGCAGGGCCTGGTCGCTTTCGAAGCGGGCCATGGCCACGTCGAGGATCGGTTGCAGGCGCGCGGCGTGGATGCCTTCGACGATGTAGGCGCTGACGCCCGACTTGATCGCCTGGCGCATCACATTGGGGTCGTGCTCGTCGGTAAACATGACGATCGGTCGTGGCTGGTCGCGACTGACCAGCACCACTTGCTCCATCACATCGCGCCCGGGTGACTCGGTATCGATCAGGATCACGTCCGGACGCACCGTTTCGACGCGCGCCGGCAGGTCGATGGTCAGGCCGGACTCGTCGATGACTTCGAACCCGGCCTCAATCAGGGCAGCCTTCAGGCGACCGACCTTTTTCGCGGTGTCGTTGATCAGCAGGATACGCAGCATGGTCGTGGCTCCTGTCAGCGGCTGGCGAGAAGGGGAGCCGCATCGCTCAAGGCGTGCAGTTTGAAGCTGCGGGCGTACCCGGCCGGATCCGAGCCATCCCAGGTGATGCCGTCGATCAGTTGGCTGCTGCGCATGTCCTGGCGCGGGGAGGCGATGTCCAATGCCGCGCAGGCTTCTCGGTATAGCTTGAGTTGCTGGACGTCCTGGGCCACGGTCAGGTAATCCGGGTCTTCGCGCAGCAGGCCCCAGCGGCGGAACTGGGTCATGAACCACATGCCGTCCGACAGGTACGGCAGGTTCACCTCGCCGTTGCCATGAAAGCGCATGGCGTGGGGATCCTGCCAGCTGTTGCCCAAGCCGTCGGCATAAATCCCCAGCAGGCGCGGCTCGATGCAGTCCAGCGGGGCGTCGAGGTATTCAGGCGCAGTCAACAGTTGCGCGGTGCTGCGACGGTTTTCGTTGCTTTGTTCAATGAAGCGGCTGGCTTCGAGGATCGCCATCACCAGGGCCCGGGCGGTATTGGGGTATTGCTCGACGAATGCGCGGGTGCAACCCAGGACTTTTTCCGGGTGATCGGGCCAGATGGTCTGGGTGGTCGCCAGGGTAAAACCGAGGTTCTGCTTCACCGCGCTGGCGCACCAGGGCTCGCCGACGCAAAACCCGTCGATACGCCCGGCTTGCAGGTGCGCGATCATTTGCGGCGGAGGTACGACCACGCTGTCGACATCCGACAACGGGTGGATGCCCTGGGCGGCGAGCCAGTAATAGAGCCACATGGCGTGGGTGCCGGTGGGGAAGGTCTGGGCAAAGGTCAGTTTCGGGCGAGTTTGGTGCACGTGCCGTTCCAGTGCTTCAGGACTGGTCACGCCCTGGGCCTGCAAGCCATGGGACAGGTTGATGCTCTGGCCGTTCTGGTTCAGCCCCATCAGCACGGCCATGTCGCTTGCCGCGACCCCGCCGATGCCCAGGTGTACCGCGTAGATCAGCCCATACAGGCTGTGGGCGGCATCGATTTCACCGCTGACCAGCTTGTCGCGCAGGTTGGCCCAGGAGGCCTGGCGCTTGAGGTTCAGGGTCAGGCCGTAGGGTTGGGCGAAGCCCTGGGTGGCGGCCACGACGACCGGGGCGCAGTCGCTCAAGGCCATGAAACCGAGGTTGACCGCGCTCTTTTCCGGGGCATCGCTGCCGTTGACCCAGGCCAGGGGGTTGGCTGGTACTTCATTCATCGGTATCACCTTCCGCATAAAAAAGCGCCGTGTCCGGGCCCAGGAGACCGGACGACGACGCCGTTGTCCCTTAAAACAGTGTGGCACTCATTCCGTCGTTGGCATGGGCGCTGATGACCAAAAGGGTGCAAGGCATATGCCAGCGCTATCGTTTTGTGCGGGCGCCTCGCTTGAGCCGCCGTTGCCCGGCTATAATCGCCGCCTCATTTCGTCGCCCGAGTCAAAGCCGCCCATGTACACCCTGGCCCGTGAACTGCTGTTCAAACTCTCCCCGGAAACTTCCCACGACCTGTCCCTGGACTTGATCGGCGCGGGCGGACGCCTCGGCCTAAACGGTTTGTTGTGCAAGGCCCCGGCAAAATTGCCGGTGACGGTCATGGGCCTGGAATTCCCCAACCCGGTCGGGTTGGCGGCGGGCCTGGACAAGAATGGCGCGGCCATCGACGGGTTCGCCCAGTTGGGTTTCGGTTTCGTGGAAATCGGCACCGTCACCCCCCGACCGCAGCCGGGCAACCCCAAGCCACGGCTTTTCCGCCTGCCGCAAGCCGAGGCGATCATCAACCGCATGGGGTTCAACAACCTGGGCGTCGATCATCTGCTGGCCCGTGTGGCCGCGGCCAAGTACAAGGGCGTGCTGGGCATCAACATCGGCAAGAATTTCGACACGCCGGTGGAGCGCGCCGTCGACGACTACCTGATTTGCCTGGACAAGGTCTACGCCCACGCCAGCTACGTGACCGTCAACGTCAGCTCCCCCAACACCCCGGGGCTGCGCAGCCTGCAGTTCGGTGATTCGCTCAAGCAACTGCTGGCCGACCTGGCCCGGCGTCGTGCAGAGCTGGCGTTGATTCACGGCAGGCACGTGCCGCTGGCGATCAAGATCGCCCCGGACATGACCGACGAAGAGACCACCCAGGTGGCCCAGGCCCTGATCGAGACGGGCATGGACGCAGTAATCGCCACCAACACGACCTTGGGTCGCGAAGGTGTCGAAGGGCTGGAACACGGTGACGAGGCGGGTGGCTTGTCTGGCGCTCCAGTGCGTGACAAGAGCACCCACACCGTGAAGGTGCTGGCCGCTGAATTGGCGGGGCGCTTGCCGATCATCGCCGCGGGCGGAATTACCGAAGGCCGCCACGCCGCCGAGAAGATCACCGCCGGGGCGAGCCTGGTGCAGATTTATTCGGGCTTTATCTACAAGGGGCCGGCGTTGATTCGTGAATCGGTGGATGCCATTGCGGCGTTGGGTTGATTCTGTGGGAGCAAAGCTTGCTCGCGATGCGGGCGCCTCGGTTCCAGACAGACCGCGTTGCCTTCATCGCGGGCAAGCCTTGCTCCCACAGCGTGTCGCCACAACAGTGTTTGCAGCCCAAGTTCATGAAACCCAGGCATTAAAAAGGGCTCCTCGAAGGAGCCCCCTGGGCCGTAGCCCGCCGTCCGGATGGGACGTGCGTGGTTAAATCGATATGGGTGTCAAATTGTCGAGTTCTTGAGTATTAAGCCCTGTGTCAGCCGACGGCGTGAAGTTCGTTGAGTCTATGGATACCCGCAGTGCCGGTCATACCGTCCCAGTTGTCGCCGCGTCCTTCTCGCCAGCCATTGATCCAGGCTTGACGTACCGACGGTAGAGTAAAGGGGCAAAGCTCACGGGATTTACCACCAACGCCATATTGGTAACCACGTAAAAATGCTCTTTCCAACGGATCACGCTTAAGTCTTCTCATAGGGTGTTGCCCTCACTTGTTGACTGTTACTTAGCGTCGACCTCTATCGAGGCCGGGGCAGAATCATTCTGCCGTTGGTGGCTCGTTGCCGGCGTGACGAGCCGAGGTGTTGACGCCGTTGCGACGTCAACCTGTGATGAGTTCTAACCAAAGCGTCACATGGATGGAATGATCGTTTTGTCATAAGCACGTAACAATAAAGATGTTAGGGCGATAAGTAACTTGATGTTCGTTGACCGCTTTTGAGCAAGACCCCTGTATGATCGGCCCTGCGCCGAAAGGGGTAGGTCTGGCTCGGATGAGAATGTCCTCCCGTTGCACTCGGGTACTATTCGACGAAAGGGTCGAGTTTTCACAATTTGTTGCACAGAATTTTTTTTCTGCCTTCGCATCTAAGCTCTTTTAACCTGAGCGGCGAGGGTGGCACGGCACACTTTCGTGCCACGCGGGTGCTCTTGAGAAAAGCACCTGATTGAACCCGGCCCGGCAATGCGTTGCCCGGTCCACTTAGCCAAAGGCTCTGGAAATCCCATGTCCGATCGTTTCGAACTCTTCCTCACCTGCCCCAAGGGCCTCGAAGGCCTGCTCATCGAGGAAGCCGTCGGGCTTGGCCTTGAAGAGGCGCGCGAGCACACCTCGGCCGTGCGCGGCATGGCCGACATGGAAACGGCGTATCGCCTGTGCCTGTGGTCGCGCCTGGCCAACCGCGTGTTGCTGGTACTCAAGCGCTTCCCGATGAAGGACGCCGAAGACCTGTACCACGGTGTGCTGGATGTCGACTGGCAAGACCACATGCTGGCCGATGGCACCCTGGCGGTGGAGTTCAGCGGCCACGGCTCGGGCATCGACAACACCCATTTCGGCGCCTTGAAGGTCAAGGACGCCATCGTCGACAAGCTGCGCACGCCGTCGGGCGAGCGGCCGTCCATCGACAAGCTCAACCCGGACCTGCGCATCCACCTGCGCCTGGACCGCGGCGAAGCGATCCTCTCCCTCGACCTCTCCGGCCACAGCCTGCACCAGCGCGGTTATCGCCTGCAGCAGGGCGCAGCGCCGCTGAAGGAAAACCTCGCCGCCGCGATCCTGATCCGCGCCGGTTGGCCGCGCATTGCCGCTGAAGGCGGGGCGCTGGCCGACCCGATGTGCGGCGTGGGCACGTTCCTGGTGGAAGCCGGGATGATCGCCGCCGACATGGCGCCGAACCTGCGCCGCCAGCAGTGGGGCTTCACCGCCTGGCTCGGCCATGTGCCGGCGTTGTGGAAGAAACTCCACGAAGAGGCCACCGACCGTGCCGCCGCCGGGCTGGCCAAGCCGCCGCTGTGGATTCGCGGCTACGAAGCCGACCCACGGCTGATCCAGCCGGGCCGCAACAACGTCGAACGTGCCGGCCTGAGCGAGTGGATCAAGATCTATCAAGGCGAAGTCGCCACCTTCGAGCCGCGTCCAGACCAGAACCAGAAGGGCCTGGTGATCTGCAACCCGCCGTACGGCGAGCGCCTGGGCGATGAGGCCAGCCTGCTTTACCTCTACCAGAACCTCGGCGAGCGTCTGCGCCAGGCCTGCTTGAACTGGGAAGCGGCGGTGTTCACCGGCGCGCCGGACCTGGGCAAGCGCATGGGCATTCGCAGCCACAAGCAGTATTCGTTCTGGAACGGTGCCTTGCCGTGCAAGTTGCTGCTGATCAAGGTGTTGCCGGACCAGTTCGTCACGGGTGAGCGTCGCACCCCGGAACAGCGTCAGGCCGAGCGTGAACAGGCCGCCTACGATCAGGCCCCCGAAGTACCGCAAGAGCGCCAGTACAACAAGAACGGCAACCCGATCAAGCCAGCACCGGTGCCGGCCCCGGTGGTCGAGCAGGCGCGGTTGAGCGAAGGCGGGCAGATGTTCGCCAATCGCCTGCAAAAAAACCTCAAGTTGCTGAGTAAGTGGGCCAAGCGTGAAGGCGTCGACTGCTATCGGGTCTACGATGCCGACATGCCGGAATATTCCATGGCCATCGACCTGTACCACGACTGGGTGCACGTCCAGGAATACGTCGCGCCGAAGTCCATCGATCCGGAAAAAGCCTCGGCCCGGCTGTTCGACGCCCTGGCGGCGATTCCCCAGGCGCTGAACGTGGACAAGAGCCGCGTGGTGATCAAGCGTCGCGAGCGCCAGAGCGGCACCAAGCAGTACGAGCGCCAGAGCGCCCAGGGCAAGTTCACCGAGGTCAACGAAGGTGGCGTGAAGCTGCTGGTCAACCTCACTGACTACCTGGACACCGGGCTGTTTCTCGACCATCGGCCGATGCGCCTGCGAATCCAGAAAGAGGCGGCCGGCAAGCGTTTCCTCAACCTGTTCTGCTACACCGCGACCGCCAGCGTCCACGCTGCCAAGGGTGGTGCTCGGAGCACCACCAGCGTCGACCTGTCGAAAACCTATCTGGATTGGGCACGGCGTAACCTGTCGCTCAATGGTTTTTCCGACAAGAACCGCCTGGAGCAGGGCGATGTGATGGCCTGGCTGGAAGCCAGCCGTGACGAGTACGACCTGATCTTCATCGACCCGCCGACTTTCTCCAACTCCAAGCGCATGGAAGGCGTGTTCGACGTGCAGCGCGACCATGTGCAGTTGCTGGACCTGGCCATGGCGCGCCTGGCGCCGGGCGGTGTGCTGTATTTTTCCAACAACTTCCGCAAGTTCCAGCTCGAGGACAACCTCGGCGAGCGTTATGCGGTGGAAGAAATCACCGCCAAGACGATCGATCCGGATTTCGCCCGCAACGGCAAGATCCACCGTGCCTGGAAGATCATGGCGCGTTGAGTCGGGGCTGATTGGATCCACGAAGCCTTGTAATTCAAGGCTTCTAGCCTCGTTTGGGGACTGGTCAAAGTGATGGCGAATAGCTATAACTTAGGCTGTGTCCAGGGCTGTGCCTATGCCTGGTTCCTTTCTGAGTTGTATTTATGGCATTGCATCAGGTACGTCCCAGGATCCTGGGCTTTATCAGCGAAGACGTGTCGGCCTGGCTGGTCGCTTCGCTGGTCCTGCTGGCCGGTATGTTCCTGACCGGGTTGCTGACCTGGGCGATGATGAACCTGTTCAATCAGCAATTGCGTCAGCGCTTCGAGCTGCAAGCCGAGGAGCGTTTCAGTCGCATCGAAGAACGATTCCAGGATCAGGAGCAACGCCTCGACAGCCTCAGGCGTTTCTTTGCCAACTCCGAAGGGGTCTCCAACAACGAATTCCGTGGTTACGCCGACGCACTGTTGCGTCGCACCCGGGCCTTCGCCTGGGCACCGAGGGTGCGGCCAGACGAACGGCCCGCATTCGAACAGCAGGCGCAGGCTGAAGGGGCCACTCAATTCACGATCCGCGAGGTGGACGGTAGCGGTGGCCTGCGACGGGCTGCCGAGCGGGACGAATACGCACCGCTGCTCTACATCCAGAGCCAGGCGTCCTATGGCACGCCGCTGGGCCTGGACCTGCTTTCCGAACCCTTGCGCCGGGCCGCCGTTGAGCGGGCCCGCCAGCGAGGCGGGCCGGTGGTCTCGCAGCCATTGGACCTGATGGGCGCCGACCCGGTATTTACCCGTGGGGTCCTGCTGGTTGCGCCGGTCATCCGGGAATCGGCCAGCGAACCGTTCGGCTACGTGGTGGCGGCCATCAGCATGCGGCAACTGGTGGGCGATGGACTGCCGGCGTCCGGCCACGACAATCTGTCGATGCGTATCATGGATTCGTCTACCCAAGACGGCGAGGAGGCGCTGTTCGAGTCCCGCAACCCGCCGGGCCAGAGCGATTTGGCGGCGACCCGCCTGTTGCGCCTGGCCGATCGCGACTACCGGGTGGAGCTGCGACCCAGCCGGGTGTTCCTGGCTACCAATCATTCTTCGGTCACCAGCATGGTGATATTCGGCGGTTTGCTCAGCCTGCTGCTCAGTGCGTTGCTCTATGTGCTGGTCAGCCAGCGGCAGCGGGCCTTGAAACTGGTGGAGCAGCGTACCCGTGAACTGCGCGCCCGGGAGCAGGAGCTGCGCGGTACTCATGGCCAGTTGCGCGGTGTGCTGGATGCCGCGACCCAGGTCGCGATCATCGCCACTGACCTGCGTGGCGTCATTACCACCTTCAATGCCGGGGCCGAACAGATGCTCGGTTACCCGAGCTGCGAGGTCCTGCAGAGCATGACCCTGGAGAGCCTGCATGTGCCGCGCGAACTCCAGGCCCGCGCCGCCCAGCTCGGTGCGCGCTTTGGCAAGCCGATTCCCACCTGCCACGCGATGCTGCTCGAGGGCGGCGAGCAGGGCGGGCAACAGGCGCGGGAGTGGACCCTGGTGCGCCGCGATGGCAGTCACTTGACCGTGAACATGCTTGCCACACCGATGCTCGATGACCAGGGGTTGTGGGTCGGGCACCTGGCGATCTGCATCGACATCACCGAACGCAAGCGCGTCCACGAAGCATTGGCCGCCCGTGACCTGTTGCTGAAAAAGCTCAGCGCCCATGTGCCCGGTGGCATCTACCAGTTCAGAATGGATTTCAACGGTCGCTTCAGCGTGATCTATGCCAGCGACGGCATTCGCGACATCTATGAATTGGAACCCGATGTACTGGTGCAGAACGCCGAGGCGATTTTCTCGCGCATTCACCCGTTGGACAGCACGCGCGTCCGCGCTTCGATTCGCGCTTCGGCCCACACCTTGAGCCCGTGGCGGGAAGAGTACCGGGTGCAACTGCCTTTGCGCGGCCTGCGCTGGGTACGCGGCGAGGCCACGCCCGAGGAGCTGCCCGGCGGCGGGGTGTTGTGGCACGGCTATATCTCGGATATTTCCGACCTCAAGCGCGTGGAAGAAGAACTGCGGGCCTTGTCCGTGACCGACGCCCTGACCGGTATTCGCAACCGTCGCTATTTCCAGGACCGCCTGACTTCGGAGATGGCTCGGGTCGAGCGCGGTTCCGGAGGGCTGGCGGTCATCATGCTCGACATCGACCACTTCAAGCGCATCAACGACCAGCATGGCCACGCAGTGGGCGACCGGGTGTTGCAGGCCGTCTGTCAGCGCGTCGCCCAACGGTTGCGGCGCACCGATGTGTTCTGCCGGCTGGGTGGAGAAGAGTTCGTGGTGCTGTGCCCGGACACCGACAGCGACAGCGCCTACAGCTTGGCATTGGAGCTGTGGGAAGGCTTGCGGGCGGCGCCCATCGAGGGTGTGGGGTTTGTCACCGCCAGCTTCGGTATCGCCACCTGGCGTGCCGGGGAGGGTGCCGATGCGTTGCTGCTAAGGGCTGACTCGGGCGTGTATGCGGCCAAGCAGGCCGGGCGGGATCGGGTTGAGGTGCAGTTGGGCTAGCCACATATCATCGCGATATCGATGGTTCAGTTGATGAATAGGCTGACCTACCGAATCGCGCGCAGACTCGCTCCCACATTGGGTTTGTGCTGGATTAGAGCGCCGAAGCCGTCTGCGGCAGTTTCGGCTGGCGATACAGGTCCAGCAGCACCTGGTCCAGCACCGATGAAGCGCCCCAGGGCTTTGGATCGTTGAGAATCGCCACCACCGCCCAGGTGTTGCCATTGATGTCACGGCTGTAGCCGGCGATGGCGCGGACGGTGTTCAGGGTGCCGGTCTTGACGTGGGCTTCGCCGGCCATGGCGGTGGTCTTCAGGCGTTTGCGCATGGTGCCGTCGGTGCCGGCAATCGGCATCGAACTGATGAATTCCGCCGAGTACGGGCTGCGCCAGGCGGCTTGCAGCATGGCCGCCATTTCCCGGGCGCTGACTCGTTCGGCACGGGACAGGCCGGAACCATTCTCCATCACCAGGTGCGGCGCGGTGATGCCTTTCTTGGCCAACCACTGGCGCACCACCCGTTGCGCGGCCTTGGCGTCATCACCGTCGGCTTCGTTACGGAACTGCGCGCCGAGGCTCAGGAACAACTGCTGGGCCATGGTGTTGTTACTGTATTTGTTGATGTCGCGGATGATCTCCGCCAGGTCCGGGGAGAATGCCCGGGCCAGCACCTTGGCGCTGCTCGGGGTCGCGGCCAGGCGGTCCTTGCCCTGGATGCTGCCGCCCAGCTCTTTCCAGATCGCCCGCACCGCGCCTGCGGTGTAGGTAGCATGGTCCAGCAGCGACAGGTAGGTCTGGGAGCTGCAACCGTCACCGAGCTGGCCGCCGACGGTCACCGTCACGCTGCCGTCCGTCTGGGCCACCGGGTTGTAGCGCACACCGCCGGCGCATTGCTTGGAGTTGACGGCCTTGACCTGGTTGTCGATGCGAATGCTCGCAATCGGCGGCTCCACCGACACCAGCACCCGGCCGCCGTCGTTACGGGCGACGAAGCGCAGGGCCTTGAGGTTGACCAGCAACGAGTCCGGCTTGACCAGGAACGGTTTATTTTCGTCGTTGCCGTCGTCGTTGAATTCGGGCAGTTGCGGCTGGATGAAGAAACCACGGTCCAGTACCAGGTCGCCGGTAACCTGCTGCACGCCGTTGGCTCGCAGGTCGCGCATCAGCAGCCAGAGTTTTTCCATGTTCAGCTTGGGGTCGCCGCCGCCCTTGAGGTACAGGTTGCCGTTGAGGATCCCGCCGTTGAGAGTGCCGTCGGTGTAGAACTCGGTTTTCCACTGGTGATTGGGGCCGAGCATTTCCAGGGCCGCGTAGGTGGTCACCAGCTTCATGGTGGACGCCGGGTTCACCGAGACGTCGGCGTTGTACAGGGTCGGAGTGCCGGGGCCGTTGAGTGGCACCATCACCAGGGACAGCGCGTCGTTCTGCAGCTTGCTGTTCTTGAGGGCCTTTTGCACATTGGGCGACAGGGCAGTGTTGATCGTGGCGGCGTGGGCGGTGACAGGGAGGGCCAGGGGAAGAAGAAGGCTGGCCAGAAGCAGTGGACGCAAAGATTTGATCATTTGAAATAAAACCCTACGGGCGAGGGGGAAATAACGAGGACATGAAAATGAACGTCCTCAACGGTCATGAAAGTGTCGGCATTATGCCCCAAGCCGCAACGGCTGGGGCCGTGCCTGAGCCCTTCGGCTGCTATTTTTTACCGACGGTAGGTCGATACGCCCGATCAGTCGGGCAATCGACGCACCAAACTGGTAAAGTGCCGGCCGTTATTACTTATGAGGATTGTTCCAATGGCGACTAACCGTTCCCAGCGTCTGCGCAAAAAACTGTGCGTGGATGAATTTCAAGAGCTGGGTTTCGAACTGAACCTGGATTTCAAAGAAGATCTGGCCGATGAGGCTATTGACGCTTTCCTCGACGCTTTCCTGAAAGAAGCCATGGAAGCCAACGGCCTGGGCTACGTCGGCGGCGACGACTACGGTCTGGTTTGCCTGCAGAAGCGTGGCTCGGTTTCCGAAGAGCAGCGCGCTGCCGTTGAAGCCTGGCTCAAGGCGCGTCCTGAGCTGACCAGCGTTGAAGTCAGCCCGCTGATGGACGTTTGGTACCCGGAAAAGCCGATCAATCAGAAATAAGCTGCAAGCGGTGAGCTTCAAGCTGCAAGTCTAAGTGCTTGAAGCTTGAAGCTTGAAGCTTGAAGCTTGAAGCTTGAAGCTTCAAGCTTCAAGCGCTACGCCAGTTCAGGATCAGCAAGGTCAACACCCCCGCCACAATCCCCCAGAACGCCGAACCGATGGAGAACAGCGTCAGCCCCGACGCCGTGACCATGAAGGTGATCAGTGCCGCTTCCCGCTCCTTCACTTCGCTCATGGCGATGCTCAAACCGTTGATGATCGACCCGAACAGCGCCAAGGCCGCGATGGACAGCACCAGTTCCTTGGGCAGCGCCGCGAACAACGCCGCCAGGGTAGCGCCGAACACTCCGGCAATCCCGTAGAAGATCCCGCACCAGACCGCCGCCGTGTAGCGCTTGTTGCGATCTTCGTGGGCGTGGGGGCCGGTGCAGATCGCCGCGCTGATGGCCGCCAGGTTGATCCCATGGGAACCGAACGGTGCCAGCAGCAGCGAAGCGATGCCGGTGCTGGTGATCAGCGGCGAGGCCGGCACGTTATAACCGTCGGCCCGTAGCACGGCGATGCCGGGCATGTTCTGCGAGGTCATCGCCACCACGAACAACGGAATGCCGATGCTGATGGTGGCCGCCAGGGAAAAGTGCGGCGTGGTCCAGACCGGTGTCGCGACTTCCAGGGCAAAGCCGCTGAAGTCCAACAGCCCCATCAGGCCCGACAGCGCCGTACCGATCAACAGTGCCGCCAGCACCGCGTAACGTGGCGACAGGCGCTTGACGATCAGGTAGGTGAAAAACATCCCCAGCACCAGGCCGGTTCGATGCTGGGTGGCGATAAAAATCTCGCTGCCGATCTTGAACAGGATTCCCGCCAGCAACGCCGCCGCCAGCGAGGCCGGAATACGTTTGACCAGGCGCTCGAAACTGCCGGTCAGGCCACAGATCGTCACCAATACTGCACAGGTGATATAGGCGCCGATGGCCTCGCCATAACTCACGCCGCCCAGGCTGGTGATCAGCAGCGCCGCGCCGGGTGTCGACCAGGCGATGGTGATCGGTGTGCGATAGCGCAGCGACAACCCGATGGAACACACCGCCATGCCGATGGAAATCGCCCAGATCCACGAGGAAATCTGCCCGCTGGTCAGCCCTGCCGCTTGCCCGGCCTGGAACATCAGCACCAGGGAACTGGTGTAGCCGGTCATCATCGCAATGAACCCGGCGACGATGGCTGAAGGTGAGGTATCGGCCAATGGACGAAGTGGTGTGGTCGTGACTTCGGTCATGGTGGGCGGTGGTCCTTGTTGTAGATTGACTGGGCTTGATCGCGCCGCAGGTTTTGGGTTTGAAGCCTAAACTCAACGCAGTAGCCGATTGCAATACAGCCATGCCCGCAAACAGCCGTACAGTCGTGTTGCCATCAGAGGTTGTGTACAATCGAGCTGTTTTTTACGCGATACTTGCCAGCGACCCGCTGTGCCGTATTACAGTCACGGTCAATTCGCCGCAGTTCTCCCGACTCGAGTGCCCATGAACGAACAGTTGCAACCCCTCAAGAAACAACCGCGAGCCGGTAAAGCCGGGCGCAGCGGAACCCAGGACGATATTGTCTATGCGCATATCTTCGAGGCCATCCTCGAACAACGCCTGGCGCCCGGTACAAAGTTGAGCGAAGAGGCACTGGGGGAGATTTTCGGGGTCAGCCGCACGATCATTCGTCGGGCGCTGTCACGCCTGGCCCACGAAGGCGTGGTGTTGCTGCGGCCCAACCGCGGTGCCGTGGTGGCGAGCCCGAGTGTCGAAGAGGCTCGCCAGGTATTCATGGCCCGGCGCCTGGTGGAAAGGGCGATCACCGAACTGGCGGTGCAGCATGCCACGGCCGAACAATTGGCTGAGCTGCGGCAGATGGTCAGCGACGAGCGCGACAGTTTCTCCCGTGGCGACCGCGGCGCCGGCATCCGCTTGTCGGGCGAGTTCCACCTCAAGCTGGCCGAAGCGGCGAAGAACGCCCCGCTGATCAGCTTCCAGCGCAGCCTGGTGTCCCAGACGTCGCTGATCATCGCCCAGTACGAAAGCGGCAACCGTTCCCACTGTTCCTATGACGAACACACCCAGTTGATCGACGCCATCGAGGCTCGCGATGCGACGCTGGCAGTGGACCTGATGATGCATCACATGGACCACATCGACAGCAAGCTCAACCTCGACGAGGAAAGCGCGTCGGATGACTTGCATGCGGTGTTCTCGCACCTGCTGCAGAGCAAGAAGCCCGGGCGGTCGACCGCTAAGCTCTAACCCCCGACCCTGATCGTTCCCACGCTCCGCGTGGGAACGCAGCCCGGGACGCTCCGCGTCCCAAAAGCCGAACGCAGAGCGTCCGTTGAGGCATTCCCACGCAGAGCGTGGGAACGATCAAAAACCTACCGCTGATGCACCAACTTGCCGGCCGCATACGTCTGCGCCACCGTCCGGTCATCCCCCAGCGTCATCAACACGAACAACCGCTCGGCAATGTCCTTGGCCTGCTTGAGGCGGTAGCCCAGCAGCGGTGTGGCGTTGTAGTCCAGTACCAGGAAATCCGCGTCGGTACCCGGCTGCAACGTCCCGATCTTGTCCTCCAGGCGCAGGGCCCGGGCGCCGCCGAGGGTGGCCAGGTACAGCGACTTGAACGGGCTCAGCCGCGCGCCCTGCAACTGCATCACCTTGTAGGCTTCGTTCAGGGTTTGCAGCAGCGAAAAACTGGTGCCGCCACCCACGTCGGTACCCAATCCCACGTTCACTTTGTGTTTCTCGGCCATCGGCAGGTTGAACAGGCCGCTGCCGAGGAAAAAGTTCGAGGTCGGGCAGAAGGCGATGGCCGAACCGGTCTCGGCCAGGCGAGCGCATTCGTCGTCACATAAGTGCACGCCATGGGCGAACACTGAGCGCTCGCCGAGCAACTGGTAGTGATCGTAGACGTCCAGATAACCCTTGCGCTCGGGGAACAGCTCCTTGACCCACTGCACCTCCTGCAGGTTCTCGCTGATGTGAGTCTGCATGTACAAGTCTGGGTATTGCCCCAGCAACTGACCGGCCAGGGCCAGTTGTTCCGGGGTGCTGGTGGGGGCGAAGCGCGGGGTCACCGCGTAGTGCAGGCGGCCCTTGCCGTGCCAGCGCTCGATCAGCGCCTTGCTCTCGGTGTAGCTGGATTCGGCGGTGTCGACCAGGTAGTCCGGGGCGTTGCGGTCCATCATCACTTTGCCGGCGATCATCCGCAGATCAAGCTTCTGGGCCACTTCAAAAAACGAATTCACCGATTGCGGGTGCACGCTGCCGAACACCAGCGCGGTGGTGGTGCCGTTGCGCAGCAATTCCTTGACGAAAATATCGGCCACGGCATCGGCGTGGGTCTTGTCGGCGAACTGGCTTTCGCAGGGGAAAGTGTAGGTGTTGAGCCAGTCCAGCAATTGCTCGCCATAAGCACCGACCATGCCGGTTTGTGGCAGGTGGATGTGGGTGTCGATCAAACCTGGCGTGATCAGCGCGTCCGGGTAATGAGTGACTTCGATGTCCGCTGCCAGGGTCGGCAGCAGGTCATGGGCGTGGCCGATGGCACTGATCTGGCCGTTTTCCACCACCAGCAAACCGTCTGCGAAATATTCATAGGACGCCTCGATACCGACTTCGGCCGGGTCGGCGAGGCTTTGGAGCAGGGCGGCGCGGTAGGCTTTGCGTGTCAGGGGCATGGGAATTCTCAACGAGTGTTCAACGGTTTGCCTGGCTACGGCGCGAGGCCGGCAGCAGCTTGGCAATCGGTTCGGCGCGGGCGGTGTGCTGGCCGAAATCGGCGTTATAGGTGGCGATGATTTCGCCGGCGATGGAGATGGCGATTTCCACAGGCAATTTGCCTTTGACTTCGCCGATGCCCATCGGGCAACGCATGCGCTGCAAGGTGCTGCTGTCAAAACCACGTCCACGCAGGCGATGCTCGAACTTGACCCGTTTGGTCTTCGAGCCGATCAGGCCGAAGTAGGCAAAGTCGTTGCGCTTGAGGATCGCAGCGCTCAGTTCCAGGTCGAGCTGATGGTTGTGGGTCATGACGATGCAGTAGCTGCCGACGGGTAATTCGTCGACTTCATCCAGTGGCTCCTCGGTGACGATCTTGCGCACGCCATGGGGCAGCTGTTCGGGGAATTCCGCCTCCCGTGAGTCGATCCAGCGCACCTTGCAGGGCAGGCTCGCCAGCAGCGGCACCAGGGCGCGGCCGACGTGGCCGGCGCCGAACACGGCGATCTGCGCCTGGACCTGGCCCATGGGTTCGAACAGCAGCACGGTGACGCCGCCGCAGCACTGGCCCAGGCTCGCACCGAGACTGAAGCGCTCCAGATGGGTGTTCTGCTGGCCGCTGGCGAGCATGTGCCGGGCGATTTCCATGGCCTTGAATTCCAGGTGTCCGCCACCGATGGTGTCGAACGTCTGGCTGGCGCTGATGACCATCTTCGAACCGGCGTTGCGTGGGGTGGAGCCGAGCTCTTCGATGATTGTCACCAGCACGCACGGTTCACCGCGGGTTTGCAGGTCGGCGAGGGCGCTGATCCAGTTGTACATATTTCACCTCGACATCTTTGTTGTCTGTTCCGGCCTCATCGCGAGCAAGCTCGCTCCCACAGGGGATTTGTGAACACCGACCCAATGTGGGAGCGAGCTTGCTCGCGATTGGCCGCGCCGCGGTCTAAAGCGAAGCCAACTCGGTTTCAGCTTCCCCAACCTCCACCGCCCTCAACTCGCGCATCTGCTCACACCCCCACAACACCCGCTCCGGCGTTGCCGGGGCGTCGATGTTCGGTTGGTGCTGGTAATCCCCCAGGCTCGCCACGGCGTCCTTGATCGCGCACCACGCGGCGATGCCGAGCATGAACGGCGGCTCGCCCACGGCCTTGGAGTGGAACACCGTGTCTTCGGGGTTCTTGCGGTTTTCCACCAGCTTGACCCGCAGGTCCAGCGGCATGTCGGCCACGGCGGGGATCTTGTAGCTGGCCGGGCCGCAGGTCTCTAGCTTGCCCTTGTCGTTCCACACCAGCTCTTCCATGGTCAGCCAGCCCATGCCCTGGATGAAACCACCCTCGACCTGGCCGATGTCGATGGCCGGGTTCAGCGAGGCGCCGACGTCGTGGAGGATGTCAGTGCGCAGCATCTTGTACTCGCCGGTGAGGGTGTCGACGATCACCTCGGCACAGGCCGCGCCATAGGCGTAGTAGTAGAACGGTCGGCCGCGGGCCTGGCTGCGGTCGTAGTAGATTTTCGGGGTCTTGTAGAAGCCGGTGCTCGACAGCGAGACCTGGGCGAAATACGCCTGCTGCACCAGCGCCTCGAAGGTCAGGATGTGATCGCGCACCCGCACATGGCCGTTGTGGAATTCCACATCTTCTTCGCTGACCTTGTACTGTCGCGCGGCGAATTCCACCAGGCGCCGCTTGATGGTTTCGGCGGCGTTCTGCGCGGCCTTGCCGTTCAGGTCGGCACCGCTGGAGGCGGCGGTGGGCGAAGTGTTCGGCACCTTGTCGGTGTTGGTCGCGGTGATTTGCACGCGGTCCATTTCCACCTGGAACACCTCGGCCACCACTTGCGCGACCTTGGTGTTCAGGCCCTGGCCCATTTCGGTGCCGCCATGGTTGAGGTGGATGCTGCCGTCGGTGTAGACGTGGATCAAGGCGCCGGCCTGGTTGAGGAAACTGGCGGTAAAGGAAATGCCGAACTTGACCGGGGTCAGCGCCAGGCCCTTTTTCAGGATCGGGCTATTGGCGTTGTAGCGACGGATCGCTTCGCGGCGCTCGGCGTACTGGCTGCTTTCTTCAAGTTCGGCGGTCATTTCCTCGAGCATGTTGTGCTCGACGGTCTGGTAGTAATGGGTGACGTTGCGTTCGGTCTTGCCGTAATAGTTGGCCTTGCGCACCGCCAGCGGATCGAGCCCCAGGTGTCGGGCGATGGCGTCCATCACCTCTTCGATGGCGACCATGCCTTGGGGCCCGCCGAAACCGCGGTAAGCGGTGTTCGACGCGGTGTTGGTCTTGCAGCGGTGGCCGTTGATGGTCGCATCGCCCAGGTAGTAGGCGTTGTCGGCATGGAACATTGCCCGGTCGACGATCGAGGCCGACAGGTCCGGCGAGCAACCGCAGTTGCCGGCCAGTTCCAGGGCGATGCCGTGCAGGCGCCCGGTGCTGTCGAAGCCGACGTCGTATTCGATGTAGAAGGGATGACGCTTGCCGGTCATCAGCATGTCTTCGACACGGGGCAGGCGCATCTTGGTTGGCTGGCCGGTGAGGTGCGCGATGACGGCGCACAGGCACGCCGGGCTGGCGGCCTGGGTTTCCTTGCCGCCAAAGCCGCCGCCCATGCGCCGCATGTCCACCACGACTTTGTTCATCGACACGCCCAGCACCTCGGCCACCAGTTTTTGCACTTCAGTGGGGTTCTGGGTCGAGCAGTAGACGAGCATGCCGCCGTCTTCGGTGGGCATCACCGAGGAAATCTGGGTTTCCAGGTAAAAGTGTTCCTGGCCGCCGATGTGCAGCGAGCCCTGGATGCGATGTTCGGCGCTCGCCAGTGCCGTGGCCGAATCGCCGCGCTGGTGGGTGTGGCTGTCGAGCACGAAGTGCCGCCTGCGCAGGGCCTCGACCACGTCCAGCACCGGTTCCAGGTCTTCGTATTCGACGATGGCCGCCATCGCCGCCTTGCGCGCGGTGTCCAGGTCTTTGGCGGCGACGGCCAGCACCGGTTGGCCGACGAACTGCACGTCATCGATGGCCAGCAACGGATCGCCGGGCAGCAGCGGGCCGATGTCCTTCAGGCCGGGGATGTCTTGGTGGGTGATGGCGATGCGCACGCCTTCGAAGGCGTAGCAGGGCGTGGTATCGATGCGCAGGATCCGGGCGTGGGCGCGGTCCGACAGCCGGGCATAGACGTGCAACTGGTTCGGAAATTCCAGGCGGTCATCGATGTACTGGGCCTCGCCGGACACGTGCTTGGCGGCGCTGTCGTGCTTGACGCTGCGGCCCACGCCGGTGGTCAGGTCGCGGGCGAACAGCTCGGCGAGTTCGGCTTGGGTCTTCTCGACGGTGTGATGGTTAGACATAAGCGGTCACCCGAGTCTCGATGTGCGGCGTTTGCAGTTCGATGAAGTATTTGCGCAGCAAGTTGCGGGCGCTGAGCAGGCGGTATTCCTTGCTGGCGCGGAAGTCCGACAGCGGCGTGAAATCCTCGGCCAGGGCTGCGCAGGCGCGTTCAATGGTGCTGTCGGTCCACGGCGCACCGATCAATACCGCTTCGCAATGCTTGGCGCGTTTTGGGGTCGCGGCCATGCCGCCGAAGGCCACGCGGGCGTCGCGGACCACGTCGTTGTCGATGCGCAGGTTGAACGCCGCGCATACGGCGGAAATGTCGTCGTCCAGGCGCTTGGAGACCTTGTAGGCGCGGAACGCCTGTTCGGCGCTGGCTCGCGGCACGATGATCTTTTCGATGAATTCGCTTTCCTGGCGGGCGGTGACCCGGTAGTCGATGAAATAGTCTTCCAGGGCCAGGGTGCGGCGGGTCTGGCCCTTGCACAGCACGATCTGCGCGCCGAGGGCGATCAGCAGCGGTGGCGAGTCGCCAATCGGTGAGGCGTTGCCGATGTTGCCGCCCAGGGTGCCCTGGTTGCGGATCTGCAGTGAAGCGAAGCGCTGCAGCAGTTCGCCAAAGTCCGGGTATTCGGCTTTCAAGGCCTCGTAGCAATCGGAGAGTGCGGCAGCTGCGCCGATCTCCAGGCGCTCGTCGAAACGTTCGATGCGCTTGAGTTCGGCGACGTTGCCCACGTAGATCATCACCGGAAGGGTGCGGTGAAATTGCGTGACTTCCAGGGCCAGGTCCGTGCCGCCGGCCAGCAGGCGCGCCTGGGGATAGGCGTCGTAGAGATCGGCCAGGTCGGCGACGGTCAGCGGCACCAGGCAGCGTTTGTCGCCGCTGTTGAGCTCACCGGTCTCGGTCGGGGCGATGGCTTTGAGACGGGCGATGGTCTCGGCCTCACGGGCATCGAACTGGTCCGCCTGCTTGCCACAGCAGGCCTGCTCGGCGGCGGCCAGGATCGGCCGGTAGCCGGTGCAACGGCAGAGGTTGCCGGCCAGGGCTTCGTGGGCTTTATGGGCGTCGGGTTGTTCGCTGTTCTTTTGCAGGGCGAACAGCGACATGACGAAGCCCGGTGTGCAGAAGCCGCATTGCGAGCCGTGGCAATCGACCATCGCCTGCTGGACGCTGTGCAGTTGGCCCTGGTGCTTGAGGTCTTCGACGCTGATCAGTTGCTTGCCGTGCAGGGACGAGACGAAGGTCAGGCATGCATTGAGGCTGCGATAGCGAATGCGTTCGCGGCCATTGGCGTCCGTTTCCAATTCGCCTGCCACCACGGTACACGCGCCACAGTCGCCACTGGCGCAGCCTTCTTTGGTGCCTGGTTTGCCAACGTGTTCGCGCAAATAGTTGAGCACGGTCAGGTTCGGGTCCAGGGCGTGCTCGCTACGGAGTTCCTGGTTGAGTAAAAACTGGATCACGGAAGGCCTCGCAGACTCATTATTGTTGTATCGACGTGAGCTGAATTTATCAGTTCTGACTTTTCGGTCAATGATTTTCTGACTTAAAGGTCAAGAAATGCCACTTGGTCGATGAACAACGATCTATGGACACTGTAGAACCCTGTGGGAGCCGGGCTTGCTCGCGATGACGGCGGTACATTCAGTATGGATGCAAGATGACAGACCGCTATCGCGAGCAAGCTCGCTCCCACAGGTTCTTCCACAGGTTCTGTTTCAGCAGGAAAGCTCAAACTTTTTTTGCTTGAATCGTGCCAAAAACCCAGTACAGGCCCTGCGCCATGACGTATCGAGTGCGCTACACTGCGCCGCTTGTGCAGATCGAAGAGTTTGAAGGACAACCATGACGTTCAAGGCCCCGGACAGCCTCGCCGAGCAAATCGCCCATCACCTCGCCGAACGCATCATTCGCGGCGAAATGAAACCGGGAGAGCGCATCCAGGAGCAGAAGGTCACGCTGGCGCTCAACGTCAGCCGCGGCTCGGTCCGCGAGGCCTTGCTGATCCTGGAGCGACGCCACTTGATCGCGATCCTGCCGCGCCGCGGCGCCCACGTCACCGAACTTACCGAGCACAAGGTGCGCAGCCTCTGCACGCTGATGAGCGAGCTGTACATCCTGCTGGGCAACGCCGTGGCCCATGGTTGGAAAGAGCAGGCCGACATGGCGCCGTTCGTGGCGATCCAGCAGCGTCTCAACGACGCCTACGCGCGCCAGGATATCCGTACCTTCGTCGATGAAAGCTTCAGCGTGATGCGCGCCGCCTATCCCTTTGCCAACAACCCGTATTTGCAGGAAACCGTCGAGAACCTGCAACCGGCCATGAGCCGTGCCTATTTCCTGGCCCTGGACCAGCGCAAGGCGGAAATGAGCGAGTTCCTCGACCTGTTCCAGCGCCTGCTCGCCGCCGTGCTGGCCCGTGATTTACCGCAGATCCGCATCGTGCTCACGGCCTACGCCCAGCGCAGTTGCGACCTGGTGGTCTCTGCCCTGACGAAGGCCTGAACGTGCGGCTCAAGTGCATCAAGCTGGCGGGGTTCAAATCCTTCGTCGACCCGACCACGGTGAACTTCCCCAGTAACATGGCGGCGGTGGTCGGGCCCAATGGTTGCGGCAAGTCGAACATCATCGATGCCGTACGTTGGGTGATGGGCGAGAGCTCGGCCAAGAACCTGCGCGGCGAGTCGATGACCGACGTCATCTTCAACGGCTCCACCAGCCGCAAGCCGGTGAGCCAGGCCAGCATCGAGCTGGTGTTCGATAACTCCGATGGCACCCTGGTCGGCGAGTACGCGGCGTATGCGGAAATCTCCATTCGTCGCAAAGTGACCCGCGACAGCCAGAACAGCTATTTCCTCAACGGCGCCAAGTGCCGGCGTCGCGACATCACCGATATTTTCCTCGGCACCGGCCTGGGCCCGCGTAGCTACTCGATCATCGAGCAGGGCATGATCTCCAAGCTGATCGAGGCCAAGCCCGAAGACCTGCGCAACTTCATCGAAGAAGCCGCCGGTATTTCCAAATACAAAGAGCGGCGGCGCGAAACCGAAAACCGCATTCGTCGAACCCACGAGAACCTCGCGCGCCTGACCGACCTGCGCGAAGAGCTCGAACGCCAACTCGAGCGTTTGCACCGTCAGGCCGAGGCCGCGAAGAAGTACCAGGAATACAAGGGCGAGGAGCGCCAGCTCAAGGCCCAGCTGTCGGCCCTGCGCTGGCAAGCGTTGAACGAGCAGGTCGGCCAACGCGAGGCCGTCATCGGCAACCAGGAAGTCAGCTTCGAAGCCCTGGTGGCCGAGCAACGCAACGCCGACGCCGCCATCGAGCGCCTGCGTGACGGGCACCACGACCTGTCCGAGCGCTTCAATCTGGTGCAGGGGCGTTTCTATTCCGTGGGGGGCGACATCGCCCGGGTCGAGCAGAGCATCCAGCACGGTCAGCAACGGCTGCGGCAGTTGCAGGATGACTTGAAGGAAGCCGAGCGGGCGCGCCTGGAAACCGAATCGCACCTGGGTCACGACCGCACCCTGCTGCTGACCCTTGGCGAAGAACTGGACCGGCTCACGCCAGAGCAGGAAATCACCAGCGCCGCCGCCGAAGAGGCCGCCGCAGCCCTGGAAGAAGCCGAGCTGACCATGCATGGCTGGCAAGAGCAGTGGGACAGTTTCAACCTGACCTCGGCCGAGCCGCGGCGCCAGGCTGAAGTCCAACAGTCGCGCATCCAACAGTTGGAAACCAGCATGGAGCGCCTGGCCGAACGTCAGCGCCGTCTGTCCGAAGAGGGCGCCTTGCTCGCGGCGGATCCGGAAGACGCGGCGATTCTGGACCTGAGCGAGCAACTGGCGACCAGCGAAGCTACGCTCGAAGACTTGCAGGCCAGCGAAGACGCCCAGGTCGAACGGCTCGAGCAACTGCGCCAGGCCTTGCAACTGGCCTTGCAGAACCAGCAACAGGCCCAGGGCGAATTGCAGCGGCTCAATGGGCGTTTGGCTTCGCTGGAAGCCTTGCAGCAAGCCGCGCTGGACCCAGGCACCGGCACCGCCGAATGGCTGCGCGACCAGCATCTGGCCGAGCGTCCGCGACTGGCCGAGGGCCTGAAGGTCGATGCCGGTTGGGAGCTGGCGGTGGAAACCGTGCTGGGTGCCGATCTGCAGGCGGTGCTGGTGGATGACTTTGGCGGCTTCGACCTCTCGGGTTTCACCCAGGGCGATCTGCGCCTGCTCAGCCCGGCTGGCGACGGGGTACGAATCCCAGGCAGCTTGCTGGACAAGGTCGAGGCCCAGGTCGACCTGTCGCCCTGGCTGGGGCAGGTCAAGCCGGTGGACAGTCTTGAGCAGGCCTTGGCCCTGCGTGGGCAATTGGCGGCCGGCGAAAGCCTGATCAGCCGTGACGGGTATTGGGTCGGCCGGCATTTTCTGCGAGTGCGCCGGGCCAGCGAAGCCGAGAGCGGTATGCTCGCCCGTGGTCAGGAAATCCAGCGCCTGGGCGCCGAGCGCGAAGAGCGCGAGGCCAGCGTCGAAGCCCTGGAAACCGAATTGCAGAACCTGCGGGCGCAGCAGCGTCAACAGGAAAATGGCCGCGAACACCTGCGGCGGCTGTTGCAGGATGAGGCGCGCCAGCAAGGCGAACTCAAGGCGCAGTTGTCGGCCGGCAAGGCCAAGGTCGAACAGCTGGCGCTGCGCCGTACCCGCCTCGAAGAAGAAATCGCCGAACTGGGCGAGCAGCGGGCGCTGGAGCACGAACAGATCGGCGAAGCGCGCTTGCAACTGCAAGAAGCCCTCGACGCCATGGCGCTGGACACCGAGCAGCGCGAACTGCTGCTGGCCCAGCGTGACAGTCTGCGCGAGCGCCTGGACCGGGTGCGCCAGGAAGCACGCCAGCACAAGGACCATGCCCATCAGTTGGCGGTTCGCCTGGGCTCGCTCAAGGCCCAGCACGATTCCACGCGTCAGGCCTTGGAACGGCTGGAAATGCAGTCCGAGCGCCTGACCGAAAAACGCGAGCAGTTGAGCCTCAATCTGGAGGAGGGCGAAGCGCCGCTGGAAGAGCTGCGCCTCAAGCTCGAAGAGTTGCTCGACAAGCGCATGAGCGTCGACGAAGAGCTCAAGACGGCGCAGATCGCCCTGGAGGACGCCGACCGTGAACTGCGCGACGCCGAGAAGCGCCGCAGCCAGGCCGAGCAGCAATCGCAACTGATCCGCGGCCAGATGGAACAGCAGCGCATGGAGTGGCAGGCCCTGACGGTGCGGCGCAAAGCCTTGCAGGACCAATTGCTGGAAGACGGCTACGACCTCGACGGCGTGCTCGCCACCCTGGTGGCCGGGGCGAACGAGAAGGAAGCCGAGGAGGAATTGGAACGCATTGCCCAGCGCATCCAGCGCCTGGGGGCAATCAACCTGGCGGCCATCGACGAGTACCAGCAGCAGTCCGAGCGCAAGCGTTACCTGGACGCCCAGAACGACGATCTGGTGGAAGCGCTGGAGACCCTGGAAAACGTCATCCGCAAGATCGACAAGGAAACCCGCAACCGCTTCAAGGATACCTTTGATCAGATCAACGGCGGTTTGCAGGCACTTTTCCCAAAAGTTTTCGGTGGCGGCAGCGCTTACTTGGAACTGACGGGCGAAGATTTACTCGATACAGGGGTGACAATCATGGCGCGTCCTCCTGGCAAGAAGAACAGCACCATCCATTTACTCTCCGGTGGCGAAAAAGCGCTGACCGCGCTGGCCCTGGTCTTTGCCATCTTCAAATTGAACCCGGCGCCGTTCTGCATGCTCGACGAAGTCGACGCACCATTGGACGACGCCAACGTAGGCCGTTACGCACGGCTGGTGAAGGAGATGTCTGAAACGGTGCAGTTCATCTACATCACCCACAACAAGATCGCCATGGAAATGGCCGATCAGTTGATGGGGGTGACCATGCATGAGCCGGGCTGTTCGCGGCTGGTGGCGGTGGATGTGGAGGAGGCCATGGCAATGGTGGATGCCTGAAGAACGGTTTGTAGGGCTTCTACTTGGAACGCTGTAGGTATTTTTTACCCTAGGGCCTGTTGTTCAAATCACAGATTGGGCACAAGCCTGTGCGACAGACGGTGTAAAGTTATCTTTGGTCGTGCTAGTTTAATGTCAATTTTTCGTATGCGTGGGCAAAATGCCATTCAGAACATAGAGTTGGCGCCACGTTTTAAAGCGGTTTGCAAATAGCTAAGCCCCTTATTTTTCAGCATTTTTATAGAGGCACGGGATTACATGGAAATCGGTCTGCGCGAGTGGCTGATCGTCATCGGCATCATAGTCATTGCCGGTATTCTTTTCGACGGCTGGCGCCGCATGCGCGGCGGCAAGGGGAAACTGAAGTTTCGCCTGGACCGCAGTCTGTCGAACCTGCCCGATGAGGATGACAGCGCCGAATTGCTGGGCCCGCCCCGGGTGCTGGACACCCACAAGGAGCCGCAGCTGGACGAACACGACTTGCCGTCGATGAGCGCGCCTGCCCGTGAGCCACGGGAGTCGAGTTCCAAGCGCGGCAAACGCAACAGCGAGCCGTCCCAGGGTGATTTGAACCTGAACCTCGACCTGGATGGTGGCCCGAGCTTCAGCAGTCGCGACAGCGATTTCCCGGACGAGAACAAAACCTCGAGCGCCGACAAAGACCAGGCCCAGGCTGAAGAAGTGCTGGTGATCAGCGTGATCTGCCGCGACCCGGCCGGCTTCAAGGGCCCGGCGCTGCTGCAGAACATCCTGGAAAGCGGCCTGCGTTTCGGCGAGATGGACATTTTCCACCGTCACGAGAGCATGGCCGGCAACGGCGAGGTGCTGTTCTCCATGGCCAACGCCGTCAAGCCTGGCGTGTTCGACCTGGACGACATCGATCATTTCAGCACGCCGGCGGTGAGTTTCTTTCTCGGCCTGCCGGGCCCGCGTCATCCCAAGCAGGCCTTCGACGTGATGGTGGCCGCGGCTCGCAAGCTGTCCCAGGAGCTCAATGGCGAACTCAAGGATGACCAGCGCAGCGTGCTGACCGCCCAGACCATCGAGCACTACCGCCAGCGCATCGTCGAATTCGAGCGCCGGGCATTGACCCAGAAGCGCTGAGGCCAAAGATCGCTGGCCTGTAGGAGCTGACGAGTGCAACGAGGCTGCGATCTTTTGATCTTTCGCTCACGACCCAATCGTCAGTGGAAAGATCGCAGCCTCGTTGCACTCGTCAGCTCCTACAGCTCCTGCACGCGATCGAAGTATTGAGAATGAGCAGCCTAGGCTGCTCTTTTGCTTTATGAGAGAACACCCATGAACGCCGTTGAAACCCGCATCCAACAGCTGCGCACCGAGCTGGATCAGCACAACTACCGCTACCACGTCCTCGACGAACCGAGCATCCCGGACGCCGAGTACGATCGCTTGTTCCACGAGCTCAAGGCCCTGGAAGAGCAACACCCAGAGCTGGTGACCAGTGATTCCCCGACCCAGCGGGTCGGCAGCGTGGCGCTGTCGGCGTTCAGCCAGGTGCGTCACGAGATCCCGATGCTCAGCCTGGGCAACGCCTTCGACGAAACCACCATGCGCGAATTCGACCGGCGGGTGACCGAAGGCCTCGATCTGCCCATGGGCGATTTGCTGGGCGCTGGCGCGGCGGTTGAATACAGCTGCGAGCCGAAGCTCGACGGCCTGGCGGTCAGCCTGTTGTATCAGGACGGCATGCTGGTGCGCGGAGCCACGCGCGGTGATGGCACCACGGGCGAGGACATCAGCGTCAACGTGCGTACCGTGCGCAATATCCCCCTCAAGTTGCAGGGCAGCGGCTGGCCGCCATTGCTGGAAGTGCGCGGCGAGGTGTACATGTCCAAGGCCGGCTTCGAGCGCCTCAACGCTACGCAGCTGGAGGCGGGTGGCAAGACCTTCGCCAACCCGCGCAACGCGGCGGCGGGGAGCCTGCGCCAGCTGGACTCCAAGATCACCGCCAACCGCCCGTTGGAATTCTGCTGCTACGGTATCGGTCAGGTGACCGCGGACATTGCCGATACCCACATCGGCAATCTCAAGCAGCTCAAGGCCTGGGGCCTGCCCATCAGCCGTGAATTGAAGCTGGCCCACGGTATTGACGAGTGCCTGGATTACTACCGTGACATCGGCGAGCGGCGCAACGCGTTGCCTTATGAAATCGATGGTGTGGTGTTCAAGGTCAACAGCATCGCTTCTCAGCGCGAGCTGGGTTTCCGCGCTCGGGAACCACGCTGGGCCATCGCGCATAAATTCCCGGCCTCTGAAGAACTCACCGAGTTGCTGGACGTCGAGTTCCAGGTCGGCCGCACCGGCGCTGTCACGCCCGTGGCGCGTCTCAAACCGGTCAAGGTCGCTGGCGTGACCGTGGCCAACGCCACCTTGCACAACATGGACGAAGTGGCGCGCCTGGGCCTGATGATCGGCGACACCGTGATTATCCGCCGTGCCGGCGACGTGATCCCGCAAGTGGTGCAAGTTATCACCGAGCGCCGCCCGGATGATGCCCGCCCCGTGGAGATCCCCCAGCAGTGCCCGGTGTGTGGTTCCCATGTCGAGCGCACGCAACTGATCAAACGCAGCAAGGGCCGTGAAACCATCAGCGAAGGCGCGGTGTACCGTTGCGTCGGTCGCCTGGCCTGTGGCGCGCAACTCAAGCAGGCGATCATTCACTTCGTCTCGCGTCGGGCCATGGACATCGAGGGCCTGGGCGAGAAGAGCGTCGAGCAACTGGTGGATGAGGGGCTGGTGGGTTCGCCCGCCGATCTGTATGCCCTGACCTTCGAGCAGGTGGTCGACCTGGAAGGCTTCGCCGAACTGTCGAGCAAGAACTTGCTGGCGGCCATCGTCGACAGCAAGACGCCGAGCCTGGCGCGTTTCATCTACGCCCTCGGTATCCCGGATGTGGGCGAGGAGACCGCCAAGGTCCTGGCTCGCTCTCTTGGTTCGCTGGAGCGTGTACAAGCGGCTTTGCCCCAGGTGCTCACCTACCTGCCCGATGTCGGCCTGGAAGTGGCCCACGAGATCCACAGCTTCTTCGAAGACCCACACAACCGCCAGGTGATCAAGGACCTGCTGCGCCACGGTCTCGAGATCCAGGACCAAGGCGAGTTGGGCGCCGAGTTCTCCGCCAGCACGACCCTGGGTGGTTTTCTCGACAAGCTGAATATCCCCTCGGTTGGGCCGGGCGGGGCGCAGAAACTGGCAGACAAGTTCGGTTCACTCGAGGCAGTGATGAACGCTGACTGGCTGGACATGCGCCAGGCGTTGCCGGAAAAACAGGCCAACGCCGTGCGCGAGTTCTTCGCCGTTGCCGCCAACCGTCAGCTGGCCGAAGCAGCGGAGCAACAGCTGAGCGACTTTGGCATGCATTGGCAGAGCGAGAAAAAGGTCGTCGAAGGCTTGCCCGAGGCAGGTCACACCTGGGTGCTGACCGGTTCGCTGGAGTTGATGAGTCGCGACGTCGCCAAGGACAAGCTGGAGAGCCTGGGGGCCAAGGTCGCCGGTTCCGTGTCGGCGAAAACCCACTGCGTGGTGGCGGGGCCGGGCGCCGGTTCGAAATTGACCAAGGCCAATGAACTGGGGCTCAAGGTGCTGGATGAAGAGGCGTTTGTCGTCTTTCTGAGTCAGCATGGCATCACGGTTTAGCCGGGTTGGCTCTTGTGGCGAGAGAGCTTGCTCCCTCGCCACGGTTTATCGGGCACTATGGCGCAGGGCGTGGGAACGATCGGCACTTGGCGATGATCTAGTCTTGCAGGCTCCAGGGAGAGATCGCCATGTACCGCTTCTTCGAACAACTGAGCTCACGCATCGCCGCGCCGTTCCTGGGCGAACGGTCACGCAGCAGCAAAGTCTGGCCGTGCCGCTGTGGCCAGTCGTTGTTTTTTCGCAATAGCCAATGCCTGGCCTGTCTGGCGGCGCTGGGTTATCAACCTGAGCAGAGTCGCCTGACGTCCTTGCAGCCCGGCGAGCAAGCCGGGACCTGGACGCTGGACGCCGATCCCCAAGCCGGGCTGTTCCGCCGTTGCGCCAACCTTGACACCGCGGCGGCCTGCAATTGGCTGCTGCCGGACAATGGGCGCGATACCCTGTGCATCGCCTGTAGCCTGAACCGCACCATTCCCGACCTGTCGATCCCGGAAAACCCCGAACGCTGGCGCAAGGTCGAGACCGCCAAGCGTCGTCTGGTCGCGCAGTTGATTACTTTCGGCTTGCCGGTCATCCCGAAAACCGTCGACGAAAATATCGGCTTGGCTTTTGATTTCATCGGTGTCGATCCCGATGGCACGCCACCCACCACCGGTCACGCCAGTGGATTGGTCACCCTCGACATCAAGGAAGCTGACGATGTCCATCGCGAATACGTGCGCCAGCAGATGCGCGAGCCGTATCGCACCTTGCTCGGGCATTTTCGGCATGAGGTGGGGCACTACTACTGGGACCGACTGGTCGCCAACAGTCATTGGCTCGAGGCTTTTCGCGAGCTGTTCGGCGATGAGCGCGCCAGCTACGCCGACGCCCTGGAGCAGCACTACCAGCAAGGCGCGCCGCTGGACTGGCAAACCCGCTACGTCAGCGCCTATGCCACCATGCACCCGTGGGAGGACTGGGCGGAAACTTGGGCCCATTACCTGCACATGATGGACGCGGTGGACACCGCCCTGGGTTTCGGCATGAGCGCTCGGGAAATGGATTTCGACTACCAGCCGTTCCCGCCCGAGACCTTATACGACGCCGAACATGCAGGCGGCGCGGCTTTTCTTTCGTTCGTCAACGCCTGGATCGAACTGGCCGGCATGCTCAATGAGTTGTCCCGCAGCATGGGCCAGCCGGATTTCTACCCGTTCGTCGTACCGGCCGCCGTCATCACCAAGCTGCATTTCATCCACCTGGTGATCCAGGAAGAGGGTGGTCGGGCGGATGAGGTGTTGTTGTAGTTCTGTGAGAGCAGCCTGCATCCATGCCTGATGTGCCGACATCATCGCGAGCAAGCTTTGCTCCCACAGCAAGTGCTTGAACATCTTCAGTTTTTTAATCCGGCACGAACGGTTGTAACTTCTTGCCAGATAGGTACAATGGCGCGGCTCGCCGTCAGGCGGGCGTCGTTATGGTGACCCCATCGGTCCCCCCGCAACGATTACCCGTGAACCTGGTCAGATCCGGAAGGAAGCAGCCACAGCGGGAACATTGTGTGCCGGGGTGTGGCTGGTGGGGTTGCCTCCATAACGCTCCAAGCCTTCGTTCGTAAGGTTTATGAGGTGCCTTTAGGTCAGTCTGAAGCGGAATGATCCTTTTTCAATAGCGCAGCTTATTGCTGGCGAAACACTCCGTGCTTTGGCGAAGCGTTCCATTCGCGAAGTTATAGTGCAAAGATAATCATTGAATCTATTAGTTCGCAAACTCTAACTGTACTCGATAGAACCGATATTTTAACGGTTCTATCTGTGGCGTTATGGTTGAATTCGATTGTAGCAACACTCTCCGAAAATCCATCATCTATATTCAAGATTGATATGCCGTCAGGGTAAAGCTTGTCCTTGTTTCCGGTCAGGGCATATCTTCCTCCCGAAGAAGCATAGCCTTGGAGGATACGACTCTCTACTTTTACTAGTTTTTCACTTATCATTTGATGGATGGAGCTGGGTTGGTTTTCTCCTGCTGAGAAGTACAAGCTGGTATTTGTTGTAAAAGAAAAATATGTCGTGTCTGGAAGTACAACGGATTCTTTTCCATTGCTGAGAGGGCGGGCTTGTTCTTCGCCAATTGCTATAAGGTGCTGGATGCCATTTTCTTCATGAAACTTTTTTTTCTTGCCGTGAGATGAATGGCTTTGCCCATCGATGGTAAGGACTGCGGATGTGGTGATGCCCCAGGCATAGGAAGCAGCGACCGATCCCTGTGAATTCATTGACGTGTACGTAACTTCGTTACCAGTTTTTTCTATTTTGAATATGGCCTCTGTTTCGGGGTCGCTCATTTTTAAAGTGATTGAGTTTGGGATGTAAGCGACTACTAATCCGTAATGGTTGGGGCGTATGTCCGTTGTTGTCGGGAAGCGGATTGGCTCAACTTGCCATGTTTCAACTAGTCTCCATTCTGGATCTGTAAGGCTGGTCCGGGTATACAGGCTCTTAGATAATAAAAGCGCCTTTGAGGCTATGATTGTCATTGGCATCTTATTTGATATGGTTACTGATTTGGTTTTCATCTTGGATATCCTGAAAATTTGGCTTGAGTTGGTACGGTGCTGCAAGCAAATAGCGGTTTCTTGCTATGTGATTTTTTTGTTTGCGTATTTTTTTATCTACTGTCAGTTCTGACAGTTCGGATGAGTGGTAGTTAGGTGTTTCATGGCGTGCCGGGAGAGTCGTTCTTTATTTGAGATGGAATTTGCTGTCTCTATAGCCATACGCCATACGCCATACGCCATACGCTTTTTCAGCCACTATTGAATCTGCTACGCGACCAGCTGTTGGGAAGCCGCGCCGTTCACTGCGATGAAATCTGTGTGCAGGGGGAAAAAAGGATCTGGTTGGGGGCGAACAGCCGCTCTCGGGTATGGGGGCAGACCGGCAGTCTGCCCAATAAGCCGGTGGTCCTTTTCGGCTACTTCATCAGTCGTACGTAGCAGATGCCGACGCGCTTGTCGAAGCGCAAAGGGTTCAGCCTAAAGGTAGGGCGGGACGTGCCGAAATGGCTTTGTGTATGACCCCATCGGTTCCCCTCCAACGATTACCCGTGAACCTGATCAGGTCCGGAAGGAAGCAGCCACAGCGGGAACATTGTGTGCCGGGGTGTGGCTGGTGGGGTTGCCTCCATAACCTCCAAGCCTTCGTTCGCAAGGTTTGCCAAATTCCCAAGATTTTTTCTTTTAGGCCTGGTTCGGTCGATGTTTCCTGTTGCCTGGATTTCGGCTCAAGCAGAGCGATTGAATTAAAGGCGTGCTCCCGAACAGTGAGGCCAAGCCTTTTTTAGTCCACTCGTCTGGGGTAATCCCTACCGTTGATCAGGACTGTCAAATCTGACAGTAGAGTCTAATGCTGTGCTCTTCTACGGTCTTGTCTGACAGGCAACCTGCTTCATGAGTCCCAATTATGGGGCTTCGCAGTCGCAGGGGCGCTCAGCCAGGAGCACACTCATGAGCGACGACAGGGTATTAACGCAAGGCGCAAGCGGCACCGTGGTGAAGCTGGCGGCAATGCTGGCTTGGTTGGCATTGTTCCTCCAGCTTTATCTGATCCTGATTTCGCGCTGGCAGAGCGGGAAGAGCCTGATAGGTGGGGTAGATATCTTTTTCAGTTATTTCACGGTGCTGACCAATATCCTGGTGGCGGTGGTGCTGACCTACGCGGCATCGACAGGGGATTGGCCGTTGCGGCGCTTTTTCCTCCGACCGTCCGTACAGGGGGGTGTGGCCGCTGCCATTGTATTGGTCGGTCTGGCGTACAACCTGCTGTTGCGTCACACGTGGAATCCCCAGGGCCTGCAGTGGGTGGCCGATGAGTTGTTGCATGACGTGATGCCGGTCGTGTTTGTGATTTATTGGTGGTTCTGCGTGCCCAAGGGGACTTTGCACTGGAGCAATGTATGGCCGTGGATGATCTATCCACTGGTCTACTTCATTTATGTCCTGATACGCGGCCGATGGGTCGGCTCCTATCCTTACCCATTCCTCGAGGCTGATCGGTTGGGTTACCCGCAGACGCTTGGCAATGCGTTGATGGTGCTGCTGGGGTTCATGGTGGTGTCACTGGTGGTAGTGGCTGTGGATCGGGCGAAAGGCAAGGGTTAACCGGTTGGATTGCCAGTCGAGCATCAGGCGCTCCGATCTGTCAGGCATCGACAGGTCGGAACGCCTCTTTTCATATTGCATCAAGGCTTGGACAAGGCCTGGTCGACCGCCGCGATCAGCTTGCCCAGGTCCTTGGAGGTGGCTTTGTGTATGACACCGAACAGATACGCCCGCTGTTCGTCCTCATCGCCCATGTCGGCAAAAAAGGCTTTGAGTTGTACATCCAGCACATTGGCAAGCAGGAACAAGGCTTCGACGCTGGGGGTGTAGGTGCCGGTTTCGAAGCGGCTGATGGTTTTGGGGTCAAAACCGGTTTTTTCGCCAAGTTCAGCCTGAGTAAGCCCCGCTACTTTGCGGTAGCGTCTGATGGCTGGACCCAAACTTGAAATTTGCATCGCTTAATTCCCATTTAGAATCAAGAACTTAACGATAGATTTTCGCATTAGGCAACCGCGTGATCCATCACCTTGCTTTGCAAAGTGTGATGTGTTTCGTAGAATCGGCCTTTGGCACGGGTATTTGGTGACTTGCTTCAGAAGCCGGGGAGTGTGCAGAGACCGGGCCTTGCGTTTCTTGCTGCGATACATGGCAAGGGCTGAAGCTCTCCCTTAGCACCGCCAGGGCCCGCGCTCCAGCTTCCCTCAAAGTGTTTGAGCCTAGTTGATTTTCGCCTGTCTTGAAGGCGGTGCAACCGCGCGCGACAAAATGAGCCTGACTCATGGATGACTGCTTCGATGGATAAGAAGTACCGCAGAGCCGTTGACGCCGCCGCGATTTTTTCCGAAACCGATCTGAGCGGGCGCATCACCTACGTCAACGATCAATTTTGCAGCCTTTTTGGTTACCGGCGCGATGAGTTGTTGGGTGTGAACCATCGCCTGCTCAATTCCGGCGAGCACCCTGAGGAGTTCTTCGGCGCCATGTGGCGCACCATTGCCCTGGGCCAGGTCTGGAAAGGGGAAATCTGCAACCGGGCCAAGGACGGTACGCTGCACTGGGTCGACACGACCCTGGTGCCAGTAATCGATGACGATACAGGACAAATCGAACGCTACCTGGCAATTCGCTTCGATGTCAGCGAAAAGCGTCGCCTGCTGCATTCCCTGCAATGGCGGGTCGGTCACGATGTGTTGACCGGGTTGCCCAACCGCACTTATCTGTCCGATCTGCTGGACCAGGCCCTGGCGTTTTCCCGTGCGGAAAACTTGCCCCTGGCGGTGTGCATGCTCGACCTCGATGGCTTCAAGGCGGTCAATGACGGTTATGGTCACGCCAGTGGTGATCGGCTGCTGGTGGAGGTCGCCAGGCGCCTGCGCAGTATCGTGCGTGGCGAGGACGTGGTGGCGCGGCTGGGTGGGGACGAGTTCGTACTGGTGCTGCGCCATGTGCGTGGGATGGATGAATTGCATGCGGCGTTGAACCGGGTGTTGATCGCCGTTTCCATGCCGTATGGCATTGACGGTAAGGACATCAAGGTCTTCGCCAGCATTGGCGTCACATTGTTCCCGTGGGATAACGAAGACGCCGAGACCTTGTTACGCCACGCCGACCAGGCGATGTACGTGGCCAAGCAAAGCGGTCGCAATCGTTTCCACTTGTTCGATGTGTCCCGGGACAAGGAAGTGCGAGCCACTTACCAGACCGTCGAGCGGGTCCGCCAGGCACTGGCCGGTAACGAGTTGCGGCTGCATTTCCAGCCCAAGGTCAACATGCGTCATGGCACCGTGGTCGGCCTGGAGGCGCTGCTGCGCTGGAAGCATCCGCAACGTGGCCTGGTGCCGCCTCGGGAGTTCCTGCCACTGGTGGAAGAGACCGACCTGATCGTCGAGATCGGCGAGTGGGTCATGGAGCAGGTACTGACCCAGTTGCAGCAATGGCTGCAAGCGGGACAGGGCTGGCCGGTGAGCATCAATATCTCGGCGCGGCATTTCCAGCGGGCGGATTTTGTCGAGCGGCTGAGACAGGTGTTGGAACGGCATCCGGCGGTACCGCCGCGCCTGTTGGATCTGCAGATTGTCGAATCGGTCGCGGTGGAAAACCTCGCCCACGTCAGCGCCTGCCTCCAGGCCTGCCATGCCTTGGGCGTGGGGTTTTCGCTGGGTGGTTTCGGCACGGGCTACTGCTCGCTCAACGATCTCAAGCACTTGCGCACGCAAACCATCAAGATCGACAAGACCTTTGTCCGCGACATTCTCCATGACCGCGACGACCTGGCACTGACCGAAGCGGTGATCGGCCTGGCACGGGCGTTTGGCCGTGAGGTGGTCGCCGAAGGGCTGGACAGCCTTGAGCATGGCCAACTGTTGCTGAAGCTGGGTTGTGAGGTTGCACAAGGTTATTTCATCGCCCGGCCCATGCCGCCCGAACAGATACCCGGTTGGGTGCAGCGGTTCATCCCGCCGTCGCAATGGCAGCAGCGGCCAGGCGATCAGGGGGAGGGTGCCTCGCTCCTGGCCTGCGATGCGTCACTGCGGCCAGTGTAAAGCTGGACGATCGCGTCGATTTCCCCGGACGTCTTCATGTTCAGCAAGGTTCTCAGGATGCGTTGCACTGGAATGTTCGGATCGTTGCGCACGTAACAGCTCAACTGCTGTTCCTGAAGCACAGCCACTGCATGGAGTTGTCGATCCGCAGTGTGGCGTTGATTGAACCAGTCCAGTGCCCATTGGTTGCTGACCGCATAGCTATAGCGGCCTGCCAGCAGTTTCGCCAGCACTTGCTCCTGGCTGCGAGCATCGTCGCGGTGCAGTTGGCTGCGGTCGAACAAGGGTTGCAAGGTCGGGTAGCTATAGCCGAGTACCGTGCCGATGGGCTGTTCCGGCAACGTGGCTATTGTGATCGCCGCAGGGGCGCTTGCCGTGGCGACGAGCAGGTCGCGCTGGAAAAACAACGGGATGCTCCAGAGGTAATCGCCACTGTCCTTTACCCAGTCGGGGCTGACGTAGCAACGCATGTCGATCTCGCCGTGTTTCATGGCGCCGTCCAGCCGGGCGCGGGACAGTACATGGAATTGCGCCGGCAGTCCCATCCGGGTCGCCAGGCTGGTCATTATGTCGGGAAGGATGCCCTGGGTCGGGCGACCCCGTTCGATCTGCACCATGGGCATCGCCCAGCCGTCGGTAACGGCAAAACGCAAAGGTACTTCATCAGCGAAACAACCTGTACCCAACAACAGCAAAGCCCCCATGGCTGAGCGCATAAACTCTCCTGACTGTGCAAAACCGCGTCGACAACCGAGTCCCTGATCCATCTTAGTCAGATTAGACGAGCACACCGGATGCAATTTCGCCCCTGCTCCGCTAGCATTAGCCGCTTATGTTCCTTCGATGCGACGGTTTTCGATGAGTTATCAGGTTCTTGCACGTAAATGGCGTCCGCGCTCGTTCCGCGAAATGGTCGGCCAGACCCATGTGCTCAAGGCCCTGATCAATGCCTTGGACAGTCAGCGGCTGCACCATGCCTATCTGTTCACTGGCACCCGCGGCGTGGGCAAGACCACCATCGCGCGGATCATTGCCAAGTGCCTGAATTGTGAAACCGGCATCACCTCCACGCCTTGCGGCGAGTGCTCGGTCTGCCGGGAAATCGACGAGGGCCGTTTCGTCGACTTGATCGAGATCGACGCCGCCAGCCGTACCAAGGTCGAAGACACCCGCGAGCTGCTCGACAACGTGCAGTACGCGCCGAGCCGTGGGCGCTTCAAGGTCTACCTGATCGACGAAGTGCACATGCTCTCCAGCCATTCCTTCAATGCGCTGCTCAAGACCCTTGAGGAGCCGCCGCCCTACGTCAAGTTCATCCTGGCGACCACCGACCCGCAGAAACTTCCTGCAACGATTTTGTCGCGGTGCCTGCAGTTCTCCCTCAAGAACATGACGCCGGAACGGGTCGTCGAGCACCTCACGCATGTACTGGGCGTCGAGAACGTGCCCTTCGAGGACGATGCGCTGTGGCTGCTGGGCCGCGCCGCCGATGGTTCGATGCGCGACGCCATGAGCCTGACCGACCAGGCCATCGCTTTCGGTGAAGGCAAGGTCATGGCCGCGGATGTCCGGGCCATGCTCGGCACCCTCGATCACGGCCAGGTCTATGACGTTTTGCATGCGCTGATCGAAGGCGACGCGAAGGCGTTGCTCGAAGCGGTGCGTCACCTGGCCGAGCAGGGCCCGGACTGGAATGGCGTGCTCTCGGAAATCCTCAACGTGCTGCACCGGGTCGCCATCGCCCAGGCCTTGCCTGAGGGCGTCGACAACGGCCACGGCGACCGTGATCGCGTACTGGCCCTGGCCCAGGCATTGCCGGCCGAAGACGTGCAGTTCTATTACCAGATGGGCCTGATCGGCCGTCGCGACCTGCCCCTGGCACCGGATCCGCGCGGCGGCTTCGAAATGGTCCTGCTGCGAATGCTGGCGTTCCGGCCAGCCGACACGGCGGACGCCCCGAGGCAAGCGCTAAAGCCAGTGGGGATCAGCCAGGCCACAGCTGATTCCGCCAAGCCAGTGGCTGCCGCGCCCGTCGTTGCGCCGGCAGTGGCTTCGGCTCCGGTAGCGCCGGCACCCGTGGCACCACCGGCTCCGACACCCGTTGTCGCGGCCCCTGAGCCAGAACCTGAACCGGTCGTCGAGGCGCTGCCCGAGCCGGTCGCCGAAGCCGTTGTCGATCTGCCCTGGAACGATCCGATCGAGCCCGAGGTTGTCCAGCAACCTGCCGTGGAGCCGGTCCTGGAGACCATCGCCGAGCAGCCCGAGTTGCCGCCGATGCCTTTGCCGACGCCCGACAGCGTGGTGCCCGATGCGCCGGAGTGGGTCGCCGCGCCGGTGCCCGAACCGACAGTGGCCGACGTCGATGTCGCCACGCCGGGCCTCGACCAGGACGACGAACCGCCGCTGGACGAGGATTACATCGAGCCGGACCTGGATTCGGCCTACAGCTACCTGGACGACCTGGCCAGCGAGCACGCCGCTGAGCCGGCCCCGGAGCCCGAACCGGAACCCGCGGCGATGCCGGCCACCGGGCTGGCCCTGCAATGGCTGGAACTGTTTCCTAAACTGCCGATCAGCGGCATGACCGGCAGCATTGCTGCCAACTGCACGCTGATGGCCGTGGAAGGCGATCACTGGCTGCTGCACCTGGACCCGGCCCACAGCGCACTGTTCAACGCGACCCAGCAACGACGCCTCAACGATGCGCTGAACCAGTATCACCAGCGCACCCTGACGCTGACCATCGAGCTGATCAAGCCCGAGCAGGAGACCCCGGCCCAGGCCGCGTCCCGGCGCCGTGCAGACCGTCAGCGCGAAGCCGAGGAGTCGATCCACGGTGATCCATTCATCCAGCAGATGATGCAACAGTTCGGCGCCGTGGTCCGTCACGATACTATCGAACCTGTCGAGGCCCCGGTCACCCAGGGCTCATAACTGAAGGCGCCGGGCCGAACGGGCCGGGCGCGTTGTTTATCCAAGTACTTTCGAGGTGATTCCCATGATGAAAGGTGGCATGGCCGGCCTGATGAAGCAGGCGCAGCAGATGCAGGAAAAAATGGCCAAGATGCAGGAAGAACTGGCCAACGCCGAAGTCACCGGCAAGTCCGGCGGCGACATGGTGACCGTGGTCATGACCGGTCGCCACGACATCAAGCGCGTCAGCATCGACCCAAGCGTGGTCGAAGGCCTGAGTGAAGACGACAAGGAAATGCTCGAAGCCCTGTTCGCCGCCGCCGTCAATGACGCGGTGCGCAAGATCGAAGCCAACAGCCAGGACAAGATGTCTGGCATGACGGCCGGCATGCAACTGCCGCCGGGCATGAAACTGCCGTTCTGATTCGCCATCCCGGTCGGGATGGGCTACACACAATGCCAGGCATCGCGCCTGGCATTTTTGTTTCTGTCTAGGGGCGAGCGAAACCTTGCCTGTGGGAGCAAGGCTCTGTGGGAGCAAGGCTTGCCCGCGATGCAGGCGCCTCGGTTTGTCGGAACTGCGCGCCATCGTTCATCGCGGGCAAGCCTTGCTCCCACAAGTACCCGCTGAACAAACATCGAACGCCGCCCCCTCGGCAATGGTCTGCTCCCTATACGTGCCACTCAACGATCAAGGAGACGCTTCCATGTCACAAGTATCGACCTCCAACCAGCGCATCGTCCTTGCCTCCCGCCCCCAAGGCGCCCCGACCCCGGAAAACTTCCGCCTGGAGCACGTGACGCTGCCGGACCTGGCGCAGGGGCAAATTCTGCTCAAGACACTGTTCCTGTCCCTGGACCCCTACATGCGCGGGCGAATGAGTGACGCGCCTTCCTACGCTGCTCCGGTAAAAATCGACGAGGTGATGACCGGCGGCGCCGTCAGCCGCGTGGAGCGCTCGATGCACCCGAAATTCCAAGAGGGTGATCTGGTGGTGGGGGCCACCGGTTGGCAGAGCCACAGCATCAGCGACGGGCGCAACGTGATGCCCATCCCCTCGGGGCTGCCGAGCCCGTCGATGGCCCTGGGTGTGCTGGGCATGCCGGGCATGACCGCTTACATGGGGCTGATGGACATTGGCCAGCCCAAGGCCGGGGAAACCCTGGTGGTCGCGGCGGCCTCGGGTGCGGTGGGCTCGGTGGTCGGCCAGGTGGCGAAGATCAAGGGCCTGCGTGTCGTCGGCGTCGCGGGTGGCAGCGAGAAATGCAAGTACGTGGTCGACGAGCTGGGGTTTGACGCCTGTGTCGATCACAAGAGCGCACGTTTTGCCGAGGAGCTGGCGCAGGCTTGCGACAAGGGCATCGACATCTATTACGAAAACGTCGGTGGCAAGGTCTTCGATGCCGTCGTGCCGCTGCTCAACGCCAAGGCGCGAATCCCGCTCTGTGGCCTGATCGCTTCCTACAACGATCATCAAGCGCCGAGCGGCCCGGATCGCTTGCCGCAGTTGCAGCGCACGTTGCTCAACAAGCGTGTGCGGATCCAGGGGTTTATCGTGTTTGATGACTACGGTGACCGTCAGCCGGAGTTCATCAGCGCCATGGCCCCTTGGGTGCGCGATGGCAAGGTCAAGTTCCGTGAGGATGTGGTCGATGGCCTTGAGAATGCGCCACAGGCGTTTATCGGGTTGTTGGAAGGGCGCAACTTCGGCAAGTTGGTGGTGCGGGTCGCGCAGGATTGAGTATTTGACGCTAATCGGAGGCGCGGGTATAAACCGCGTCTCGTTGTTATGTCGGACATTTCCTCCATGAGCTTCAGCCCTTTGATTCGCCAACTGATCGATGCCCTGCGAACGTTGCCGGGTGTAGGTCAGAAAACTGCCCAGCGCATGGCGTTGCAATTGCTCGAGCGTGATCGCAGCGGCGGTTCGCGCCTGGCCCAGGCCCTGAGCCAGGCCATGGAAGGCGTCGGGCATTGCCGTTTATGCCGCACCCTCACCGAAGATGACCTCTGTCCGCAATGTGCAGATCCGCGTCGGGACGACAGCCTGCTCTGCGTGGTGGAAGGGCCGATGGATGTGTATGCGGTAGAGCAGACCGGTTTTCGTGGCCGTTATTTCGTGCTCAAGGGCCATTTGTCACCGCTCGACGGCTTGGGGCCTGAAGCCATCGGCATTCCTCAATTGATCGCGCGGATCGAAGAAGCGGGTACGTTCACGGAAGTCATCCTTGCTACCAACCCGACGGTCGAAGGCGAAGCCACCGCCCATTACATCGCCCAACTGCTCAACAACAAAGGCCTGATCGCCTCGCGCATCGCCCACGGCGTGCCGCTGGGTGGGGAGCTTGAGTTGGTGGATGGCGGGACACTGGCGCATTCGTTTGCGGGGCGCAAGCCGATCGCGTTGTAACAGCAACACAACCCCCACAGGGGTTGTGTTTCGTTGGCGAGATTATTTTTCGCTGAGCGAGAACTGCGTCAGGCAGAACGTGGGAATCCCCATGTCTTCCAGGCGCTGGGAGCCGAGCAGCTCCGGCAGGTCGATGATCGCCGCGGCTTCGTGGACCTTGGCACCCATGCGGCGGATCAGGTTGGCGGCGGCGATCAGCGTGCCGCCAGTGGCGATCAGGTCATCGAACATCATCACCGAATCACCCTCGCACAAGCTATCGGCGTGCACTTCAAGGAAGGCTTCGCCGTATTCGGTCTGGTACCCCTCGGCCAGCACATCGGCCGGCAGCTTGCCTTGCTTGCGGAACAAGATCAGCGGCTTGTTCAGCTGGTAGGCCAGGATCGAGCCAATCAGGAAACCCCGCGCATCCATCGCGCCGATGTGAGTGAACTCGGCCTCGACATACCGGTGGGCGAAACTGTCCATGACCAGTCGCAGGGCGGTTGGGGATTGGAACAGAGGGGTAATGTCGCGAAAGATCACGCCGGGCTTGGGGAAATCGATCACGGGGCGGATCAGGGATTTGATGTCGAAGGAGTCGAAGACCATCGTGGAGGTGTCCTGGCTGGGCTGCAAACGCGGCAGTATAGCGCGGCTGGGAACATCCCTCAGCCGCGCGCGGCCATCAGCCTTCGATCGAGCCGCCGGCCAGGGCGCAGAGCTGGATCGGGTCGAGAATGTGAATTTCCTTGCCTTCGGCGGCAATCAACTCGTTCTGCTGGAAGCGGGTGAAGACCCTGGACACGGTTTCCACCGCCAGGCCCAGGTAGTTGCCGATTTCGTTGCGCGACATGCTCAAGCGGAACTGGTTGGCCGAGAACCCGCGGGCGCGGAAGCGTGCCGAGAGGTTGACCAGGAACGTGGCGATACGCTCGTCGGCGGTTTTTTTCGAAAGCAGCAGCATCATTTGCTGATCGTCACGGATTTCCCGGCTCATGACCCGCATCAACTGGCGGCGCAGTTGCGGCAGTTGTATGGCCAGCTCGTCCAGGCGATCGAAGGGAATTTCGCACACCGAGGTGGTTTCCAGCGCCTGGGCCGAGACCGGATGGGACTCGGTGTCCATGCCGGACAGGCCCACCAGTTCGCTGGGCAGGTGGAAGCCGGTGAGCTGTTCTTCGCCGCCATCGCTAAGGTTGAAGGTCTTCAAGGCGCCCGAGCGCACCGCATAGACCGAATCGAAGGTATCGCCCTGGCGAAACAGGAATTCACCTTTTTTCAACGGGCGACCCCGTTTAACGATGTCGTCCAGCGCGTCCATATCCTCCAGGTTCAGCGAAAGTGGCAGGCAGAGGGGGGCCAGGCTGCAATCCTTGCAATGGGCCTGGTTGTGGGCGCGCAGTTTGACTGGCTCGGACATTTCTTAAATCCTTGTGGGAAATCACGCATAGGACGTAAGGGTACCCCAGAGATGGCACTCCGGCCAGTGCGGTGTCGTCGTCAAATTGTCGCGCTCAAATGACTCGGGAGAAGCGCTGTCGGTTGTGCTGGTCCAAGTAGGCATCGAACACCATGCACACCGATCTCACCAGTAGGCGCCCGGCGGGCAATATCCGGATATGGGTGTCATCCAGCTCGATCAGCCCATCCGCGGCCATGGCCTGCAATTGCGGCCATTGCGGCGCGAAGTAACCACGAAAATCGATGTTGAAGGTTTGCTCGATCTCGGCGAAGGGCAGGTGGAAATGACAGATCAACTGCTGGATCACCGCGCGCCGCAACCGGTCGTCGGCATTGCAGATCAGCCCGCGACTGGTCGCCAGTTGCCCGTCGGCGAGGGTGTTCTGGTAATGGTTCAGGTCACTGCTGTTCTGGCAGTACAAATCGCCGATCTGGCTGATGGCTGACACGCCAAGGCCGATCAGGTCGCAATGGCCATGGGTGGTGTAGCCCTGGAAATTGCGCTGCAACGTGGCCTCTTCCTGGGCGATCGCCAGTTCGTCGTCGGGCAGGGCGAAGTGGTCCATGCCGACGTAGCGGTAGCCGGCGGTGGTCAGTTGTTCGATGGTGCCTTGCAGCATCGCCAGTTTCTGCTCCGGGGTCGGCAAGTCCTGGCTGTTGATGCGCCGCTGGGGCATGAAGCGTTCCGGCAGGTGGGCGTAGTTGAACACCGAGAGCCGGTCCGGTTGCAGTTGGATGACTTCCTGGACGGTGCGGGCGAAGTTTTCCGGGGTCTGCTTGGGCAGGCCGTAGATCAGGTCAATGTTGATCGAACGGAATTGCAAGGTCCGGGCGGCTTCGACCACTGCGCGGGTTTCCTCGAGGCTTTGCAGGCGATTGACGGCCCGCTGCACCGCTGGATCAAGGTCTTGCAGGCCGATACTGACCCGGTTGAAACCCAGTTCGCGCAACAGGCCCATGGTCGACCAGTCGGCTTCCCTGGGGTCGATTTCGATGCCGTAGTCGCCGGAATCGTCGTCCAGCAGGTTCAGGTGCTGGCGCAGCTTGGCCATCAGTTGGCGCAGTTCATCGTGGCTGAGGAATGTCGGGGTACCGCCGCCAAAGTGCAACTGTTCTACGCGCTGGGTGGGGTCCAGGTGGCAGCCGATCAGTTGGATTTCCTGTTCCAGGCGTTGCAGGTAGGCGTGGGCGCGGCCGCGGTCCTTGGTGATGACCTTGTTGCAGGCGCAGTAGTAGCAAATGTTCGCGCAGAACGGTATGTGCACGTACAGCGACAGCGGCCGCAGGGCCTTGCGGCTGTCGCGCAGGGCATGGAGCAGGTCGAAGGTGCCCACCTGGCTGGCGAACTGCGCCGCAGTGGGGTACGAGGTGTAGCGTGGTCCCGCCAGGTCGTAACGGCGGATAAGATTTGAGTCCCAACAAATGGTGTCGAGCATGCGGGCATTCCCCGGATAGACTGGCATGGGGCGAGTCTAGGGGCGCGTGGGCGTGGCCGTTTTGATTTGCGTCAACGGGCTCGCTGCGAAGGAGGGTGTGCATGGTTTTTGAGGACGACGCATGACCTGTGGGAGCCGAGCTTGCTCGCGATGACGGCGGCACATTCAACAGGGATGTCAGCTGAACCACCGCTATCGCGAGCAAGCTTGGCTCCCACACTTGATCTAGGGCGCTCACAAATGTGGTGTTCACCACAAGTCTTCTGTGGGAGCGAGCCTGCTCGCGATGGGGGCAACTCGGTCAATGTCCCATGAGCCAATGTTGATGCGGCCCCGGCAGTGTCCATACCCCGAAAATAATCACCAACAAGCCACCGGCCATACGCACGCTGCGTTTGCGCAGCAGGGCGGTGACGCGTTCGGCGGCCAGGCCCGTGGCGAGCAGCACCGGCCAGGTGCCCAGGCCGAAGGCGAGCATCAGCAGCGCGCTGTCCAGCGCATTGCCCTGGCTGGCGGACCAGAGCAGGGTGCTGTAGACCAGGCCGCACGGCAGCCAGCCCCACAGCGCGCCGAGCAGCAAGGCCCGGGGCAGGCTCGACACCGGCAGCAAACGGTTGGCGACGGGTTGGATGTGTCGCCACAAGCCACGCCCCACGCTTTCGATACGGGTCAGGCCGCTCCACCAGCCTGCCAGGTACAGGCCCATGGCAATCAACAGCAAGCCGGCCAGCACCCGCATGATCATCGCTGCCGGACTGTTGGACACGGCCCAACCGGCCAGGCCGATCAGCAACCCGGCGGTGGCGTAGCTCAGGATCCGTCCCAGGTTGTATGCCAGCAGCAACCGGAAGCGGCGGCTGCGTTGTTCCTTGGGGATCGCCAGGGTCAGGGCGCCCATCAGGCCGCCGCACATGCCCAGGCAGTGGCCGCCGCCGAGCAGGCCAAGGATGACCGCCGAAACCAGCAGTGGCGCCAGGTCAAGCATGGGGCGGGGCCTTGTCGTCCGGTTTGCGGGCCTCGCCACTGGCTTCGTCCACCGCCGCCTTGTGGTTCGGGTCCTGATCGTCGAACAGAATGCTGTGGGCCGGACCGTCGAGGTCGTCGTACTGGCCGCTGTCCACGGCCCAGAAGAAAATGTACACGGCGATGGCCACGATCAGCAGCGCGGCCGGGATCATCACGTAGAGAGCTGGCATGTCGGAACTCCATGCCCGCGCGGCTCAGGCCGGCAGCGGGCGGGTATCGGGCGTGGCGTCGAAAACCTGCGTCTTGGGCTGACGCGTCAGCCTCAGCGCATTCAACACCACGGTCAACGAACTGATGGACATGCCGACCGCTGCCCACACCGGGGTAATCCAGCCGAGGGCGGCGAACGGCAACATGAGGCCATTGTACAACCCTGCCCACACCAGGTTCTCAATGATCACCCGGCGGGTGCGTCGGGCCAGGCTGAAGGCGTGGATCAGGGCGTCGAGGCGGTTGGACAGCAGCACCGCGTCGGCGCTGGTCTTGGCCAGGTCGGTGGCCGAGCCCATGGCGACACTGATGTCCGCTGCCGCCAGCACGGGCACGTCGTTCACCCCATCGCCGAGCATCAGCACCTTGCGGCCCTGTTGGTGCAACTGCTGCAACACGGCCAGTTTGTCGTCCGGGCGCAGGCCGCCGCGGGCTTCATCGATGCCCAGTTCGGCGGCGACGCTGGCAACCATGGGTGAACTGTCACCCGACAACAGCAGCGTCCGCCAGCCCCGTGCCTTGCAGGCCGCCAGCAGCGCCGGGGCATCGACGCGCAAGCGGTCATCGAGGACGAACCAGGCCAGGGGCCCGATCTCATCGCCCAGCAACAGCCATTGCCCGGGTTCGTCCGGCATTTGCGGTACGACGGCGCCACTCAGTTCGCAGACAAAACCCGGCTGACCGATGCGCAGGCGCTGTTCCGCCACGAGGCCTTCCAGCCCCAGCCCCGGGGTGCTTTGTACCTGCTCGGCGGCCAATGGCGCGCGGCCGAAGGCGCGGGCGATGGGGTGTTCCGAGCGGTTTTCCAGGGCAGCGGCCAAGCCCAGGCATTGATCACTGTCGAGGGCCGCCAATGGCCGAATGGCGCGCAACGCCAGGCGGCCTTCGGTGAGGGTACCGGTCTTGTCGAAAATCACCGTGTCGATCTGGTTCAGGCCTTCCAGCACATGTCCGCGCGTCAGCAGCAAGCCGAGCTTGTGCAAGGTGCCGGTAGCGGCGGTGAGGGCGGTAGGCGTGGCCAGAGACAACGCGCAAGGGCAGGTGGCGACGAGCATCGCCAGGACGATCCAGAACGCGCGCGAAGCGTCCAGTTGCCACCACACCAGCCCGATGACGGCAGCGGCGACCAAGGAGAACAGCAAGAACCATTGGGCGGCGCGGTCGGCGATTTCCGCCAGTCGTGGCTTCTCGGCCTGGGCCCGCTCCAGCAACCGCACGATGGCCGACAACCGGGTGTCTTGCCCGAGGGCCAGCACCTCGACCGTCAAGGCCCCTTCGACATTCAGCGTGCCGGCGGTGACCGCGTCGCCCACCTGGCGAGGTTGGGGCAGGTATTCACCGGTCAGCAGCGATTCGTCGATGCTGGACTGGCCATCCAGGATCCTGCCATCGGCCGGCAGGACCGCCCCGGGATGCACCAGCACCCGGTCACCGGTGCGCAATTCGCTGAGCAGGATGCGTTCACTCTGGCCGTTATCCTCCAGGCGCAGGCACGAGGCCGGCAACAGATTGACCAGTTGGGCGGTGGCGGCCGCCGTGCGTTCCCGGGCCCGGCGTTCCAGGTAACGGCCGGCCAGCAGGAACAAGGCGAACATGCCCACGGCATCGAAGTACAACTCGCCGACCCCGGTGATCGACGTCCAGATCCCGGCGACGTAAGCGCCGCCGATGGCCAGGGACACGGAAACGTCCATGGTCAGGTGACGGGTGCGCAGGTCGCGCATGGCGCCCTTGAAGAACGGTGCGCAGCTGTAGAAGACGATGGGCGTGGTGAGGAACAGGGCAACCCAGCGCAGGATGGTGTGCATCTCCGGGCTCAGGTCGATGTTGAATTCCGGCCAGGTGGCCATGGTCGCCATCATCGCCTGGAACCACAACAGACCGGCCACGCCCAATTGGCGCAGGGCCAGGCGGTTTTGTGCGGCGAGTTGTTCACAGGCCTGGTCGGCCTGATACGGGTGCGCTACGTAGCCGATCTGGCGCAATTCGGCGAGCAGCGTGCTCAGCGGCAGTTGAGCGTCGGCCCAACGTACATGCAGGCGATGATTGGACAGGTTCAATCGCGCTTCGGCCACGGCCGGCAGGCTGCGTAATTGTTTTTCAATCAACCAGCCGCAGGCGGCGCAACTGATGCCTTCCATCAACAGGGTGGTTTCGGCCAGTTCGCCTTCATGGCGCACGAATGATTGCTGCACGTCAGGGCGATCGTAGAGCGCCAGTTCATCGGTCAGCTGGACGGGCAGGGTCTCGGGATTGGCCGACGCTTCGCTGCGATGCTGGTAATAACTTTCCAGGCCGCCGGCGACAATGGCCTCGGCCACCGCCTGGCAGCCCGGGCAGCACAGCTCGCGGGTTTCACCGAGGACAACGGCGGTGAAGCGACTGCCCGGAGGGACGGGCAGGGCGCAGTGGTAGCAGGGCTGTGGAGTGGTCATGGGTATCGCATGAAGGCCAGACATAGTGGGCTTGCAAGGAGGTACGCTAACTGTAGGAGCTGCCGAAGGCTGCGATCTTTCCCCTGGCACTTGAGTCTCAAGCGAAAGATTAAAAAAATCAAAAGATCGCAGCCTTCGGCAGCTCCTACAGGGCTGTGAGCAGTTTTATTTTTTCAGGTCTTCAGCGCCTTGCAGCGGTTCATCGCCGAGCAAGAGGTCCTGGCCGTGATTGATCTGTTCTTCTTCGAACAGGCGCCAGGTCTTGTCGTTCTCCACACCCAGCAATTCGACAAAGCGCCGGCCTTCGACCTTGTCGGTCAACTGACCGACGTAGCGCCCCGGTTCGCTGTCGTTGCGGGTCAGGACGATCTTGCGGTCCTTCTCCGGTTGGGTCGGCGAGATCAGGCTCAGTTCCAGGGTCTGGGGACGGCTGTTGCCGTTCAGGCGCAGATTCACTTCACCGGTGAGCTCGTCCATTTGCACGTTCGCACGCAGTTGCAGGGTCTGGGCCAGCAATTCGCGCTCCAGCGAGCGGTTGATGCCCTTGCCGGCTTCGTAATAGTTGTCGTTGACCAGGTTGTCCGGGTTCTTCACCGCAATGGTCACCATCGTCAGGCTCAGGGTCACCGAACAGGTCAGGATCGCGATGATGATCCACGGCCAGAGGTGCTTGTACCAGGGGCTGGTGGCGGTTGCTGCAGGCATGTTCAGTTCTCTCAACGAGTTTGTGGGCCGATGAACCGGCTCTTGGCTTCGACATGTACGCTTTCGTCATCGGCGTCCTTGAGGATGAAGGTCACCTCGTTGGTGCTCGATGGCAGTTGTTCCGGTGCGCTGGACAGCTCGACAGGCTGGCTGTAGATCTCGCCGGCCGCGACCTTGATTTCCCGCCGGCCTTGCAGCTTGAGGTCGGGCAGGCCGGCGGCTTCCAGGACGTACGTGTGGTCGCGTTGGTCTTTGTTCATGATCTTCAGGCTGTAGACGTTCTCGATCCGGCCTTCGGCGTTTTCGCGGTACAGCACGCGGTCCTTGCTGACGTCGAAACCCACCAGCGAGCGCATGAAGAACGCCGCCGCCAACAGGCTCATCATGGTCAGCAGCACCAAGGCATAACCGATCAGGCGCGGGCGCAGTTTATGGGTTTTCTGCCCCGAAAGGTTGTGTTCGGTGGTGTAGCTGATCAGGCCGCGTGGATAATCCATTTTGTCCATGATGTTGTCGCAGGCATCTATGCAGGCCGCGCAGCCGATGCACTCGATCTGCAGGCCGTCGCGAATGTCGATACCGGTAGGGCAGACCTGGACGCACATGGTGCAGTCGATGCAATCCCCCAGGCCCAGGGCTTTGTAGTCAACGCCCTTCTTGCGCGGGCCACGGCTTTCGCCACGACGCGGGTCGTAGGAAACGATCAAGGTGTCCTTGTCGAACATCACGCTCTGGAAGCGTGCGTAAGGGCACATGTAGATACACACTTGCTCACGCAGCCAGCCAGCGTTGCCGTAGGTGGCGAGGGTGAAGAAACCGACCCAGAAATACGACCAGCCATCGGCCTGGCCGGTAAAGAACTCGAACACCAGTTCGCGGATTGGCGTGAAGTAACCGACAAAGGTCATGCCGGTGACGAAACCGATCAGCAGCCACAGGCTGTGCTTGGCGGACTTGCGCAGGAATTTGTTGGCGCCCATGGGGGCCTTGTCGAGCTTGATGCGCTGGTTGCGGTCGCCTTCGGTGACTTTTTCGCACCACATGAAGATCCAGGTCCACACGCTCTGTGGGCAGGTATAGCCACACCACACTCGTCCGGCATAGACCGTGATGAAAAACAGGCCAAAGGCGGCAATGATCAACATCCCGGACAGCAGGATGAAATCCTGGGGCCAGAAGGTGGCGCCGAAAATAAAGAATTTGCGCTCCGGCAGGTTCCACCAGACGGCCTGATGGCCACCCCAGTTCAGCCAGACCGTACCGAAATACAGCAGGAACAATAGTGCGCCGCCAGCCATTCGCAGGTTGCGGAACAGGCCAGTGAAGGCACGGGTGTAGATTTTTTCCCGAGAGGCATACAGGTCGACGCTTTTGTTCGCGTCCTTGGCAGGCGGGGTGACGTCATGTACCGGAATCTGGTTGCTCATCGAATGCATCCCACGGCAGTGGAAAAGTGCCGGGGCCAGTACGTGCCGACCACGGTCAGAAAGGGTGTTGCGGTGGCGCAATGATACGCCTGTCGCTCTAGCCCAAGGGTGCGACCTTTGGTCGCGTTGGGGGTCTGCATAGAATGGTGTAGCGGATGTAACAAGTCATGACTCAGATCAATTGACTATAGCTATTTCATAACTGTCGGCGAAACGAAGGGCGCGTTCTGCAGGCTGTTCTGTTTCGTGGCGAGGGAGCTTGCTCCCGCTCGGCTGTGTGTAGGAGCTGCCGAAGGCTGCGATCTTTTGATCTTGATCTTGATCTTTCGCTCTTGCCCGACTCAATTGTCGGTGGAAAGATCGCAGCCTCGTTGCACTCGACAGCTCCTACACAGCTCCTACACCGCCACCCAGCGGGAGCAAGCTTCCTTGCTACAAAAGGGCGCCTTGTGATGACTGCCGAATATGCATCAGTCAACCCACGGGTTGAGCACTGCCACGCCGTTGCTTTGAAAATCATTCACGTTGCGGGTCACCACGGTCAGCCCATGGACCAGGGCGGTGGCGGCAATCAACGCATCGCATTCATTACTGCGGTCAGGCGCATGCAGGCGAGCGCAACGCAGTGCGACGGCACGGTCTACCGCCAGGATCCTGCCTACCGGTGTGGGTGGCCGGCAAGCGAAACAGATTTACCCAGTTTTTTCGGTCGGTAACAAAAAGGCCCCGCCAATCAGATTGGCGGGGCCTTTGGTGTATCAGCTACTTGTCTTACTGGGCGTCAGCGGCCGGAGCCTTTTCGCCATGAGACAGGCTATAGACATAGGCGGCCAGCAAGTGGACCTTGTCGTTGCCTTGCAGGTCAGCCTGGGCAGGCATCTGGCCCTGGCGGCCGTAACGGATGGTCTGCTGCAGTTGAGCGAAGCTCGAACCGTAGATGAAGCCGGCCGGATGCGTCAGGTCAGGTGCGCCCATGGCAGGCGTACCTTTGCCGGCTGGGCCGTGGCAGGCCACGCAGTTGGCCGCGAACAGTTTCTGGCCGTTGGCCGGATCGGCCTTGGCGCCTTCCGGCAGTTTGCGGCCGTGCAGGCTGGTCACCAGGTAGGAAGCCACGTCAGCGACGCCTTGCTCGCCAACCACGGCAGCCCAGCCCGGCATCACGGCGTGACGACCGCCCATGATGGTGGTCTTGATGGTTTCCGGCTCACCGCCCCAGCGCCAGTCGGCGTCGGTCAGGTTGGGGAAGCCATAGGCACCCTTGGCGTCGGAACCGTGGCAAACCGAGCAGTTGGAGGCGAACAGGCGGCCACCCATCTTCAGGGCTTGCGGGTCCTTGGCGACTTCTTCGATCGGCATGGAGGCGAACTTGGCGAAGATCGGACCGAACTTGGCGTCCGAGCGAGCCATTTCCTTTTCCCACTCGTGAACGCCTGTCCAGCCGGTCTGGCCGTTGGCGAAGGCGGTCTGCTTTTCGGTGTCCAGGTAGTTGTAGCCTGGCAGCAGGCCTTTCCAGTTGCCCAGGCCAGGGTAGAGCACCAGGTAACCGAGGGCGAACACGATGGTGCCCACGAACAGCATGAACCACCATTTCGGCAGTGGGTTGTCGTACTCCTCGATCCCGTCGAACGAGTGGCCGACGGTCTCGTCCGTCTGCTCGGCGCGCTGGCCCTTGCGGGTCGACAGCAGCAGCCAGGTCAGGGAGAAGATCGTTCCCAGGCTGAGGACTGTGACGTACAGACTCCAGAATGTAGTCATTCTTTGTTACTCCTAGAAGCTTGCTCGACGTGCTTGATGGCTTCGGGATCATCCGCGAACGGCAGCAAGGTCGCGTCGTCAAACTCCGACTTGCGCTTGGGGCTGAACACCCACAGGGCCAGACCGATGAAGGCCACCATCACGACGACGGTACCCAGGCCGCGAATCATCCCGATATCCATAAAGAATCACCGTTTGCTTTTGATGATGGTGCCCAGGCCTTGCAGATAGGCCACCAGCGCGTCCATTTCAGTCTTGCCCTTGACGGCATCCTTGGCACCGGCGATGTCTTCGTCGGTGTAAGGCACGCCCAGGGTGCGCAGGACTTCCATTTTCTTGGCGGTGTCTTTGCCGTCGAGCTTGTTTTCTACGAGGAACGGGTAGGCTGGCATTTTCGACTCAGGCACCACGTTGCGCGGGTTGTACAAGTGCGCACGCTGCCAGTCGTCGGAGTAGCGGCCGCCAACGCGGGCCAGGTCCGGACCGGTACGCTTGGAACCCCACAGGAATGGGTGGTCCCAGACGCTTTCACCAGCGACCGAATAGTGGCCGTAGCGTTCGGTCTCGGCGCGGAACGGACGGATCATCTGCGAGTGGCAGCCGACACAACCGTTGGCGATATAGATGTCACGGCCTTCCAGTTCAAGGGCGGTACGTGGCTTCATGCCTTCGACCGGCTTGTTGGTCACGTCCTGGAAGAACAGCGGAACGATCTGGGTCAGGCCGCCGATGCTCACGGCGATGACCATGAAGAAGGCCAGCAGGCCGATATTCTTCTCTACTGCTTCGTGCTTCATCAGTGAGCTCCAACTACGGCGATCTTGGCGGCGGCTTCAGCTTCAGCCGGGTCAGAGGCACGAACGGTGCGGTACACGTTGTAGGCCATGAACAGCATGCCGCTGGCGAAGAACGCGCCGCCCAGGGCACGAACGATGAAACCAGGATGGCTGGCTTGCAGCGCTTCGACGAACGAGTAGGTCAGGGTGCCGTCGTCGTTGATTGCACGCCACATCAGGCCCTGGGTGATGCCATTGACCCACATCGAGGCGATGTAGAGCACGGTGCCGATGGTCGCGAGCCAGAAGTGCGCGTTGATCAGGCCGGTGCTGTGCATCTGCGCACGACCGAACAGTTTCGGGATCATGTGGTAGATGGCTCCGATGGAAATCATCGCAACCCAGCCGAGCGCACCAGCGTGCACGTGGCCGATGGTCCAGTCGGTGTAGTGGCTCAGGGAGTTGACGGTCTTGATGGCCATCATCGGGCCTTCGAAGGTCGACATGCCGTAGAACGCCAGCGACACCACCAGGAACCGCAGGATCGGGTCGGTGCGCAGCTTATGCCAGGCGCCCGACAGGGTCATCATGCCGTTGATCATGCCGCCCCAGCTTGGTGCCAGAAGGATGATCGACATCGCCATGCCCAGGGACTGCGCCCAGTCTGGCAGTGCGGTGTAGTGCAGGTGGTGGGGACCGGCCCAGATGTACAGGGTGATCAGCGCCCAGAAGTGGACGATGGACAGGCGATAGGAGTAGATCGGACGCTCGGCCTGTTTCGGCACGAAGTAGTACATCATCCCCAGGAAGCCGGTGGTCAGGAAGAAGCCCACGGCGTTGTGGCCGTACCACCACTGGATCATCGCATCCGTCGCGCCCGAGTAGGCCGAGTACGACTTGAAGAAGCTGACCGGCAGGGAAGCGTGGTTGACGATGTGCAGCATGGCTGTCACGACGATGAACGCACCGTAGAACCAGTTACCGACGTAGATGTGCTTGGTCTTGCGCTTGACGATGGTGCCGAAGAACACCAGACCGTAGGTCACCCAGACGATGGCCAGCAGGATAGCCAGGGGCCATTCCAGCTCAGCGTATTCCTTGGTGGTGGTGTAACCCAGTGGCAAGGTCACGATCGCACCGACGATGACCGCTTGCCAGCCCCAGAAGGTGAAGGCGGCGAGGCTGTCGGAGATCAGTCGCGTTTGGCAGGTTCGCTGCACGACGTAGTAAGAAGTGGCAAACAATGCACAACCACCGAAGGCGAAGATCACCAGGTTGGTGTGCAGCGGGCGCAGGCGTCCAAATGTCGTCCATGGCAGATCGAAGTTCAACTCCGGCCAGACCAGTTGCGAGGCGATGAAGACACCGAGCCCCATGCCAAGGATCCCCCAGACCACCGTCATGATGGCGAACTGGCGGACTACCTTATAGTTATAAGCAGTCGGACTGATTGCTGTGCTCATTCTAAGGTTCCACGGTTTGGGTGTTTTATTAGGATAAAAATCGGTCGCAAGTATGGAGAAAGCGGGGGGTCATTGCAACGCGCCATGACCTGGGTCAATGCTTTCCAAAGCTGATTCTGCGGCCTTTCCATGTTCCTTGTAGGGACAAAAATGGCCCACGGCAAAATGTCGCAACGAAGGAATGAGGCGAGGGGGGCAGGTCGGTTGTAACGGGGTGTGTTCGAACACAGCGTTCGGGTGATGCCAGGCAACTGTCGCAACAGCCGGTATTCACCTGCCTTTGCGGCCTTTTTGACGAACGATTGTCGAACGCATCGGGTCGGGTCGACCTGAAACCGGCAGTCGCCAGCGCACGCAAAGGCAAGCTTAGACCCGATTCCGGGGAACCGAAAGAAAGACTATGGGAGGGTGCGACAAAAAGAAGCAGCTGCAAGTTTCAAGCTTCAAGCTGCAAGCGAGTACGCGTCGCTTGCAGCTTTTGCTTTTGCTTTTGCTTTTGCTTTTACTTGAGGCTTGCAGCTTGAGGCTTGCCGCTCAACTGCTCCCCACTCTTCGAAAGGCTGTAGACGTAAGCCGCGAGCAGTTGCACCTTGTCGTTGCCCAGCAACTCATTCTGCGCCGGCATGTGGCCCTGGCGACCATGGCGAATGGTCTGTTGCAACTGTGCCAGGCTGGTGCCGTAGATGAAGCCGGCCGGTTGCGTCAGGTTCGGCGCGCCCATGGCTTCGGTTCCCTGGCCGTTGGCGCCGTGGCAGGCGACGCAGGTGGTGTTGAAGGCCTGCTGGCCGGCTTGCAGATCGGCACCGCTGTCCGCCGGCAGAGGCAGGCCGGCCAAGTCGTGGCGTACATACGCGGCCACGTTCTTGACCCCGGCCTCTCCCAGCACTTCGCCCCAGGCCGGCATCGCCGCCATGCGGCCGCCCATGATGGTGGCCTTGATGGTGTCGGCAGCGCCGCCCCAGCGCCAGTTGCTGTCGGCCAGGTTCGGGAAGCCGAAGGCACCCTTGGCGTCCGAGCCGTGGCAGACCGAGCAGTTGGAGGCGAACAGGCGGCCACCCATCTTCAAGGCTTGTGGATCCTTGGCCACTTCCTGCACGGGCATGGCGGCGAATTTGGCGAAGATCGGCCCGAACCTGGCGTCGGCCTTGGCCATTTCCTTTTCCCATTCATGGGCGCCGGTCCAGCCGTTCTCGTAGCCTGGCAGGATGCCTTTCCAGTTGCCCAGGCCCGGATAGAGGACCAGGTAGCCGACGGAAAACACCAGGGTGCCGGCGAACAACAGGAACCACCACTGCGGCAGCGGGTTGTCGTACTCCTCGATGCCGTCGAAGCTGTGGCCCATGGTCTGGTCGACGCTGCCCTTGGTCTCGCCCTTGCGAGTGCCGATCAGCAACCACGTCAGGCCGATGAGGCTGCCGATGGTCAGTACGCAGATCCACGTACTCCAGAAGGTGGTCATGGCCGGGTACTCCTTGTTGCAGGGTCTTGGGGGGTGGTGATGTCGGCAGGTGGCTCGTCGGCGAACGGCAGCAGGCGCGCTTCGGCGAACTCTGGACGACGTTTGCTGCTGAATACCCACAGGGTCAGGCCGATGAAGGCGATGAACACCACGACCGTGCCCAGGCCGCGGATCATTCCAGTACTCATTTCAAGAACCATGGCTCACCTCTTGCTCTTGATGGCAGTGCCGAGCACTTGCAGGTAGGCCACCAGCGCATCCATTTCGGTCTTGCCCTTGAGCGAGGCCACACTGCCGGTGATGTCGTCGTCGGTGTACGGCACGCCCAGGGTGCGCATGGCGCGCAGCTTGCCTTCGGTGTGGCTGCTGTCCACCGCTTGGGTCACCAGCCATGGGTAGGCCGGCATTTTCGACTCGGGCACGACGTTGCGCGGGTTGTACAAGTGGGCGCGGTGCCAATCATCGGAGTAGCGCGCGCCGACCCGTGCCAGGTCCGGCCCGGTACGCTTGGAGCCCCACAGGAATGGGTGGTCCCAGACGCTTTCGCCGGCGACGGAGTAGTGGCCGTAGCGCTCGGTCTCGGCGCGGAACGGACGAATCATCTGCGAGTGGCAGCCGACGCAGCCTTCACGGATGTAGATGTCGCGGCCTTCCAGTTGCAGGGCGGTGTAGGGCTTCATGCCGTCCACCGGTTTGTTGGTCACGTCCTGGAAGAACAGCGGCACGATCTGGGTCAGGCCGCCAATGCTCACGGCCAGGACCATCAGCAGCATCAGCAGGCCGACGTTTTTTTCGATTGTTTCGTGTTTCATGGTGGATTCCTCAGGCCATCTGCGCGGCAGCGGCGGCTTCGGCAGGCTGGGAAGCTTGCACGGTGCGCCAGGTGTTGTAGGCCATCAGCAGCATGCCGCTGAGGAAGATCGCCCCGCCCACCAACCGCACGACGAAGCCTGGGTGGCTGGCCACCAGGGTTTCGACGAAGGAGTAGGTCAGCGTGCCGTCGTCGTTGATTGCACGCCACATCAGGCCCTGGGCGATGCCGTTGACCCACATGGAGGCGATGTAGAGCACGGTACCGATGGTCGCGAGCCAGAAGTGCGCATTGATCAAGCCGATGCTGTACATCTGCTCGCGACCGAAGATTTTCGGGATCATGTGATACAGCGCGCCGATGGACACCATTGCCACCCAGCCCAAGGCGCCGGCATGTACGTGGCCGATGGTCCAGTCGGTGTAGTGGGAGAGGGCGTTGACGGTCTTGATCGCCATCATCGGACCTTCGAAGGTCGACATGCCGTAGAACGCCAGGGACACCACCAGGAACCGCAGGATCGGGTCGCTGCGCAACTTATGCCAGGCACCCGACAGGGTCATCATGCCGTTGATCATGCCGCCCCAGCTTGGCGCCAGCAGGATCAGTGACATCACCATGCCCAGGGACTGTGCCCAGTCCGGCAGCGCGGTGTAGTGCAGGTGGTGGGGACCTGCCCAGATGTACAGGGTGATCAGCGCCCAGAAGTGCACGATGGACAAGCGATAGGAATACACCGGGCGCTCGGCCTGTTTCGGCACGAAGTAATACATCATCCCCAAAAAGCCCGCGGTGAGGAAAAAGCCCACGGCGTTGTGGCCGTACCACCACTGCACCATCGCATCGGTTGCACCACCATAGGCCGAATAGGACTTGGTGAAGCTCACCGGCAATTCGGCGTTATTGATCAGGTGCAGGATCGCCACGGTGATGATGAACGCACCGAAGAACCAGTTGCCCACATAGATGTGCTTGGTCTTGCGCTTGGCCAGCGTGCCGAAGAACACGATGGCGTAGGCGACCCAGACGATGGTGATCAGGATGTCGATCGGCCATTCCAGCTCGGCGTATTCCTTGGAACTGGTGTAGCCCAGTGGCAGGCTGATGGCCGCCAGCAGGATCACCAGTTGCCAGCCCCAGAAGCAGAACGCGGCGATTTTCGGCGCGAACAGCTGCGTCTGGCAGGTGCGTTGCACCGAATAGAACGAACTGGCGAACAGGGCGCAGCCGCCGAAAGCGAAGATCACCGCGTTGGTGTGCAGTGGGCGCAGGCGGCCGAAGCTGGTCCATGGCAAATCGAAGTTGAGTTGTGGCCAGACCAATTGGGCGGCGAGAAAAACCCCGAGCCCCATGCCGACGATGCCCCACACCACCGTCATAATGGCGAATTGGCGGACCACCTTGTAGTTGTAGGCGGTACTGATAGAAGTGTTCATGGTTCCCCATCCACGGTTCAGCCGAAGTGAGCGCCTGCGCAAGGCAGTGCGGCGTTCTTCGCCTGGAGTTATAGGCAGACTAAAAGCGAGGTCAGCATGGACAAACAGCACAAGGCCAGTATTGACGGGGATCAATGGGCGCGATGTGTAGCCGAACACGGCTGGTTATGGACAGCCGGTCAATCGGTCGCCAGCGCCAAGGCGCCGACCCTGATCCTGGCCCATGGTGCCGGTGCGCCAATGGACAGTGGCTTTATGGAGGACATGGCCGCGCGCCTTGCCGCGCATGGTGTCAACGTGTTGCGTTTCGAGTTTCCCTACATGGCCCAACGGCGCCAGGACGGGGGCAAGCGTCCGCCCAATCCGGCACCTAAGCTGCTGGAAAGCTGGCGGGAGGTGTACGCCACGGTGCGGCCATATGTCGCTGGGCGGCTGGCCGTGGGTGGCAAGTCCATGGGCGGGCGCATGGCGAGCCTGCTGGCCGATGAGTTGGGCGCCGATGCGCTGGTGTGCCTGGGGTATCCCTTCTATGCGGTGGGCAAGCCGGAGAAACCACGGGTCGAGCACCTGGCGGCGTTGAAAACCCGGACCTTGATCGTCCAGGGCGAGCGCGATGCGCTGGGCAATCGGGAGGCGGTGCAGGGCTACACCTTGTCACCGAGCATCGAGGTGTTGTGGTTGGTGGCGGGGGATCATGACCTCAAGCCGCTGAAGGCGTCGGGGTTCAGTCATGAGCAGCATCTGGAGGCGGCGGCGCAAAAAGTGGCTGGGTTTCTTATTCGGGAGTGAAGTGTTTGTCTCGGCCTGACAGGCTCCCCAACTGGCAAGTCATGAGGGGGAACCTGTTTGCGGTAAGGATTTGCCACTTTGCATGAGTCTTTTTAGTCACCGAGGATTAAATCAAATGTCCCTGTCGGGTTCAGTCGATAAGTTTTGAAGAGGGCAGTGAAGTCGCCCTTGGCTGTTCCTTTGATCGGGTCGAGCCGGATGGTTAATTCTGCTTTATCCGCACTGACCACCTGAAAGCCATAGAAGCCGGGCGGTGCGGGGATCGAGTGGATGTGATTAAACGTGAGCCCGCCTTCCATTGTGTAGCTGGCATCCATAATTTCATCGCTGACGTAGGGAATCGAAAAACCGAAACTGAAGTAGTTCTCCTCGGGACCCGAGCCGGTGCCTCCGCTAATGGCCCAACTCTTCGCCCCCGTGGGCGGAAATATATGCAGGTAAAACAATGTACTTTCGGCGCTGACGGGACCTGTGCCGAGGTTCCAGATAAATGAGTTTCCTGTGGCTTTCAGGGTCTTCTCTTTGGGAATGAAAAAGCTTTGACTGTTCATGTGAGTCCCTCTCTGTTAATTGCCGCGCATTAAAATTTCTTGCTGGCTTTCGCAGGGTAGGGCCGTGGGGATTGCTGTCTACTGTCAGAGTTGACAGGTGGCGGCGAATAAGATGGATGAGTTTCTTCGGCAGGTTCCTGGCAGGCAGTCCCGGCCTTATCGCGAGCAAGCTCGCTTCCACAATTGGAAGGCAACCCCTCTGTGCGAGTTCGCTTGCGATAGAGAGGCTGCCAGCCCGAAATATTATTTCTGATCATCCCTGATCAATTCGAATGTCCCCGTCGGGTTCAATCGATAGCCATCGGTTCTGAAAAGCGCGGTGAAATCGCCCTTTGCTGTTCCTTTGACAGGATCGAGCCTGATGGTCAGATCCGCTTTGTCCGCCCGGACCACTCTAAAACCAGTGAAACCGGGCGGCGCAGGAATAGAATGGATGTGAGAGAACCTGAGCCCGCCCTCCATTGTATAGCTGGCATCCATCACTTCATCGCTGACATAGGGAATCGAAAAGCCAAAGCTGGAGTGGTTTTCGTCTTCCGCAGAACCGGTGCTCCCCCTGAAAGACCAGTTTTTCTCTCCCGTGGATTGATACACATTCAGGTAAAAGAGCGTATTTTCGGCGTTGATGGGGGTTGTGCCGAAGTTCCAGGTAAATGAATTTCCCGCAAGCTTTCGGGTTTTTTTGTGTGGAATGAAAAAACTATGGCTGTCCATGTGAAATCCCTCTTCGTTAATCGCCGTTCATGAGAGTTCCTTTTTTTGTTGCCTTTCGCAGGGTAGTGAGATGGCGATTGCTGTCTACTGTCAGAGCTGACAGGTGGCGGCGAATAAGATGGCTGAGTTTCTTCGGCGTGTTCCTGGCAGGCAGTCCCGGCCTCATCGCCGGCAAGCCCGCTCCACACATTGGAATGCATTTGAACGAGCGGCCCACAACCCCTGTGGGAGCGAGCTTGCTCGCGATAGCGGTTTATCAGGCAACAAAAAACCCGGAAGCTTTCGCTGTCCGGGCTTTTTGATCAAACCGACATCTATCAGCGATTAAACCGCTCCACCAACGAATACTGCGTGTTGGCCGTGCGGGTCAGCTCTTCGCTCAGCAGCGCCGAGCTGTGAGCCTGGCCGGAGGTCTGGTCAGCCAGTTCCGAGATGTTGCTGATGTTGCGGCTGATCTCCTCGGCCACTGAGCTTTGCTCCTCGGTGGCGGCGGCGATCTGGGTGGTCATGTCGGTGATGTGGGCCACCGCTTCGCTGATCCCCACCAGCGCCTCGTCCGCTTCCATGACCCGCGCCACGCCTTCTTCGGCCTGGCGATGGCCGGCGTCCATGGTCTGCACGGCGTTGGTGGCGGTCTGCTGGAGCTTGGCGATCAGGGCGTGGATCTGCCCGGTGGATTCGCTGGTGCGTTGTGCCAGTTGCCGCACTTCGTCTGCTACCACGGCAAAGCCGCGGCCCATTTCCCCGGCGCGGGCCGCTTCGATGGCGGCGTTGAGGGCCAGCAGGTTGGTCTGGTCGGCGATGCCTTTGATCACGTCTACCACGCCACCGATCTCGTCGCTGTCCTTGGCCAGTTGGGTCACGGTCTGCCCGGTCTCGCCGACCACCACTGACAGGCGCTCGATGGCTTCGCGGGTTTCGCCGGCGATGTCGCGGCCGCGGCTGGTCAAGCGGTTGGCTTCCTGGGTGGCATCGGCGGTGCGCTGCACGTGGCTGGCGACTTCCTGGGTCGTTGCCGCCATCTGGTTGACGGCCGTGGCGACCTGTTCGGTTTCCACCCGCTGGCGCTCCAGGCCGCTGGAACTGTCATGGGCCAGGGTGTTGGACTGGCGAGCCTGGTCGTTAAGGTGCTCGGCGGTGTCCTGCAGGCGGGTCAGGCAGGTTTTCAGGCGCGCTTCCTGGCTGAGGATCGACATCTCCAGGCGTGCCTGGACGCCGCGGCTGTCGGTATACATCCGTGCGATCAGCGGGTCGGACGTGGTTTGCTCGGCCAGACGCAGCAGGCGCTTGATCCCGCGTTGCTGCCATTGCAGGCCCATCAGCCCCAAGGGCACCGACAGCACGGCGGCCAGAGCAAAGCCCCAGGAGGAATCCAGGAAAGCGCCGACGATGAAACTCAACTGGCTGACCAGGATAAACGGTAGCCAGTCCTGCAGTATGGGCACCCATTTGTCGCTGCCAGGAACCGCGGACTTGCCTTGGTTGATACGTTGATAAAGCGCCTCGGCGCGGGCGATCTGTTCGGCGGAGGGCTTGACCCGCACCGATTCGTAGCCGACCACCTGATTGCCCTCGAACACGGGCGTGACATAGGCGTTGACCCAGTAATGGTCGCCGTTCTTGCTGCGATTCTTGACGATGCCCATCCATGGCAAGCCTTGTTTGAGCGTGCCCCACATGTGCGCGAACACAGCGGATGGGACGTCGGGATGGCGCACGAGATTGTGCGGCGAACGAATCAGTTCTTCCTTCGAATACCCGCTGATGTCAACGAACGCGTCGTTGCAGTAGGTGATCACGCCCTTGGCGTCGGTGGTCGAAATCAATCGTTGCTGGGCCGGGAAGGTCCTTTCGCGTTGTGTGACGGGCTGGTTGTTACGCATGGTGTATAGATCCGCAAGGCTTTGAAAGGCTATGAAAGGTTGTCGGCGGTGCCAGGTTTTAATTGAAGTTATTTTTGCTTGTCGCTATCACGCCAGCATCGGGTAGGTAAATAGGGCGAAATGAAGCAGGTTGAGAAAAAAATGCGTGGCAATCGCCGCGCCCAGGCCGCCAAAACGGTACGCCAGGCCGTAACCGACCCCCGCCAGGCCCGACAGCAGCACCCATTGCCAACCTGCGCCAGCGTGTACCAGGCCGAACAGCAGCGAGGCCAGGAACAGCGCCAGGTTGTCGCCATGGGGCAAATGTTTGAAGCGCCGACTCAGGCCTCCCTGAATGTAGCCACGAAACAGCGCTTCCTCCACGAGCGTCACCAATAAAAGATTATTGAGCACCCATAACCAGGCGTGATCCGGCCACTTCGGCGCCCAGTGGATCATGCCCAGCAGCACGGCCCCGCCGAGGGCCAGCACCGCGCTCAACGCCAGGCCCAGTGCCGTGGCCTGGGCCGACAGGCGCAATGAGCGCCGGCCGACGATCCACGGACAGGCCAGCAGTAGCCAGAATCCGATCAGCGGCTTGTCCTGGTTGAGGTACATGGCAAATGGCGCGGCGTCGTCGGTCAAGCGTTGCGCCGGGATCACCCGCCCATTGAAGAAACCGGGCATCCAGTGCAGGGCCAGTGCCAGGGCCATGGTCAGGAACAGGGCATGCCCGAGAAACTGGCCAACCGGCGTTTGCTGCTGGCGAACCGCATACCCGGCGAACAGCAGCAGCGCGACCGAGATGGCCGCCGTCCAGGCCAAATGGCCGTAGATCAGCGCCAGGCCGTAGCCAATGGAAAGGAGGGCCAGGTGAAGCCAGGGTAACGCGGGCATACAACATCCTTTTAGCGGGAGCGCTCTGGGCGAGAGCGGCCGTCGGGTCTTCGACGCCACCGTGTCGCGCAAAGAGCACATTTGTGTCCATGCAGGTTCATGCGCAGGAAGGGGCAAGCAGTTGGTTGGCTCTGTTCCGTGAGCGCCGGAGGGATTATAGGCAGGCCGATACAAAAACATCGCCTGTTTAAGACGTTAATAACGGTCAGTAAGCCGCAGAACCTGTGGGAGCGAGCTTGCTCGCGATAGGGGCCTGTCAGTCAACATCGATATTGGCTGATCGACCGCTATCGCGAGCAAGCTCGCTCCCACAGGGGACGCTTATCTTTAACCGGCAATCAATTGCCGCAACACATAGTGAAGGATCCCGCCGGCCTTGAAATACTCCACTTCATTCAAGGTATCGATCCGGCACAGCACTTCGATTCGTTCCTGGCTGCCGTCCTCGCGGGTAATGACCAGGGGCAGGTTCATGCGCGGCGTCAGTTCGACGTCGTTGAGCCCGAGGATGTCCAGGGTTTCCTTGCCCGTGAGGTTCAGGCTCTTGCGGTTCTGGTCGAGCTTGAACTGCAACGGCAGCACGCCCATGCCCACCAGGTTGGAGCGATGGATGCGCTCGAAGCTTTCGGCGATCACCGCCTTGACCCCCAGCAGGTTCGTGCCCTTGGCTGCCCAGTCCCGGCTCGAGCCGGTGCCATATTCCTGGCCGGCGATCACCACCAGTGGCGTGCCGGCGGCCTGGTACCGCATGGCGGCGTCGTAGATCGGCATTCGTTCGCCACTGGGAATGTAGATCGTGTTGCCGCCTTCTTCGCCGTCGAGCATTTCGTTGCGAATGCGGATATTGGCGAAGGTGCCGCGCATCATCACCTGATGGTTGCCGCGCCTGGAACCGTAGGAGTTGAAGTCTCGCGGCTCCACGCCTTGTTCGCGCAGGTAGCGACCGGCCGGGCTGTCTGCCTTGATGTTGCCGGCCGGGGAGATGTGGTCGGTGGTCACCGAGTCTCCCAGCAGGGCCAGGACCCGGGCGCCTTCGACGTTCTTGACGGCCGGTGGCGGTCCGTCGATGTCGTCGAAGAACGGCGGGTGCTGGATGTAGGTCGAGTCGTCCTGCCAGACGTAAGTCGCCGCTTGCGGCACTTCGATAGCCTGCCATTGCTCGTCACCGGCAAACACGGCGGCGTATTCCTTGTGGAACATGCTGGTGTTGACCTGGGCCACGGCGGCGGCCACTTCCTGGCTGCTGGGCCAGATGTCCCGCAGGTATACCGGCTTGCCGCCCCGGTCGTTGCCCAGCGGCTCGCTGCTGATGTCGATACGCACCGTGCCGGCCAGGGCATAGGCGACCACCAGCGGCGGCGAGGCCAGCCAGTTGGTCTTCACCAGTGGGTGTACCCGGCCTTCGAAGTTGCGGTTGCCTGACAATACCGAGGCCACCGTCAGGTCGGCTTTCTGAATGGCTTTTTCGATCGGCTCCGGCAACGGTCCGGAGTTGCCGATGCAGGTGGTGCAACCATAGCCCACCAAGTCGAAACCAAGTTTATCCAGGTACTCGGTCAGGCCGGCCGCCTTGTAGTAGTCGGTGACCACCTTGGAGCCCGGGGCCAGGGAACTCTTGACCCACGGCTTGCGGGTCAGGCCCTTTTCCACGGCTTTTTTCGCCAGCAGCCCGGCGGCCATCATCACGCTGGGGTTGGAGGTGTTGGTGCACGAGGTGATCGCTGCAATCACCACCGCGCCGTTTTTCAGGCGATGGGTGTGGCCTTCGAATTCGTATTCGGCTTCGCCCACCTGATCGGCATTGCCCACCGCGACGCCACCGCCACCTTCACTTTCCAGGCGACCTTCTTCTTTGCTGGTGGGTTTGACCTGCAATCCCAGGAAGTCGCTGAAAGCCTGGCCGACATTCGGCAGCGAGACCCGGTCCTGCGGGCGTTTCGGTCCGGCGAGGCTGGCCTCGACGCTGCCCATGTCCAGCTCCAGGGTGTCGGTGAACACCGGTTCCTGGCCGGGCAAGCGCCACAGGCCCTGGGCTTTGCAATAGGCCTCGACCAATTTCACCGTTTCCGCTGGGCGTCCCGACAGGCGCAAGTAGTCCAGGGTCACATCGTCCACCGGGAAGAAGCCGCAGGTGGCGCCGTATTCCGGCGCCATGTTGGCGATGGTGGCGCGGTCGGCCAGCGGCAGGTCGGCCAGACCGTCGCCATAGAACTCGACGAACTTGCCCACCACACCTTTCTTGCGCAGCATCTGCGTGACGGTCAACACCAGGTCGGTGGCGGTGATGCCTTCGCGCAACTTGCCGATCAGTTTGAAGCCGATGACCTCGGGAATCAGCATCGACACCGGCTGGCCGAGCATGGCGGCTTCCGCCTCGATCCCACCGACGCCCCAGCCCAGTACGCCGAGGCCATTGATCATGGTGGTGTGGGAGTCAGTGCCCACCAAGGTGTCCGGGAACGCGTAGGTGCGACCGTCTTCCTCTTTGGTCCACACGGTGCGGCCCAGGTATTCGAGGTTGACCTGATGGCAGATGCCAGTGCCCGGCGGCACCACGCTGAAGTTGTCGAAAGCGCTCTGGCCCCAACGCAGGAAGGCGTAGCGTTCGCCGTTGCGTTGCATTTCGATGTCGACGTTTTGCTCGAACGCCTGGCTGCTGGCGAATTTGTCCACCATCACCGAGTGGTCGATCACCAGGTCCACCGGCGACAGCGGGTTGATCCGCTGGGGATCGCCGCCGGCCTTTTCCATGGCGGCGCGCATGGCGGCCAGGTCGACCACGGCGGGGACGCCAGTGAAGTCTTGCATCAACACCCGTGCCGGGCGGTATTGAATCTCGCGGTCGGAACGGCGCTCCTTGAGCCAACCGGCCAGGGCCCTGAGGTCGGTGCCGGTGACGGTTTTTTCATCTTCCCAGCGCAGCAGGTTTTCCAGCAGCACCTTCAACGACATGGGCAGTTTGTCCAGGTCACCCAGGCTTCGGGCGGCATCCGGCAGGCTGAAGTAGTGGTAGGTCCTGGCGTCGACTTGCAGTGTTTTAAGGGTTTTCAGGCTATCGAGGGACGGCATTGAAATCACTCCTTTGAGTCCGCACGGCTACGGACTGACGGAACGGACAGAGCCTTTAACCTAGCCCTGTTTTGAGCGTATGACTAATCACTGGACTCTATGGGCAGGTTCGCGGTTCCGAACTCCGCTATCATGCGGCGGTTTTCGTGACAGGCTTTGCTACGGAGTTTCAATGAACACGCTTTTCATGCACTGCCGGCCGGGCTTCGAAGGCGAGGTCTGTTCCGAGATCGCCGAACACGCGGCCCGGCTCAACGTGGCCGGCTACGCCAAGGCCAAACCGGCCAGTGCCTGCGCTGAGTTTGTCTGCACCGAGGACGACGGCGCCGAGCGGCTGATGGGCGGCCAGCGCTTCGCCGAACTGATTTTTCCGCGCCAGTGGGCGCGCGGTACGTTCATCGATTTGCCGGAAACCGATCGCATCAGCGTCATCCTGGCCCACATGGCCGCTTTCCCGACCTGTGGCAGCCTGTGGCTGGAAGTGGTGGATACCAACGACGGCAAGGAACTGTCGAACTTCTGCAAAAAATTCGAAGGCCCGTTGCGCAAGGCGCTGATTGGCGCCGGCAAGCTGGTGGACGACCCGCGCAAGCCGCGCCTGCTGCTGACTTTCAAGAGTGGCCGCGAAGTGTTCCTGGGCCTGGCCGAATCCGATAACTCGGCGATGTGGCCCATGGGCATTCCCCGCCTGAAGTTTCCCCGGGAAGCGCCGAGCCGTTCCACTCTCAAGCTTGAAGAGGCCTGGCACCATTTCATTCCCCGGGACCAGTGGGACGAGCGCCTGCACAGCGACATGACCGGCGTGGACCTCGGCGCCGCGCCGGGTGGCTGGACCTGGCAACTGGTCAACCGGGGCATGCTGGTGACCGCGATCGACAATGGCCCGATGGCCGAAAGCCTGATGGACACCGGCCTGGTGCAGCATCTGATGGCAGACGGCTTCACGTTCAAGCCCAAGCAGCCGGTGGACTGGATGGTCTGCGATATCGTCGAGAAACCGGCACGCAACGCGGCGATGCTGGAAGAGTGGATTGGCGAAGGGCATTGCCGCGAGGCCGTGGTCAACCTCAAGCTGCCGATGAAACAGCGCTATGCCGAGGTCATGCGCCTGCTCGAACGCATCGCCGAGGGGTTCAAGGCTCGGGGGATCAAGGTCGAGATCGGTTGCAAGCAGCTGTACCACGATCGCGAGGAAGTGACGTGCCATCTGCGGCGGTTGGATACGAAAAAGCCCCGTGGGAGCAAAGCTGTGGGAGCAAAGCTTGCTCGCGATGAACGATGACGCGGTCCGGAGATCGAGGTGCCTGCATCGCGGGCAAGCCTTGCTCCCACAGTCTTGCTCTCACATGTTTGCCGCCCCACAGGCTTTGCTCAGAACCGACATTGCGCGACAATACCGGCCAGTTTCAGGAGTAGAACATGAGTGAAATGAACGACACGCCGGTGGACGGCACGCTGGATGCCACGGGGCTCAATTGCCCGGAACCGGTGATGATGCTGCACCAGCACATCCGCGACCTGGTCCCCGGCGGGCTGCTGAAAGTCATCGCCACCGACCCCTCGACCCGCCGCGACATCCCCAAGTTTTGCGTGTTCCTGGACCACGAACTGGTGGCCCAGCAGGAGGAAGCAGGCACTTACCTCTACTGGATCCGCAAGAAACTCGCTTAATCCGTCGAGCGGCTGATGCGGATCTGCTTGCGCGCGCTGCGTGCCAGGCGGATCGACAGCATCAGCGCCGCGCAACTCAAGCCCACGATCAAGCCTTGCCACAATCCGCTCGGGCCGCTGGCCGCGCCGAGCCAGTCGGTCAGGCCCAGGGCATAACCCACCGGCAGGCCGATGCCCCAATAGGCGAACAGGGTCAGGATCATCGTCACCCGGGTGTCCTGGAAGCCGCGCAACGCGCCTGCCGCCGTGACCTGGATCGCATCGGAAAACTGGAACAGCGCCGCATAGACGATCAGCATCGAAGCCACGTCGATCACCACCGGATCGGCGGTATAGATCGCCGCGATGGGCCCGCGCAGTGCGAACATCAGGCTCGCCGACAGGCAGGCATACGCCAGGGCCGTGCCCATGCCCACCCCAGCGGCGAAGCGCGCTTCGCGAGGCTGACGACGGCCCAGGGCCTGGCCGACCCGCACCGTGACGGCCATGCCCAGGGAGTAGGGGATCATGAACACCAGGGAACTGAAGTTCAGCGCGATCTGGTGCCCAGCCACCACCGTGGCACCGAGGCTGCCGATCAGCAGCGCGATCACCGCGAAAATGCTCGATTCGGCGAACACCGCAATGCCAATCGGCAAGCCGATGCCCAGCAGGCGCTTGATGACCGCCCATTGCGGCCAGTCGAAACGGCTGAACAGCCGGCTCGACTGATAGGCCGGCGCCCAGCGAGCCCAACCGGCCATGCCCAGGGCCATGACCCACATCACGATGGCCGTGGCCCAGCCGCAACCGACGCCGCCCATGGCGGGCACGCCCAGGTGCCCATAGATGAAGATGTAATTGAGCGGAATGTTCAGCGCCAGCCCGCACAGCCCCAGCACCATCGCCGGCCGCGTGCGCCCCAGGCCGTCGCTGAAGCAGCGCAGTACGTGATACAGCGCCACGGCCGGCAGGCCCGTGCCGATGCCCCGCAGGTATTCCATGCATGGGCCAATCAGTTCGGGGTCGACATTCATGATGTGCAGGATCGGTTCGGCGCTGAACAGCGCCAGTGTGGCGATCAACCCCACCACCAACGCCAGCCACAGCGCCTGGCGCACCAGCGGCCCGATCTCGTCGAACGTACCGGCACCGAAGCGCTGGGCAACTTTCGGCGTGGTCGCCAGCAATGTGCCGGTCATCAACAGGAACACCGGCACCCAGATCGAGTTGCCCAGGGCTACGGCCGCCAGGTCCCGCGGGCCAACCCGACCGGCCATCACCGCATCGACAAACCCCATGGCGGTGGTTGCCAGTTGCGCCACCATGATCGGCAAGGCCAGGGCCAGCAAGGTCCTGAGTTCAAGGCGAACGCGGGCCGGGCGGGAGAGGGTGGTGGCGGTATCGATTGCAGGGTTCACAGGGAAAGCGTCCGAAAAGGTTAAGCGCAAGGCGGCGAATTCTACGCCTTGACACAGTGGTCAGGAAAAAACCTGTGTTGTGGATTTGTAATCGTTTTTTCAGTTTTCGAGCACCTGTGGGAGCAAGGCTTGCCCGCGATGAAAATGATGCGGTCTGCCGAGGAACCGAGGCGCCGGCATCGCGAGCAAGCTTTGCTCCCACATACATTCCCATGCCACAACATCATTCGCTCCGGGTAATGCACAGGCCCAACGGAACGCCTACACTGCCCCTCCCGCCAAAGGAGCTCCGCCATGCTGATCGTCGCCGACGAAAACATCCCCCTGCTAGATGCATTTTTCCAAGGATTCGGCGAAATCCGCCGGGTACCGGGCCGGGGGCTCGACCGGACGATGGTCGAGCAAGCCGACGTGCTGCTGGTGCGTTCGGTCAGCCAGGTCAATCGGGCCCTGCTGGAAGGCAGCAAGGTGCGCTTCGTCGGCACCTGCACCATCGGCACCGATCACCTGGACCTGGACTATCTAGCCGAGGCCGGTATCCGCTGGGCCAGCGCGCCGGGCTGCAATGCCCGTGGCGTGGTGGACTATGTGCTGGGCAGCCTGATGACCCTGGCGGAAATCGAAGGCGCACAACTCGAGCAACGAACCTTCGGCGTGGTCGGCGCAGGCCAGGTGGGCGGGCGGTTGATCGAGGTGCTCAAGGGGCTGGGCTGGACCGTAAAGGTCTGCGATCCGCCGCGCCAGGCCGCCGAGGGGGGCGACTATGTGAGCCTGGAACAGATCATCGAGCAGTGCGATGTGATCAGCCTGCACACACCGTTGACCCACGACGGCGAGCAACCGACCTGGCACCTGTTCGACGAGGCGCGTCTGAACCAGCTCAAGCCCGGGACCTGGCTGATCAACGCGGCCCGCGGCCCGGTGATCGACAACGCCGCGCTACGCGAAGTGTTGCTGGAACGCGAAGACCTGCAAGCGGTGCTGGATGTCTGGGAGCAGGAACCCACCGTGGATGTGGACTTGGCCGATTTGTGCTTGATCGCCACCCCGCACATTGCCGGTTACAGCCTTGATGGCCGCCAGCGCGGCACCGCCCAGATCTACCAGGCCTTGTGCGCTTTCCTGGAGCGGCCGGTTGAGGTCAGCCTCAGCGACCTGTTGCCTCGACCTTGGCTGGGTGGCATCACCCTGGATGCCGCAACCGACCCGGCCTGGGCCTTGGCGGCGTTGTGCCGGAGTGTGTACGACCCCCGTGGCGACGACGCGAACTTTCGCCGCAGCCTGGTGGGCACGGTCAGCGAGCAACGCAGCGCGTTCGACGCCTTGCGCAAGCATTATCCGCCACGGCGGGAAATCGACAGCCTGAAGGTTCGTATCGAGGGGCAGTCGGCGGCCTTGCAACAGATCGTGACAGCGCTGGGTGCCACCACCCTTTAAGGGCGGTGCGCTCTTGTGGCGAGGGAGCTTGCTCCCGCTCGGCGGTGTAGGAGCTGGCGAAGCCTGCGATCTTTTGATCTTTCACTTGGAATCCAAGCGTCAGTGGAAAGATCGCTGCCTCGCTCCGCTCGACAGCTCCTACAACGCAGTCCCGCGTGCCACAGGCGCCTGCAAAGTCGGCAGGCATAAAAAACCCGACATCAAGGTCGGGTTCAATCGAGACGGGCTGTATCACTTTTGTTCGGCAGGCTTGACCAGTCGTTTTTCCAGCTCGCTGCAGGCTTTCTGGATCATGTCTTCGGTGATCGGTACTTCGCGCCCTTGGGCGTCGATGAACGAGCAGCCCAGAGACTGGTCCGGTTGCGTGCGGATTACTTGAATCTTGTCGTCGCTGCTGTGTTGCAAGGACATGGCCTGTCTCCTCATCAGGTTGTGTGCCTACTTTAATGTCGCCAGGTGACCGAGCCATGACACTCCTTGTAGGTTCATGGCGACACCTCCACTCAATCAGAAACATAGTTGCGTTTCCAGCCAGACTTTAGACCGATAACATCTAGCCTCTAGTCGTTGTGGTCATATTTAACCCGACTCATTCTGATTCAATTTGGTTCCGCTACGCTTTGGCGTCGCTGGCCGGCCTTTTTCCTGCTGCATTATCGGATGCCCTTGATGCTTTCTTCCCGACATCGCCGTGCCATACGCCTGGCCAGCGGCTTCATCGCCCCTTACCGCAAACAGGTCGCCGGCGCCTTGCTGGCCCTGATTGTCACCGCCGGTATTACCTTGTCCATGGGCCAAGGCATCCGGTTGCTGGTGGACCAGGGCTTCATGACCCGCTCGCCGCACCTGCTCAATCAATCCATCGGCCTGTTCATGGTGCTGGTGGTGGGGTTGGCGATCGGTACGTTTTCGCGGTTTTACCTGGTGTCCTGGATCGGCGAGCGGGTGGTGGCCGATATCCGGCGGCAGGTCTTCAACCATCTGGTGTACTTGCACCCCGGTTTCTACGAAAACAACCGCAGTTCGGAAATCCAGTCGCGGCTGACCGCCGATACGACCTTGCTGCAATCGGTGATCGGTTCGTCGCTGTCGTTGTTTTTGCGCAACGCCTTGATGGTGGTGGGCGGCATCGTGCTGTTGTTCATCACCAATCCCAAGTTGACCAGCATCGTGGTGATTGCCCTGCCGCTGGTATTGGCGCCGATCCTGGTCTTTGGTCGTCGGGTGCGCAGTTTGTCGCGCCAGAGCCAGGACCGCATTGCCGACGTCGGCAGCTACGTCTCCGAAACCCTTGGCCAGATCAAGACCGTGCAGGCCTACAACCACCAGGTCCAGGACGAACAACGATTCTCCGTGACGGTGGAACAGGCTTTCGACACTGCCCGCAAGCGCATCGCCCAGCGGGCCTGGCTGATCACCCTGGTGATCGTGCTGGTGCTGGGCGCGGTGGGGGTGATGCTCTGGGTCGGCGGCATGGATGTGATCGCCGGGCGGATTTCCGGTGGTGAGCTGGCGGCATTCGTGTTCTACAGCCTGATCGTCGGCAGTGCCTTCGGCACCCTGAGCGAAGTGATCGGCGAGCTGCAACGGGCGGCGGGTGCGGCAGAGCGCATTGCCGAGTTGCTGCGTTCGGAGAACATCATCCAGCCGCCGGCTTCAGGCCTTGTCACCTTGCCGGAGCGGGTCCGGGGCGATCTGCGCCTCGAAGGCGTGCGTTTTTCCTATCCCTCCCGGCCGGACAGCTATGCGGTCGACGGCCTCGACCTGACCATCAAGGCCGGCGAGACCCTGGCCCTGGTCGGGCCTTCCGGTGCGGGCAAGTCAACGGTGTATGACCTGTTGCTGCGCTTCTACGATCCGGTGCAAGGGCAGATCCTGATCGACGACGTGCCGTTGACTCGCCTCGATCCGCTGGACTTGCGCCGCCACTTCGCCCTGGTTTCACAAAACCCGGCGCTGTTTTTCGGCACGGTCGAAGAGAACATCCGCTACGGCAACCCCGACGCAACGTCCGAGCAGGTGCGTGAGGCCGCGCAGATTGCCCACGCCCACGATTTCATCGAAAAAATGCCCGACGGCTACCAGACCCACCTGGGTGATGGTGGTCTCGGGTTATCCGGGGGGCAACGCCAACGCCTGGCCATCGCCCGGGCGTTGCTGGTGGACGCGCCGATCCTGCTGCTGGACGAAGCCACCAGCGCCCTCGATGCGCAAAGCGAACACCTGATCCAGCAAGCCCTGCCCAACCTGATGAAAAACCGCACGACCCTGGTCATCGCCCACCGTCTGGCCACGGTGAAAAACGCTGACCGGATCGCGGTGATGGATCAAGGCAAGGTGGTTGCGGTGGGCACTCACCAGGAGCTGGTTGCCAGCAATGCGCTGTACGCGCGGTTGGCGGCGTTGCAGTTCAATGTTGGCCTGGAGGCGGCAGCCGACTAAGTATGGTCCCTTGTGGGAGCGAGCTTGCTCGCGATAGCGGTGAGCCAGCTTGCATCCATGTTGAAGGTGCCACCGCCATCGCGGGCAAGCTCGCTCCCACAAGGTCCAGCAAGCGAGCAAAAGAAATGCCCGCATCTTTCGATGCGGGCATTTTCTCTTCTCAGGAACAGCTTGCGCTAATAATCACTGATCATCGAAATACCGCTCATGCCAATCCACCAGCGGTTGCGGCGAGTTGAGTTTCTGGCCGTAGATCACCGAGTACGACAACACGTTCTGCACGTATTGGCGGGTTTCGTCGAAAGGAATGCTTTCGACCCAGACGTCGAAGCTCAAGTGGTCGGCGCCGCGCAGCCACTGGCGCACGCGACCGGGGCCGGCGTTGTAGGCCGCCGAAGCCAGGACACGATTACCATTGAACTGGCTGTGAACCTGGCTCAGATAGGCCGCGCCCAACTGGATGTTCTTGTCCGGGTTCAACACTTGCTGTGGGGAGGCCAGGGGAATGCTGAACTTGCGCGCGGTTTCCTTGGCGGTGCCAGGCATCAATTGCATCAGGCCGGCGGCACCGACACCGGAGCGGGCGTCGTCCATGAAGGCGCTTTCCTGGCGGGTAATGGCGAACGCCCAGCTTGGATGCAGGCCGCGGATCTTGGCTTCGCGCACCAGGGTGTCGCGGTGGGCCATCGGGAAACGGATGTCCAGGTCGTCCCAGTACTTGGCCTGGCTGATGGTGCGAATGGCCGGGAAATACCACTTCAGGTCATAAGCCAGTTTGGCCTGGGCGACCATCTCGTCCCGGTTGAAATGACGGCTGACGTGATACCACTCGCGACGCCCGTCGACGATGTCCCCACGGGCATGAAATTCCAGCGCCCGACGCACGCCAGGGGTGTTGCGCACTTTGTTGATCAGCGCCTGGCTCATCACCAGCGGCTTGTTGATGAGCGAGTACGGCGACTGGGAACGGTCGGCGGCCAGGAAACCATAGAAATCCCGTTCACGGGACAAGTGCTTGTAGAGCGTCAGCGCCTCGGGGTTCTGCGGTTGCGCCAGTTCCAGCGTACGGGCTTGCCAGTACCGCCAGCGATTGGTGCTGGACAGTGACTCCGGCAGGCGACGGGTCAGTTGGTAGGCATCGTCCCAGCGGGCCAGGCGCAGCAGCAGGCGCAAGCGCCACTCCGAAACGGTGTCATCGCGCAGTTCCGGGTCGTATTTCGTCATCACGTCCAAGGCCCGGCTGTCGAAGCGCTTGGCCAGCGTCAGGCCGATTTCCCGGGCAATCGCGACTTTTTCATCTCGGGAAAAATGCATGGTGCTGGCGTAGCCGTCCAACAGCGCCATGGCCTTTTCCGGATCCTGGCGGGCCAGGCGACGCAGGCCGAGGCTGACGATATCGGACATCGGTTCATCGGCCGGGATGAAGCGCGAGGGCTGGTTGAGCAACTCGGGTTTTTGCGCCACGTCCACCAGCAACTTGCCGCGGGGGGCGAGGGTGGTCAGGCCGCTGACCAGGCTGTTGGCCAGCGGGTAGTTGCGGGCCTGGGCCGCCAGTTTTGTGCGTTCCCAGCGTTTCTGTTCGGTTAACTGGCCCTGGGAGGCCCATAGGCCGAACAAGGCATCGCACGCCTGGGGCTGGGATTTACCGGAGAGCCACAGCTTTTCGGTATTGGCATAGCCTTCGGCCTTCAAGCCATGGCTGAGCTGGTACTGGGCGTTAAGGCAGTCCAGTTCGGTGAAATTGAGCTTGGGGTCGTAATACTTGACGAAGGTCTCCCAGTCGCCGCGCTCGGTCAGCCAGCGCAGCCAGCGCAACTTCATCCAGTTGGCCTGGGGCAGATCACCGTGTTCGGCGAGGAACTTCTCGATTTCGGCGTTGCTGGCGCTCTTGAGGCGAGCGGTCAATTCGTCGTAGGCCAGATAGGGTTCCAGCGGATAATCACGCAGGGCCTGGCTGTAGCGAAAGTAAGGGCCGGAATCACCCTTGGCCAAGGCGCGCTTGGCCTCGTCGTAATATTGGCGTTGAGTGGAGATATCCACCGCCTGCGCGGATTGAACGGCAGTGGCACATACAAAAAGACACGATAAAACACTGAAAAGGCGACTGCGCATGAGACGTCCGGGCATAAAAAACATGACAAGCCCAAGGGGTAACCCAGGGTAACTATCTGTAGCTTAGCCTTTTGCCAGCAGCCGGCGAAAGCTTTGCAGGGCCGTCGATGCAAGTTCGCAACATTTGTTATGCAGAGTGCTTCGGTGGCGAAATTGGCGGACCCTTGAGGCCTCATCTCAGGTAGAATGCGCGCCCGGTTTTTGGAGAAGCTCATGACCCTGCTCAAATTCAGCGATGTGTCCCTTGCTTTCGGCGCTATGCCGTTGTTGGACAAGGTGTCCTGGCAGATCGCCCGTGGTGAGCGGGTGTGCATCATCGGCCGCAACGGCACTGGCAAGTCCAGCATGATGAAGCTGGTCAAGGGCGATCAAAAGCCCGATGACGGCTCGGTCTGGCGCGCGCCAGGCCTGAAAATCGGCGAATTGCCCCAGGAACTGCCGGTGGCCGACGAGCGGACCGTTTTCGACGTGGTCGCCGAAGGCCTGGACGGTGTCGGCGCGCTGTTGGCCGAGTACCACCACCTGAGCCAGAACATCGTCACCGATGCCGACCTGGACAAGTTGATGCACGTGCAGCACGACCTTGAAGCCCGAGACGGCTGGCGTCTGCAGCAACTGGTCGACAGCACCCTGAGCCGCCTGCAATTGCCGGCCGACAAGACCCTGGCCGAGTTGTCCGGCGGCTGGCGTCGTCGCGTCCTGCTGGCCCAGGCCCTCGTGTCCGAGCCGGACCTGCTGCTGCTCGACGAACCGACCAACCACCTGGACATCGGCGCCATCGCCTGGCTTGAAGAAGCCTTGAAGGACTTCCAGGGTGCGGTGCTGTTCATCACCCACGACCGTTCCTTCCTGCAGAACCTGGCGACCCGCATCCTTGAACTGGACCGTGGCGGCCTGATCGACTGGAACGGCGACTACGCCAGCTTCCTGGTACACAAGGAAGCGGCGCTGGCGGCGGAAGAAACCGCTAACGCGTTGTTCGATAAGAAACTGGCCCAGGAAGAAGTCTGGATTCGCCAGGGCATCAAGGCGCGTCGCACCCGCAACGAAGGCCGTGTGCGGGCGCTCAAGGCCTTGCGCATGGAGCGCAGTGAACGTCGCGAGCGTACCGGCAAGGCCAACATTCAGTTGGATACCGCTGACAAGTCCGGCAAACAGGTGATGGTCCTTGAGAACGTGAGTTTCGCGCACCCGGGCGGCCCGTTCCTGATCAAGGACTTCTCCATGGTCCTGCAGCGTGGCGATCGCATCGGCCTGCTGGGTGCCAACGGTACCGGCAAGACCACCTTGCTCAAGCTGATGCTCGGCGGCCTGGTGCCGACCAATGGCAAGGTGGAGGAGGGCACGAAGATCGACGTCGCCTACTTTGACCAGTTGCGCCATCAGTTGGACCTGGAAAAGACCGTGATCGACAACGTCGCCGAAGGCCGCGATTTCATCGACATCGATGGCCAGAGCCGCCATGTGCTGAGCTACCTTGGCGATTTCCTGTTCAGCCCCCAGCGTGCCCGTACGCCGGTCAAGGCGCTGTCGGGTGGCGAGCGCGCCCGTCTGTTGCTGGCCAAGTTGTTCAGCAAACCGGCCAACTTGCTGGTGCTCGACGAACCGACCAACGACCTGGACGTGGAAACCCTGGAGTTGCTGGAAGAGGTGTTGCTGACCTTCAACGGCACCGTGCTGATGGTCAGCCACGACCGGGCATTCCTCGACAACGTGGTCACCAGCACCCTGGTGTTCGAAGGCGAAGGCCTGGTGCGTGAATACGTCGGTGGCTATCAGGACTGGCTGCGCCAGGGCGGCTCGCCGCGTCTGCTGGGGGTAACCGAGAGCAAGTCCGGCAAGGCCGACCTGAATTCGGCCGTGGTCAAGGCCGAGCCAGCTCCGGTGGCTGCCGCGACGGCCCCGGCACCGGCCAAGAAAAAACTCAGCTACAAGCTGCAGCGCGAGCTGGAGGCGCTGCCGGGTGACATCGACGCGAAGGAACAGCAGATCGCCGCGGTGGAAGCGGAGATGGCTGATGCCGGCTTCTACCAGCGACCTGCTGCCGAAACCGCCAAGGTCATCGCGCACCTGGAGCAGTTGCAGGCCGAGCTGGACGCACTGGTCGAGCGCTGGGCTGAACTGGACGCTTGATCCGCTGTTAAAAAAATCCCGGTGTTGCGTGGCGAGCACCGGGATTTCTATTTGAAACGCTATTCCCCTGTAGGGGTGAGCCTGTGGGAGCAAGCTTTGCTCCCACAGGCTCGCTCCCACAAGGTCAGGGTCTGGGGTTATGTGCGCTTGACCAGGTGCACCGCCAACACATCGCAAGGCGCGCCATGCAGCACGTCGTTGGCGGTCGAGCCCAGCAACAGCGCCAGGCCGTGGCGACCATGGCTACCGACCACAATCAGGTCGCAGCCCTGTTCCTTGGCCAGGTGATGGATCTCCTGGCGCGGCTGGCCGTAGGTCAGGTGGCTGAATTCCTTCTTCAGGGCAGGGTATTTCACGATCAGTCGGTCAAGGCGTTCCTTGGCCTGGTCGAATTGCTGCTGTTGCAACTGGGAAAGGTCCATGGGCACGTCGCCGCCGAAGGCCATGGCCATTGGTTCGACGATGTGCACCAGCGACAGCTTGGTGTCCCGGCTTTCGCAAAGGGCGAGGGCGCGCTTGACGACCGGATCGCATTCTTCAGTGAGGTCGACGGCGACCAGAACGTGTTCGTAGTACATGGAAAGCACTCCAGAGAATTGCGATACGGTAAGTATGGCTGGTTTCAAGCGCATTGACGGCGACGTGGCTCAATGGGCTCATCAGAATTCGGGAGTACGAATATGACGGTCTGGATAGTGGTGTCAATCCTGTTGGTGGTGTTAAGTCCGCTGGCATGGTTGCGTCCGTCCCGTGTTCAGAGCGGTCGCATGGCCCTGCGCATGGAGGCGCGACGCCTGGGCCTGGCCATGCAACTGGCGCCGCAGGAGTGGCCGCACTGGCTCGGCCAGCAGCCGCCAAACCCCTGCGCCCAGTACCACCGGCCCCGGCGTGGCAAGGAGCCGGCTGTCTGGAGCTATTGGCAGACTGCGCCAGGCGTCTGGGTCAACCAGTGGCGAGAAGTCTGCCAGGATGAGTCCCTGCTCAATCATTTCGAAAAACTGCCGGCCAACGTCTACAAGGTCGAAGCCGATCGGCAAATGATCGCCTTGTACTGGGGCGAGAAGGGCGAAGCCAGTGTTTTGCAAGACATTGCCAGCACCCTCAAGGCGCTGGCCTGAATCTCATAGTTTGTCCTCCCGTAGGAGCTGTCGAGCGAAGCGAGGCTGCGATCTTTACCCAGGCCATTGAGTCTCAAGCGAAAGATCGCAGCCTTCGGCAGCGCCTACCGGCATAAAAAAGCCCGACAGTCTCATCGGGCGGGTTGGCCAGGCAGGCCGGTAAACAATCTCGTGTCAGGACGTGCGTTCGTAACGTCCTTTGTTCCCAATTTTCAATCGCGTCCCGACAGCGTAGACCGCTGGATCCGATATGTCTGGAATTAGGGCGATTTTTCTAATTATTGATCCTATGAATAGCTGCTCATGCGGCGCCGTGTTGCGGATCCGTACGGTACGGAAATGACCGTGAAGTCGCGTTCACGCCTGTGTTTAGGGCGATTGACAATTGTCGGAAATTCCGTGAAGGTGACGTACCCAAATCAAACGGGCGTATGAATTGAGCGTTTGTATTTTCAGAATGCTCCTACAGACCCCGACTATCGCGTTGACGGGTGTGCCTGGCGGATTGGCGTAGCATCGACGGTAAACGTCAATGCCGAACCAGTGGTCAGCGTTCAACGTGTACTGTTCAGCTTCCATATCGTGGAGATCAGTTGATGATTTACGAAGGTAAAGCCATCACGGTTAAGGCTCTTGAAAGTGGCATCGTCGAATTGAAATTCGACCTCAAGGGTGAGTCCGTCAACAAGTTCAACCGTCTAACCCTGAATGAATTGCGTCAGGCTGTGGACACTATCAAGGCAGATGCTTCGATCAAGGGTGTGATCGTCAGCAGCGGCAAGGACGTGTTCATCGTCGGCGCCGACATCACCGAATTCGTCGACAACTTCAAGCTGCCCGATGCCGAACTGATCGCTGGCAACCTCGAAGCCAACCGTATTTTCAGCGACTTCGAAGACCTCAACGTACCGACCGTCGTGGCCATCAACGGCATCGCCCTGGGTGGCGGCCTGGAAATGTGCCTGGCGGCGGATTACCGCGTCATGTCCACCACGGCCAAGATCGGCCTGCCGGAAGTCAAGCTGGGCATCTACCCAGGCTTCGGCGGCACCGTGCGCCTGCCGCGCCTGATCGGTGCCGACAATGCCATCGAGTGGATTGCCGCGGGCAAGGAAAACCGTGCTGAAGACGCGTTGAAGGTCGGTGCCGTGGATGCCGTGGTCGAACCTGGCAAGCTCCAGGAAGCGGCCCTTGAAACCCTCAAGCGCGCCATCAGCGGCGAGTTCGATTACAAGGCCAAGCGTCAGCCGAAGCTGGAAAAGCTCAAGCTCAACGCCATCGAACAAATGATGGCCTTCGAAACCGCCAAGGGTTTCGTGGCCGGTCAGGCAGGCCCTAACTACCCGGCGCCGGTCGAAGCGATCAAGACCATCCAGAAAGCCGCGAACTTCGGCCGTGACAAGGCTCTGGAAGTCGAGGCCGCCGGCTTCGTCAAGCTGGCCAAGACCTCGGCTGCGCAAAGCCTGATCGGTCTGTTCCTCAATGACCAGGAACTGAAGAAAAAGGCCAAGGCCTACGACGAAATCGCCAGTGACGTGAAGCAGGCCGCCGTGCTCGGCGCCGGCATCATGGGGGGCGGTATCGCCTACCAGTCGGCGTCCAAAGGCACGCCGATCCTGATGAAGGACATCAACGAACACGGGATCGAGCAAGGCCTGGCCGAAGCCGCCAAGCTGCTGGTCGGCCGTGTCGACAAAGGTCGCATGACCGCTGCGAAGATGGCCGAAGTGCTCAACGGCATTCGTCCGACCCTGTCCTACGGCGATTTCGGCCATGTCGACCTGGTGGTCGAAGCCGTTGTCGAGAACCCGAAGGTCAAGCAGGCGGTACTGGCTGAAGTCGAAGACAAGGTCAAAGAGGACACCATCCTGGCCTCGAACACCTCGACCATCTCCATTTCGCTGCTGGCCAAGGCCCTCAAGCGTCCGGAGAATTTCGTCGGCATGCACTTCTTCAACCCGGTGCACATGATGCCGCTGGTGGAAGTGATCCGTGGCGAGAAGTCCAGCGAACACGCCGTTGCCACCACCGTGGCCTACGCCAAGAAAATGGGTAAGAACCCGATCGTCGTCAACGACTGCCCGGGCTTCTTGGTCAACCGCGTGCTGTTCCCGTACTTCGGCGGTTTCGCCAAGCTGGTCAGCGCCGGTGTGGACTTCGTGCGCATCGACAAGATCATGGAAAAATTCGGCTGGCCGATGGGCCCGGCGTACCTGATGGACGTGGTCGGCATCGACACCGGCCACCACGGTCGCGATGTCATGGCCGAAGGTTTCCCGGACCGCATGAAGGACGACCGTCGTTCGGCTGTCGACGTGCTTTACGAAGCCAAGCGCCTGGGCCAGAAGAACGGCAAGGGCTTCTACGCCTATGAGACCGACAAGCGCGGCAAGCAGAAGAAAGTCGCCGACTCGTCGGTGCTGGAAGTGCTCAAGCCGATTGTCTACGAGCAGCGCGAAGTCACCGACGAGGACATCATCAACTGGATGATGATCCCGCTGTGCCTCGAAACCGTGCGTTGCCTGGAAGACGGCATTGTCGAAACCGCCGCCGAAGCCGACATGGGTCTGGTCTACGGTATCGGTTTCCCTCCATTCCGTGGCGGTGCGCTGCGCTACATCGATTCGATCGGTGTCGCCGAGTTCGTTGCCCTGGCTGACCAGTACGCTGATTTGGGCGCGCTGTACCACCCGACCGCGAAGCTGCGTGAAATGGCCAAGAACGGCCAGAGCTTCTTCGGTTAAGCGCCCAACGACTAGAGCGAGAGAACATTTATGAGCTTGAATCCTAGAGACGTCGTGATTGTCGACTTCGGTCGTACGCCGATGGGCCGCTCCAAGGGCGGCATGCACCGCAACACCCGCGCCGAGGACATGTCGGCGCACCTGATCAGCAAACTGCTGGAGCGCAACGTCAAGGTCGACCCCAACGAAGTCGAAGACGTGATCTGGGGCTGTGTGAACCAGACCCTGGAGCAGGGCTGGAACATCGCCCGCATGGCCTCGCTGATGACCCAGATCCCTCACACGGCGGCGGGCCAGACCGTCAGCCGCCTGTGCGGTTCGTCCATGAGCGCACTGCACACTGCCGCCCAGGCGATCATGACCGGCAACGGTGACGTGTTCGTCGTCGGTGGTGTCGAGCACATGGGCCACGTGAGCATGATGCACGGCGTCGATCCGAACCCGCACATGTCGCTGTACGCGGCAAAAGCCTCGGGCATGATGGGCCTGACAGCGGAAATGCTTGGCAAAATGCACGGCATCACCCGCGAACAGCAGGACGCCTTTGGCGTGCGCTCCCACCAGCTCGCCCACAAGGCGACCGTGGAAGGCAAGTTCAAGGATGAGATCATCCCGATGCAGGGCTACGACGAGAACGGTTTCCTGAAGCTGTTCGACTACGACGAAACCATTCGTCCGGAAACCACCCTGGAAAGCCTGGCGGCCCTCAAGCCGGCATTCAATCCGAAGGGCGGCACCGTGACAGCCGGTACCTCGTCGCAGATCACCGATGGTGCCTCGTGCATGATCGTGATGTCGGCCCAACGTGCCCAGGACCTGGGTATCCAGCCGATGGCGGTGATTCGTTCGATGGCCGTGGCGGGTGTGGACCCGGCGATCATGGGCTATGGTCCAGTACCGGCCACGCAGAAAGCCTTGAAGCGCGCAGGCCTGGGTATTGCCGATATCGACTTCTTCGAACTCAACGAAGCTTTCGCCGCACAGGCCCTGCCAGTGCTGAAAGATTTGAAAGTGCTCGACAAGATGAACGAGAAGGTTAACCTGCACGGCGGCGCGATCGCCCTGGGTCACCCGTTCGGTTGCTCCGGTGCGCGTATCTCCGGCACGCTGCTCAACGTCATGAAGCAGAATGGCGGCACCTTTGGTGTGTCCACCATGTGCATTGGCCTTGGCCAGGGCATCGCCACTGTCTTCGAACGCGTCTAAGCGTTGCGTTGATGGAAGCCGGGGCCAAGTGCCCCGGTTTTTGTTTTTTCGGGTTTAGTAAAAAAAAGATTTTGTTTTTATTTTGAAAAGATTTGAGTGAGTGCCAAGCATGCCGATACAACCTGGGCTCTACCAGCATTACAAAGGTCCGCAGTACCGCGTATTCAGCATCGCGCGGCATTCCGAGACCGAGGAAGAAGTGGTCTTCTATCAAGCCCTGTATGGCGATTACGGCTTTTGGGTGCGTCCCTTGAGCATGTTCGAGGAGTCCGTCGAGGTTGACGGCGAACAGGTGCCACGCTTTGCTTTGGTGCAGGCCGAGGAGAGCATTTTTTCCAAGCCTTGAGGCCTGTATGCGGGCAACCCTGCGCTTGACCTCACCTTGCAGCCACTATATATAGCGGTGCCGCGTCAGGCGCCAACCGCCTTTCACTTTTTAGAATTCAGGAATTTTCTGATCCATGGGCAAATCGCTGGTCATTGTGGAATCCCCGGCTAAGGCCAAGACCATCAACAAGTATCTGGGCGACCAATACGTGGTGAAGTCGAGTATCGGCCATATCCGAGACCTGCCCACCAGCGGTTCGGCTAGCGCCAGCAAGGAGCCAGCCGCCAAGCGCGGCAAGGCTGCTGCCGGTGAAGCGCCGGCGCTGTCGCCGAAAGACAAGGCGCGCAAGCAGCTGGTCTCACGCATGGGGGTCGATCCGGAACACGGCTGGAAAGCCAAGTACGAGATCCTCCCGGGCAAGGAAAAGGTCATCGAAGAGCTGCGCCGACTCGCCAAGGATGCCGACACCATCTATCTCGCGACGGACTTGGACCGCGAAGGGGAAGCCATTGCCTGGCACCTGCGCGAAGCCATTGGTGGGGATGACAGCCGCTACAAGCGCGTGGTGTTCAACGAAATTACCAAGAAGGCCATCCAGGAAGCCTTCTCCCAGCCGGGCGAACTGGATATCGATCGGGTCAATGCTCAACAGGCGCGTCGCTTCCTCGATCGCGTGGTGGGCTACATGGTCTCGCCCCTGCTGTGGGCCAAGATCGCCCGCGGCCTGTCGGCCGGTCGCGTGCAGTCGGTCGCCGTGAAACTGGTGGTGGAACGCGAGCGGGAGATCCGTGCGTTCATCCCTGAAGAGTACTGGGAAGTCCACGCCGACCTCGGCACCGCCAAGGGCGCTACCGTGCGCTTCGACGTGGCCCGGGAGAAGGGCGAGGCCTTCAAGCCGCTCAACGAAGCCCAGGCCATGGCTGCGCTGGAGAAGCTCAAGGCTTCCAGCTACAGCATCGTCAAGCGCGAAGACAAGCCGACCAGCAGCAAGCCGTCGGCGCCGTTCATCACCTCCACGTTGCAACAGGCCGCGAGCAATCGCCTGGGCTTTGGCGTGAAGAAAACCATGATGATGGCCCAGCGTCTGTACGAAGCCGGCTACATCACTTATATGCGTACCGACTCGACCAACCTTTCGGTCGATGCCGTGGCGATGGCGCGCACTTATATAGAAAGCGAGTTCGGCAAGAAGTACCTGCCGGACACACCGAACGTCTACAGCAGCAAGGAAGGCGCGCAGGAGGCGCACGAAGCGATTCGTCCGTCCGACGCCAACACCGAGCCAAGCAAGCTGTCGGGCATGGAGCGCGATGCCGAGCGTCTCTACGAGTTGATCTGGCGCCAGTTCCTGGCCTGCCAGATGCTGCCGGCGCAATACCTGTCGACCACGGTCAGCGTTGGTGCCGGCGACTTCGAGCTGCGCGCCAAGGGCCGCATCCTGAAGTTCGACGGCTATACCCGCGTCATGCCGCAGATCACCAAGCCTGGGGATGACGACGTCCTGCCGGACATGGCCCAGGGCGACGTGATGAAGCTGATCAAGCTTGATCCGACCCAGCATTTCACCAAGCCACCGGCCCGTTACTCCGAAGCCAGCCTGGTCAAGGAAATGGAAAAGCGCGGCATCGGTCGTCCTTCGACCTACGCAGCGATCATCTCCACCATCCAGGATCGCGGTTATGTGGCGCTGCACAACCGTCGTTTCTATTCGGAAAAGATGGGCGACATCGTTACCGAGCGTTTGTCCGAGAGCTTCTCGAACCTGATGGATTACGGCTTCACCGCCGGTATGGAAGAGAACCTCGACGATGTGGCCCAGGGCGAGCGCGACTGGAAAAACGTTCTCGACGAGTTCTACGGCGACTTCAAGAAGAAGCTCGAAGTGGCCGAAAGCCCAGACAGCGGCATGCGCGCCAACCAGCCGGTCATGACCGATATCCCGTGCCTGACCTGCGGTCGCCCGATGCAAATCCGTACCGCCTCGACCGGCGTGTTCCTCGGTTGCTCGGGCTACAGCCTGCCACCCAAGGAGCGCTGCAAGGCGACAGTCAACCTGGTGCCGGGCGACGAAATCGCCGCGGATGACGAGGGTGAGTCGGAATCCCTGGTGCTGCGTGGCAAGCATCGCTGCCCGATCTGCAGTACGGCGATGGACGCCTACCTGCTGGATGAAAAGCGCAAGCTGCACATCTGCGGCAACAACCCGGACTGTGCCGGCTACGAGATCGAAGAAGGCACTTATCGCATCAAGGGCTACGAAGGCCCGAGCCTGGAGTGCGACAAGTGTGGCAGCGAGATGCAACTCAAGACCGGCCGTTTCGGCAAGTTCTTCGGCTGCACCAACCCGACCTGCAAGAACACCCGCAAACTGCTCAAGAGCGGTGACGCGGCGCCGCCGAAGATGGACCCGGTGAAGATGCCTGAGCTCAAGTGCGAGAAGGTCAACGACACCTACATCCTGCGCGACGGTGCCTCCGGCCTGTTCCTGGCGGCCAGCCAGTTCCCGAAAAACCGTGAAACCCGTGCACCGTTGGTGATGGAAATCGTGCCGCACAAGGACGAGATCGATCCCAAGTACCATTTTCTCTGCGAAGCGCCGCAGAAGGATCCGGAAGGGCGCCCGGCGGTCATTCGCTACAGCCGCAAGACCAAGGAGCAATACGTGCAAACCGAAGTCGACGGCAAGCCGACCGGCTGGAAAGCCTTTTACGACGGCGGTAAGTGGACGGTGCAAGACAAGAGTTGATGACAGCACTCACGTGTGACGAGGGGGCTTGCTCCCGCTGGACCGGTCCGACGTTTCGGGCGTAGCCGTCCCAATAAGTCCCAAGTGAACAAAAGGCCGCATGACAACCCATGGGTTTTCATGTGGCCTTTTTGTTTTTGGCTTGCAGTGGCCTCGGTTGATCCATGACACTGTCGCACTTGCGTGACGCTTTCATGTCGTTGGGGAGATGCCGCCATGGCCCACGAACTCTATACCCGCACCAATCAGAAAATCTATTTCGCCGGTCTGTCGCTCGAAGCGCTCACCAGGGCCGAAGACGGGCGTGCGATGAATTCCCCGGCACTGCTCCAGGCAGGACGCGAATCCGCGCTGTTTCACCTGTACGGTGCATTGTTGGGGTTGTGCCATGAAATCGCCGGTTTCTATCGCCTGCCTCAAGCGAATGCACCGCGGGCCGAGCTGTTGTTGACCCGCGAAGTGCTGGAAACCATTGCTATCCCGGAAATGGCCGAAATGGTCGAGCTGGCGCACAACCCGGAAACCTGGCTGGCGAAGCTATTGGCGGCCCATGCGGCGCTGTTCGAGCCGCCGCGGGCCCCACGCAAGCCCAAGGGGGACGTGACCCAGCCGTTGATCGTGGCGGTCAATCTGGACGAACAAGAACCCGAGCAGGAGTTGAGCCGGGAGGAGCTGGAGAGCTGGCGCCAGAACCTCAAGAGCCTGGCGATACGCTTTCGTGAAGGTTTGAACGAGTGCTGAGTTTTCCCTCGGCCCGTTACGTTCGTTGATAACGCTTGGTCAAGATCCCGAGCGGAGCCTGGCCGATGACTATATAATCCTCGCCTTTCGTGGAGAACAGACTTTTATGCCTACGTCCTTTCTAGAAATTGTCGAACTTCCTGATGGCCGCATCGAGCTGCGCAGGGCTGAGGACGAGGGTTCTCTGGTTACCCTGAACTTCTCCGAAGATGCCAAGGTATTCCTCCAGGGCCAACACGTCGAAGTCGCCAAGGCGATGCTGAGCGTGGGTGTTCAGATGGCAGGTCGCCTGGTTGAAGGCGAATTCAACAAGGAAGAGGGGCCGCGGGTCCTTCATTGATCCCGTCTGTCGGCTTTTTTGGATAGTGTGGCTGGTCGGCTTCTCTGCCTTGGAGAAGCCCCGCGTTTGTCTTAGCCCAATCGAATATTCAGACTCTGTGCGTCCCCGGTACGGGCGGCGCTGATCAACTGTTGCCGTGCGGTCGCGGTCAGCGGGTTGAGCCAGCTGACCACGGTGTGGCTACGGCCCAGGCGCAAGGCTTCGCAGGTCAGCTGTTGGGCGCTTTGGGTGCCCCGCGGCTGCAACAACAGGATACGTTCGCGGTTCAGGCCGGCATCCCGCAGCCAGGCCTGGGTGACGCTGGCCGGTGGTGCGATCAGCGTCAGCCAGCGAGCATCCTGGTCCTGGCTGAGTTCTCGCAGAATCGGCGCCAGCAGGTTCAGGCAGTTTCCGGCCGCACCACGTAACGACAGTTCGCTGAAAGCCTCGGGCTCGACGCCCCAGGGCGACTCGATGACCTCTTTCAGGACTGGAGCCAGCGGTTGAGCCATGAATGCCTCGAACAGCGGAAGTTGTGTGTGTTGTGGTGTGTGAGGGAACTGCATAAAGCCTCCTTTAGCGGCGAATGACGCCGACGCTCAAGCCTTCGATGACCAGGTCCTGATCTTTCAGGTTCACTTCGATGGGCGCGAACTCCGGGTTCTCGGCGATGAGCCAGACCTTGCTGCCGTCGCGCTTGAAGCGCTTGACGGTCACTTCGTCGCCGATTCGCGCCACCACGATCTGGCCATTTCGGGCTTCGCGGGTGGTGTGGACGGCCAGGAGGTCACCGTCGAAGATGCCGATGTCCTTCATGCTCATGCCGTGTACACGAAGCAGGTAATCGGCCCGAGGATGGAAGAACGAAGGATTGATGTTGCAGGACTCCTCGACATGCTGCTGGGCCAGGATCGGTGCGCCTGCCGCGACCCGGCCGATGATCGGCAGGGTGGTTTCGTCGGCCTTGGCTTCGAAGCCGGGGATGCGAATGCCACGGGATGCGCCCGGGGTCATTTCGATAGCACCCTTGCGCGCCAGCGCCTTGAGGTGTTCTTCAGCCGCGTTGGGCGACTTGAAACCCAGTTCCTGGGCGATTTCCGCGCGGGTTGGCGGGTAGCCGTTGTCTTCGAGGCAGCGTTTGATGAAGGCCAGAATCTCTGCTTGGCGTGGCGTCAGCTTTAGCATATTGATCGCTCTGTCTTTTTATACAGTGACTGGGATTATATACAGTGGACGCCGCTTGGCAATCCTCCTTTTTTCATCGGCCGCTGGACGGTCGGTCGGGCTGTTGGATGCGACATGGCTACCACCCATTAAAAGGTGTGGTTAAATACGTGACCGGGCGTTCGCAAAACGCCCCGGCAGGCTTGACAACCCCTAGGCTGAAACGTATGTTTCAAACAAGTGTTTGTCAGGCGGAGTAACCATGGCCCAGTCGGAAACCGTTGAACGCATTCTCGATGCTGCCGAGCAGTTGTTCGCGGAAAAAGGTTTCGCTGAAACCTCGTTGCGTCTGATCACCAGCAAGGCCGGGGTGAACCTGGCGGCTGTGAACTATCACTTCGGCTCGAAAAAGGCCCTGATCCAGGCGGTATTCTCGCGGTTCCTCGGGCCTTTCTGCCTCAGCCTCGATCGCGAGCTGGAGCGCCGCCAGGCCAAGCCTGACGTCAAGCCGACCCTGGAAGAGCTGTTGGAAATCCTGGTCGAGCAGGCCCTTGTCGTGCAACCGCGCAGCGGTAACGACCTTTCCATTTTCATGCGCCTGTTGGGCCTTGCCTTCAGCCAGAGCCAGGGACACCTGCGACGTTACCTGGAAGACATGTACGGCAAGGTTTTCCGTCGCTACATGCTGCTGGTCAATGAGGCCGCGCCGCGTATTCCGCCCATCGAGTTGTTCTGGCGGGTGCACTTCATGCTCGGCGCCGCCGCGTTCAGCATGTCCGGTATCAAGGCGCTGCGCGCCATTGCTGAAACCGACTTTGGCGTGAATACCTCGATCGAACAGGTGATGCGCTTGATGGTGCCGTTCCTGGCGGCCGGCATGCGTGCCGAAAGTGGCGTCACCGATGAAGCCATGGCTGCCGCGCAATTGCGTCCGCGCAGTAAATCGACGCCGGCGCTGGCCAAGGCGTAAGTGCATGGGTGGGCGCGGCTGCCTACATCCGCTAAGCTAGCCGCCCATGCCGACTCTCGTTTCGAACCCGTTCCATTTTTTATTGCATGACCGCGACCTGCCGGGCCTTGGGCCCAGCGGTGTGGTCGTGCCTGTGTTGCCGCACGGGTTCATCGTTATTAAGGAAATGCTATGACTGCTGGCCTGCAAGGCTCGTTGATGGTGGACGTCGCCGGTACCTGGCTGACGGCCGAAGATCGCCACCTGTTGCGCCAGCCTGAGGTAGGCGGCTTGATCATCTTTGCCCGCAATATCGAGCATCCACGTCAGGTGCGCGAGCTGAGTGCGTCGATCCGCGCCATCCGCCCCGACCTTTTATTGGCGGTGGATCAGGAAGGTGGCCGCGTCCAGCGGCTGCGCCAGGGTTTTGTGCGGTTGCCGGCGATGCGGGCGATAGCCGACAACCCGAGCGCCGAATACCTGGCCGAGCAATGCGGCTGGATCATGGCCACTGAAGTGCTGGCGGTCGGTCTCGACTTGAGCTTTGCCCCGGTGCTGGACCTCGATTACCAGCGCAGCGCCGTGGTCGGCAGTCGTTCCTTCGAAGGTGATCCCGAGCGCGCTGCGTTGTTGGCCGGTGCCTTCATCCGCGGCATGAACGCCGCCGGGATGGCCGCCACTGGCAAGCATTTCCCGGGACATGGCTGGGCCGAGGCCGACTCCCACGTGGCGATTCCGAACGACGAGCGCAGCCTGGAGCAGATTCGCGCCAACGACCTGGTGCCGTTTGCCAGGCTGAGCAAGCAACTGGCCGCCGTCATGCCGGCCCATGTCATCTACCCACAGGTTGACGCCAATCCAGCCGGGTTTTCCCGTCGCTGGCTGCAGGACATTCTGCGCGGCGAGTTGCAATTCGATGGGGTGATCTTCAGTGATGACCTGTCGATGGCCGGTGCTCATGTGGTCGGTGATGCCGCCAGTCGTATCGAGGCCGCGTTGACGGCGGGTTGCGACATGGGCCTGGTGTGCAACGACCGTGCTGCCGCGGAGTTGGCCTTGAGCGCTGCCCAGCGCCTGAAGGTCAAGCCTTCGGCGCGGATCGCCCGCATGCGCGGCCAGGCCTGTGCCTCCACTGAATACCGTCAGGACCCTCGCTGGCTGGCGGCGCTCGGCGCGCTGAGAGCTGCCCAACTGATTGATTAAGGAAGTGTCGTGACTGATATGCGTAACGCTCGGCGGTGCCCATGACCCAGCCAATTGAGGCGCTTCTTGAGACGGATTGGGGAGAAGACTTCCATCAGAGTTACCTTCAGCGCGGGTTCGACTACGCCGAGAGAGACCGAGTACGGATACTGCGGATAGACGAGCAATCGATTCACGCCGAATGCGAGGGTGGCGGCGATAATGTCTATCAGCAGGTGATCGCGCTCACTCGTTATCGGGGATACGACGGCGTTCGTTACGAATGCTCGTGCCCGGTCGGTGACTGCTGCAAGCACTGCGCTGCCGTCATGTTCCATTTGATGTGGAATCCGCAAGCGCTGGAGGCCGGCTCCGACGGCGAGCGCCTGAATTCTGAACTTGAAACCTGGATCAAGTGTATTCCCGAGCGGGGCGCCGATTCGCTACCGAGCAAAAAAGACGCCGATGTCCGGATCTTCTACAAACTCAAGAAGACGCACTTAGGGCAGTGGCTTTTGGAGCTCTTCAAGGGGCGCCAGCTCGATGATGGTTCCCTGAAGGATCTGAAAGCGTTTGGCCAACTGACGGACATGCTGAATCGTTTTCCGAATTATATGTCCGACGTCGACAAGCAAATTGGCCAGTCGCTTATCAGCAGTCAGCATTATCACAGCCAGAACAGCTTTCCGTTGCAAGGTCGCAGCGGCGCCGAAGTGCTGGCGCTGGCATTACAGTCCTCACGCTTGTTCCTGGATTTCGACCCGCCGCAGCCATTGGGCGCAGGTCCGCTAAAAAATGCACAGTTTTTCTGGGCTGAGCAGGCCAATGGCAACTATCGGTCTCGGTGGCGCAGTGGCGATCAGGTACTGGATAACCTTCTGGTGCTTGAGCCGCTTCATTATCTGGATTTATCGCGCAGGGAACTTGGCCGGCTGTCCTATGAAATGGACGACAAATTGGCGTGCCATTTATGCCATGCGCCGGAGGTACCTGCTCAGGATGTCGTGCTTTTCAGCCATAGGATCAACGCTGTCGACCGACCTATCCCGCCGCCGAAAGAACTGACTGAGCGCATCATCGAAGGTGTTGAGCCGCGAGCGTTGTTGACGTTGGGAAGTGCAATCAACTTCCGGCACTGGAAATCTGTTCCAGAACATCGCGCGGCACTGACCTTTATTTATGATGGTCATGTGGCGGACGACAAAGCATCCACCGAACTGTCGATCCTGTCCGGAACCGAAATTTTGCGCATTCAGCGTAAACCGGATGTCGAGCAAGCCTTTCGCACCGTTCTGCGTAAGGTAGGTTTCAAGAAAACCAGTCGCAAGAGCCTTGCGCTGGCGGACATCGGGGGTGAGCTATTTCAAATGGCGGATGACCACGCCTGGTTGGCCTTCATGGACAAAGGCCTGCCGCGATTGCGTGCCGCCAATTGGCAGATCGATATCGAAGCGGGTTTTCATTTCGATCTGCAACCGGTGGAGCAGTTGTACGCCGACATCGAGGAGTCTCCCGGTCGAGAGTGGTTCGATTTGCAGCTGGGCATTGTCGTGGATGGAAAACGGCACAGCCTGCTGCCGATCTTGCTTCATCTGCTTCGCTCAAGCCCCGAGATGATGGATCCGGACAACCTTGATCGGCGTGGTGATGAAGAGTTGATGTTGCTCGATCTCAACGGCGGAAAATTCGGGGCGGGTCCTGGTGTGAAGGTCGCGTTGCCATATGGGCGGGTCAAGCCGCTGATGGCAACGCTTGGTGAGCTGTACATGAAGGAGCACCGGGGTGACTCGATACGGTTGAATGCCTTTGATGCGGCCAGGTTGAATGTGCTGGAAGGCGTGCCATTGACCTGGCAAGGCGGGGAGCGGTTGCGTACGTTCGCCAAGCGATTACATGAGTCGACTCACGTGCATGTCCCGGCGCCGGCGGGGCTCAAAGCCACCCTGCGACCTTATCAACTGGAAGGGCTCAATTGGATGCAGACCCTGCGCGAGCTGGAAGTCGGCGGCATCCTGGGCGATGACATGGGCTTGGGTAAAACCTTGCAGACCCTGGCTCACCTGCTTTGCGAGAAGCAGGCCGGCCGTCTGGATGTCCCGGCGCTGGCGGTCATGCCCACCAGCCTTATTCCCAACTGGCTTGACGAAGCCGCGCGTTTTACGCCGCAGCTCAACGTCGTGGCACTTCATGGCGCTACCCGGCAGAAGGACTTTGCGAGCCTCGCACAGTACGACCTGATTCTGACGACTTATGCCTTGTTGCCGCGGGATCTGGAGGTGCTGAAACCCCAGGCCTGGAGTGTGCTGATTCTCGATGAAGCCCAGTACATCAAGAACCCCACCAGCAAGGCCGCCCAGGCTGCCCGTGAACTCAATGCCCGGCAGCGCTTGTGCCTGTCCGGTACGCCCCTGGAAAATCACTTGGGCGAACTCTGGTCGCTGTTTCATTTCCTCCTGCCCGGCTGGTTGGGGGATAGCAAAAGTTTCAATCGGGACTATCGGACGCCGATCGAAAAACATGGCAACAGCGAGCGAATGCACCATCTGACGGCCCGAATAAAACCGTTTCTATTGCGGCGTAAAAAGGAACAAGTCGCTACTGAGCTGCCACCCAAGACTGAAATCGTCCATTGGGTCGACCTCAGCGACGGTCAGCGGGATGTCTACGAAACCGTGCGTGTGGCCATGGACAAGAAAGTGCGCGACGAAATCGCTCGCAGCGGCGTGGCCCGTAGCCAGATCATCATTCTCGATGCGTTGCTCAAGTTACGCCAGGTCTGCTGCGACCTGCGGCTGCTCAATACCGTACAGACCGCCAAAGCGCTACGTTCAGGCAGCGGCAAGTTGCTCAGTTTGATGGAAATGCTCGAAGAGTTGCTCAGCGAAGGGCGCAAGATTCTGCTGTTTTCCCAGTTCACCTCGATGCTGGCCCTGATCGAGGAGGAACTGCAAAAGCGCAGCCTGACCTATTCCTTGCTGACCGGATCCACCACGGATCGCCGCACCCCGGTGAGGGAATTTCAGAGTGGCAAGGTGTCGCTGTTTCTAATCAGCCTCAAGGCCGGCGGTACGGGGCTCAATCTGACGGCTGCGGACACGGTGATTCACTTCGATCCGTGGTGGAACCCGGCGGTGGAAAATCAAGCGACCGACCGGGCTTATCGGATCGGTCAAAACAAGCCAGTGTTCGTCTACAAGCTGATTGCCCGAGGCACGGTGGAAGAGAAGATACAGGCGCTTCAGGAGGATAAGGCCGCGTTGGCGGGCAGTCTGCTGGATGGCGGCGCGAAGGGTGGGTGGAAGCTTGAGCAGAGCGATATCGAAGCGTTGTTTGCACCGTTGCCCAAGACCTGATTCACCGGCACATTCACTGGCTATGTCGCCTGATAGTCAGCCTTCGCGAGCAGGCTCGCTCCCACATTGGAGTGGGGCGGGCTCCGGCTTTGTGGACGCTGCAAATCCCCTGTGGGAGCCGAGCTTGCTCGCGATGGCGGCAGTGCAGTAAGCATCTGTGTAAGCTGACCCACCGCCATCGCGAGCAAGCTCAGCTCCCACAGGAAACGGTGTGAATCAGCGCTTTTCCAGCTTGTCCGGCAGCGGCGCGAACAATGCTTCGATATCGTCGCTCTGCAGTTTCCAATCCCCGGCTACGCGTCCGTCCAGTACGCCGGCTGCGAGGTCGGATTTTTCCTTTTGCAGTAGCTGGATCTTCTCTTCCACCGTACCTCGGGCAATCAGCTTGTAGACGAATACCGGTTTTTCCTGGCCGATGCGGTAGGCGCGGTCGGTCGCCTGGTTTTCGGTGGCCGGGTTCCACCACGGGTCGTAGTGAATCACCGTGTCGGCTTCAGTCAGGTTCAGGCCTACACCGCCGGCCTTCAGGCTGATCAGGAAGATCTGACGCTTGCCGCTCTGGAATTCCTTGACGGGTGTGCGACGGTCGCGGGTCTGGCCGGTCAGGAGGGCGTAATCGACGCCACGTTTCTTCAGCTCATCTTCAATCAGCGCCAACATGGACGTGAATTGGGAAAACAACAGCACCCGGCGACCTTCTTCGAACAGCTCTTCGAGCATTTCCATCAGGCTGTCGAGCTTGCCCGAGGTGCTGCCTCGGGCGGGCAGGGTGGCGTCGTTGATCAGGCGCAGGTCGCAACACACCTGGCGCAGCTTGAGCAGCGCTTCGAGAATGATGATCTGGCTGCGGGCCACGCCTTTGCGGGTGATCTCGTCGCGGACCTTCTTGTCCATCGCCAGGCGCATGGTTTCGTAGACGTCCCGCTGGGCGTCGCTGAGTTCGACCCAATGGATGATCTCGGTCTTGGGCGGCAACTCCGTCGCCACTTGCTCCTTGGTCCGGCGCAGCAGGAAAGGTTTTATCCGACCGTTGAGGTGCTGCAGTCGTACATCGCTGCCGCGCTTTTCGATCGGTACACGGTAGTCGCGGTTGAAACTCTTGACGTCCCCAAGCCACCCCGGCAGCAGGAAGTGAAACAGCGACCACAATTCACCCAGGTGATTTTCCAGCGGCGTGCCGGACAGGCACAGGCGCTGGCGGGCGTTGAGCTCGCGGGCGGCCTGGGCGGCTTTGCTGGTGGGGTTCTTGATGTACTGGGCTTCATCGAGGATCAGCACGTGCAACGGCTGCGCGGCCAGGCGCTCGACATCCTTGGGCAGCAGGGCATAGGTGGTGAGGACCAGGTCGTAATCGGCCAATCGGTCGAAATGCTTCTTGCGCCCGGCGCCATACAGGGCCAGCACTTTGAGCTGCGGCGTGAAGTGAGCCGCCTCGTCGAGCCAGTTGGGGATCAGGCTGGTCGGCATGACGACCATGCACGGTCGGTCGAGCCGCCCGGCGTTTTTTTCGCTGAGAATGTGCGCCAGGGTCTGTAGGGTTTTGCCCAGGCCCATGTCGTCCGCGAGGATGCCGCCGACTTCCAGCTGTCGCAGCGATTGCATCCAGCTCAAGCCTTCGAGTTGATACGGCCGCAGCGTCGCGTTCAGGCCCTCTGGCGCGGTGGCGGTGTAATCCTTGATGTCCCGCAGGCGTTGCGCCAGGCCGCGAATGTGTTCGCCACCTTCCCAGGTCAACGGCATGTCCTGCAGCGGGTTCAGGCGCAGGGCGTCCGCGCTGTTGAGGCGCAGTTTAGTGGTGCCGGGCTCTTGCAGGTAAAACTCGCCCAGGGTCGCCAGCACCGGTTTCAGCCGGCCATAGGGCAGGGCCACCTGCTGCGGGCCGAACTCCGAGTTCGGACGGTTGGGCAGGTTGACCAGAATGAGTTCGTCGTCCCGACGCCGGGCCAGGCGTTCCGGGTTGAACAATTCGATGTGCGAGCGCATCAGGTTCAACAGGATCGGCAGCAGGCTCAGGCGCTCACCGTTGACGATGATCCCCAGTTCGAGGTCGAACCAGTCCCGCTCCGGCGTTTCCTCGACGGTGGCGTACCACTCGTCCACTGCCGTCAGGTCGAAGCCGAAGTCCTCGTCGATCTGCAGTTCCCAGCCTTGGCTGCGCAGTTTCGGCAGGTCGTTGAGGGTGAAGGTCAGCCAGGCACTGTCGTTGACCATTTCGTACAGTTCGCCGGCGCTTTCCGGCAGGGCCTTGCTTTGTCGGGTCGCGACCTTGAAGCCGAGGATTCGCAGCTGTTCGCGGTAGGACTGTTCCACGTCGGTGTGGCGTTTTATCCGCAGTGTCTGGGTTTCCTGGCGAATCAGCACGTCGGTGTTGCGCTGGCCGCTGACGTATTCGTCCAGGTAACCGAACGACAGCGCGGCGCGGTGTTGAATGTAGCGCTGCATCTTGCCGTTGCGCGGCTCGAAGGCGCTGAACTCGATACTGGCCAGCCACAGGCGCGGCACCGGTTGCACGTTGTCCACCAGCACTTGTGGTGGGGCCTTGGGGCTGCGGTTGTCCAGCACGGCCTGGAGTTTCTCCAGCAACTGCGCGTCTTTTTCGGCGGCCGGGTAGGCCAGGGTTTCCTGGACTTGCAGCAACACGGCCGCGCAGTGCTTGCAGTTGATGCGCACCGGGCAGGAGCACGCGGCTTCGAGCAGAATCAGCGTGCCCTTGGCTGACTCCTTAAGGCGAATGGTCTGACGGTAGACGTTACCGCCAGAGCCTTCGCAGCTGGCGGTGATGGTGCTGTCGCCGGCCTCGACGATCCTGACGCGGTTTTCCAGCGCATAACGGCGCCCGCGCTCCAGGCTCTGTTCCTTGAATCGATTGACCCAGGAAGGTGCCAGGGGTTTGCTCAGGGGCGAGGGCATAGGCGCGCCAATCAGTCCGGAATGACTTCAGGTGCCTGCCGTGGCGCGGGCGCGGTCAACGAGGTGATCTTGATCAGCAGGCCAAGATGACCGTTGTCGAGGAAGTTCAGTTGGCCATTCTTGGTATGGCTCTGCTGCTTGAGGCGCTCGCTGGCGGTGACCAGGCCATTGGCGTTGATCTGGTTGATCCAGAAATCGGCATCCACGTCGGTGAAGCGGCCCAGCTTCAGTTCCAGGGTGCCCTCGATGGGGAATTGCCCGAACTGTTCGGCGCCGTCGCTGATGGCAACTTTGCGCCCCTGTTCACCGAGCGTCTGCTGCCAGGCCTTGTGCATCAATACCGTGTATTGGCCGCTGGCGGTGAGTTTCTCGACGATGTTACCCATGGCCGGTGTGCGCTGGCTATCCGCGCCCAGGCGTTGCGCGCCGGCGTCCCAGTCTTCCGGTGCGGCACGGCTGACAATCGCCGGCTCGGCGTTCTGGCGCACCAGGATCATTTCAACCTGATACAGGTCGTCGGCAAACGCCAGGGGAGCGACCAGGGTCAACAACAAGGTCAGTGAGCAAAACAGGCGCATGTGGCGTCCTTCAAGCAGTGGTCGGAGTGAGGCGCTCGAACAGCGCCTCTACGATATTGAAACGCTCTTCTGCGCGTTCCATGGGCACCATGAATTTGAACATCGTGGCACCTTCGAACTTGTAGCGTTTGGGCTGGCCCTGGATCAACTTGATCAGCACCAGTGGATCGACCGGAGTCTGGGCCTCGAACTCGATCCGGCCACCGTTGGGGCCACCGTCGACTTTCTTGATGCCCAGTTGTTCGGCCTTGAGCTTGAGCTGAGTGGTGCGCACCAGGTTCTTGGTCGGTTCCGGCAGCAGGCCGAAGCGGTCGATCATCTCCACTTGCAGGTCCTTGAGGCCTTCCTCGTCGCTGGCCGAGGCGATGCGTTTGTAGAGGATCAGCCGTGCGTGAACGTCCCGCAGGTAGTCTTCCGGGATCAGTGCCGGCACCCGCAGGTTGATTTCCGGCCCGCCACCCAGGGGTTGATCGAGGTTCGGCTGTTCGCCCTTGCGGATCGACTTGACCGCGCGCTCGAGCATTTCCATGTACAGGGTGAAGCCGACAGCCTGGATCTGGCCGCTCTGGCCGTCGCCGAGCAATTCGCCGGCACCGCGGATTTCCAGGTCGTTGGTGGCCAGCACGAAGCCGGCGCCCAGGTCCTGGGTATTGGCGATGGCTTCCAGGCGCTTTTCCGCATCCGGGGTGATCTGCTGGCGCGGTGGCGTCAGCAGGTAGGCATAGGCCTGGTGGTGGCTACGCCCGACCCGGCCGCGCAACTGGTGCAGCTGGGCCAGGCCGAATTTGTCGGCGCGCTCGATGATGATGGTGTTGGCGCTCGGCACGTCGATGCCGGTCTCGATGATGGTCGAGGCGATCAGCACGTTGAAGCGCTTGTGGTAGAAGTCGCTCATCACCTGTTCGAGTTCGCGCTCGCGCATTTGCCCGTGGCCGATGCCGATCCGCGCTTCCGGCACCAGTTCGGCCAGGTCGGCGGCGCATTTCTCGATGGTCTTCACGTCGTTGTGCAGGTAATAGACCTGGCCGCCACGCAGCAACTCACGCAGCAAGGCTTCCTTGACCGTGCTTTTGTTCTGCTCCATGACAAAGGTGCGCACCGACAGGCGCCGGGCCGGCGGCGTGGCGATGATCGACAGGTCGCGCATGCCCGACACCGCCATGTTCAGCGTGCGCGGGATCGGCGTGGCGGTCAGGGTCAGGATGTCGACTTCGCTGCGCAGGGCCTTGAGCTGTTCTTTCTGGCGCACGCCAAAGCGGTGCTCTTCGTCGATGATCACCAGCCCCAGGCTCTTGAACTTCACGTCGTCCTGCAGCAGCTTGTGCGTGCCGATGACGATGTCGATCTTGCCCTCGGCCAGGTCGGCCACGGCGGCGTTCACTTCCTTGGTGGATTTGAAACGGCTCATCACTTCCACGGTCACCGGCCAGTCGGCAAAACGGTCGCGGAAACTGTTGTAGTGCTGCTGGGCGAGCAGGGTGGTCGGCACCAGGATCGCCACCTGCTTGCCACCGTGCACGGCAATGAACGCGGCGCGCATCGCCACTTCGGTCTTGCCGAAGCCCACGTCGCCACACACCAGCCGGTCCATGGGTTTGGGCGCGAGCATGTCGGCGCGCACGGCTTCGATGGTGGTCTGCTGGTCGACGGTTTCTTCGAACGGGAAACCGGCGCTGAAGGTTTCGTAGTCGGCTTTCGGATCGGCGAAGGCATAGCCCTCGCGGGCCGCGCGACGGGCGTAGATGTCCAGCAGCTCGGCGGCCACGTCGCGCACCTGTTCGGCCGCCTTGCGCTTGGCTTTCTGCCAGGTTTCCGAGCCCAGGCGATGCAGCGGCGCCAGGGCGTCGTCGCTGCCGGTGTAGCGGGCGATCAGGTGCAGGTTCGCCACCGGCACGTAGAGCTTGGCACCCTCGGCGTATTCCAGGGTCAGGAACTCGGCGGCCTGGTTGTCGATTTCCAGTGTCGCCAGGCCCAGGTAGCGGCCCACGCCGTGGTCGATGTGCACCACGGGTGCGCCTTCGCGCAGTTCGGTGAGGTTCTTGATGACGGCGTCGTTGGCGGCGTCGGCGCGTTTCTCGCGACGGCGGCGCTGCATGACGCGCTGGCCGAACAAGGGACTTTCGGCGACCAGGGCCAGGGCCGGGTCATCCAGGACCAGGCCGTCGTTCAGCGGCGCGATGGTAATCGCCAGGCGATCCTTGCCGGCGACGAAGTCCGGCCAGCTGTCCACCGTCTTCGGTCGCAGCTTCAGGCGCTCGAGCAGCTCCAACAATACTTCGCGACGACCCGCGGATTCGGCGGTGAACAACACGCGACCGGGGAATGCATCGAGAAAGCCGGCCAGCGCCGCCAAAGGTTGCGTGGCCTTGGCTTCGATCGCCAGGTCCGGCAAGGGTCTGGCTGCAAAGCGTTCACGGCCGACGCCGGTTTCCACGTCCTGCTGGCTCGCCACCACCCGCGGCCAGCTCTTGAGGCGGGCGAAACAGTCTTCCACCGGCAGGAACAGCTCGGCCGGCGGTAATAGGGGCCGGGAAGGATCGACGCGACGTTCTTCGTAGCGGTTGCGCACGTCGTTCCAGAAGTTTTCCGCAGCCTGTTCGATGCCCGGCAGGGAAAACACCTGGGTGTCCTGGGGCAGGTAATCGAACAGGGTGGAGGTTTCTTCGAAAAACAGCGGCAGGTAGTACTCGATGCCGGCGGGCGTGATCCCGCTGCTCAGGTCCTGGAAGATCGGGCAGCGCCGGAAATCCACATCGAAGCGCTCGCGAAAGCGTGCCTTGAAGCGGGTCACGGCGTCTTTCTGCAGCGGGAACTCCTTGGCCGGCAACAGGCGGATCGACTGCACTTTGTCGATGGACCGCTGGTTTTCCGGGTCGAAGGTGCGCAGGGTCTCGATTTCGTCATCGAACAGGTCGATGCGATAAGGCAGTTTGCTGCCCATCGGGAACAGGTCGATCAAGGCGCCGCGTACCGCGAACTCGCCGTGCTCGTATACCGTGTCGACGCAGCGATAGCCACTGGCCTCAAGGCGGGTGCGCATTTGCTCGACATCGAGCTTCTGGCCGATGTCCAGTACCAGGCTGCTGCCAAGCAGGAATTGGGTCGGTGCCAGGCGATGTAGGGCCGTGGTGATCGGCACTACCAAAACGCCATGACTGAGTTCCGGCAGCCGATAAAGGCTGGCGATTCGCTGGGAAATGATGTCCTGGTGCGGCGAAAACAGATCGTAGGGCAGGGTTTCCCAGTCCGGGAAATGCAAGACCGGCAAATCCGGAGCGAAGAAACTCAGCTCCTGTTCCAGCCGCTCGGCGCTTTGGCTGTCGGCGGTCAGCAGCAGGGTGAAGCGCTTTGCAGCGCTGGCAGCCTCGGCGATGGCCAGGCTCAGGGCGGCACCGGGCAGGTTGCCCCAGTGCTGTTTACCTGCCGCGGCAGGGAGAAGCGGAAGACGCAGAACGGGCACGGAAGATTGAGCTCCAGCATTGCGACAAAGTCGACAATTGTAGCGGGGGAAGGGGCCTGCTGTCAGTCGCAGACTGCCCGGGCAGACAGGAAAACCACGGTGCGACAGGCGCGCATTGCTCCGCCGAGGACTCGGCGGCATAATGTAGCCCCTTTTTTCAGCCCCTACATGTGGAAGGTTACCGTGACTCAGAAGCCCGACCAGTGTCTTGGTGAATGGATTGATCGTGAAGCTCTCGCAGAAGCGATGATCCCTCTCATCGGTCAGCTCTACCGCAATAACAACGTGGTGAGCTCGATCTATGGCCGCAGCCTGATCAACCAGTCTGTCATCGCGATCCTCAAAGCCCACCGCTTTGCTCGCCACCGTTCTTCCGACGACAGCGAACTCTCCGTCCACGAAACATTCCCTCTGCTCAAAGCCATGAGCGAGCTCAAGCTCGGCGCGGCTTCGGTGGATCTGGGCAAGTTGGCGTTCAAATTCCGCAACGAAGGCAATGGCCGTAGCGCCGAGCAGTTCGTTCGTGAAGAGATGGCCGATGTGGTTGGCCAGCAGAACGCTTCGCCTCGCAAAGGCACCGACGTGGTCCTGTACGGCTTCGGTCGTATCGGCCGTCTGCTGGCGCGCATCCTGATCGAAAAAACCGGTGGCGGCGACGGCCTGCGCCTGCGGGCCATCGTGGTGCGCAAGGGCGCCGAGAACGACCTGACCAAGCGCGCCAGCCTGCTGCGTCGTGATTCGGTCCATGGTTCGTTCAACGGCACCATCATCATCGATGAAGAAAACAACACCATCCTCGCCAACGGCAACCTGATCCAGGTGATCTACGCGAAGAACCCGACCGAGGTGGACTACACCCAGTACGGCATCAAGGACGCACTGCTGGTGGACAACACCGGCGTATGGCGTGATGCCGAGGGCCTGGGCCAGCACCTGACCTGCCCGGGCATCGCCCGCGTCGTGCTGACCGCGCCTGGCAAGGGCAAGCTGAAGAACATCGTTCACGGCATCAACCACGGCGAAATCACCGCTGACGACAAGATCGTCTCCGCTGCTTCCTGCACCACCAACGCCATCGTGCCGGTGCTCAAGGCAGTGAACGACAAGTTCGGCATCGTCAACGGTCACGTCGAAACGGTTCACTCGTACACCAACGACCAGAACCTGATCGACAACTTCCACAAGGGCGACCGCCGTGGCCGCAGCGCCGCGCTGAACATGGTCCTCACCGAGACCGGTGCTGCCACCGCCGCTGCCAAGGCCCTGCCTGAGTTGGCTGGCAAGCTGACCGGCAACGCGATCCGTGTGCCGACGCCGAACGTGTCGATGGCCATTCTCAACCTGAACCTTGAGAAAGCCGCCACCCGTGAAGAGATGAACGAGTACCTGCGCTACATGGCGCTGCACTCCGATCTGCATAAGCAGATCGACTTCGTCAACTCCCAGGAAGTGGTGTCCACCGACTTCGTCGGCTCGCGCCACGCCGGTGTCGTGGATGCTGAAGCCACCATCAGCCAAGACAACCGCGTTGTTCTGTACGTCTGGTACGACAACGAATTCGGTTACAGCTGCCAGGTGGTTCGCGTGATGGAAGACATGGCCGGTGTAAACCCGCCAGCGTTCCCGCGCTAAGCCTTAGCTGCTTGTGAAAACGCCCCGACTTGTCGGGGCGTTTTTGTATCTGGAGGTTTGTGTTGGCTGGGCCGGCCTCTTCGCGAGCAGGCTCGCTCCCACAGTTGACCGAGTTGTTGCTGATGTATGCGGTCCAATGTGGGAGCGAGCTTGCTCCGGGCGGCGATCCGACGATAGCGATGTGTCAGGCGCCGCCGACGACTGAGGCTTGTGCAGTCCGCAGTGCATGCCGATTGCCCTTGAACAGCACCAAGGTCGCGATCAACCCCAGCACCGCCGCACCACTGAGCCATATCCCCGGTGCAGCCTTGTTGTCGAGCACATGAATCAGATACGTACAGGCCGCCGGGGTAAATCCGCCGAACGTCGCTGTCGCCAGGCTGTAGGCCAGGGAGAAACCGGTGGTGCGCACCTCGACCGGCATGATTTCCGTCAAGGCCACGACCATCGCACCGTTGTAGGATCCATACAGGAACGACAACCACAGCTCGACGAGCAGCAAATGGCTGAAGCTGGGGTTCGCCACCAGCCAGGACAGCGCCGGATAGGCGGTGAGGATCGCCAGGACAGTCGCACCGAGCAGCAGGGGTTTACGTCCGATCTTGTCGGAAAAAGCCCCCATCACAGGCAGCCAGAAGAAATTCGACAAGCCGATGCACACCGTGACCAGCAGCGCATCGAGGTCCGACAGGTTCAGCTCGGCCTTGCCGAAGGTCGGTGTGTAGGCGGTGATCAGGTAGAACGACACAGTGGTCATCACCACCAGCGCCATGCCGGCCAAGACAATGCCGAAGTTCTGACCGATGGAGCGGACAATTTCCGACAGGCTGGGACGATGTTTTCTCGCTTGGAACTCAGGTGTTTCTTCCAGTGAGCGACGGATCACGAATATCGCCGGCACAATCATGCACCCCACCAGGAACGGTACGCGCCAGCCCCATTCGCCCATTTCCTGGGGGCTCAGCCAATGATTGAGACCCACCCCCAGCAGGCCGGCAAACACCACGGCAGCCTGTTGGCTGGCGGATTGCCAACTGACAAAGAAACCCTTGCGCCCCGGCGTGGAAATTTCCGCCAGGTAAACCGACACGCCGCCCAGTTCCACGCCCGCGGAGAAACCTTGCAGCAATCGGCCCAGCAGCACCAGCAAGGGGGCCGCCACGCCCAGGGTGGCGTAGCTTGGCACGCAGGCGATCAGTATGGTGCCCATGGCCATCAGCGCCAGGGTGATGATCAAGCCTTTGCGGCGGCCGTGACGGTCGATGTAGGCACCGAGAAAAATCGCCCCGAGGGGGCGCATCAGGAACCCGGCACCAAACGTGGCCAGGGACAGCATCAGCGAGGCGAACGCGCTGTCGGCGGGGAAGAACGTCTTGGCGATGGCCGTGGCGTAGAAGCCGTAGACCATGAAGTCGAACATCTCCAGGAAGTTGCCGCTGACAACGCGAAAAATCGCCTTGCCGTTGCTCGTGTTGGAAGACATGTGTAGGTACTCACTCTGGCAAATCTTGTATGGAAGCGCTGCACTCGGTGTGAACTTGGGAGCCTGGGAGCCTGTGGGAGCAAAGCTTGCTCGCGATGCAGGCGATACGGTTTAGCTGCAAGACCGCGTCATCGTTCATCGCGAGCAAGCTTTGCTCCCACAGGGCTCCATTGGCTCCCACAGTTTTTGCGTGCGCTGGAGTTCATAATGGCGGGCGCGGTTTTGAGGGGAGATGAAGATTTGTTAACTGGACGATGGATTGGGCTTATGGTGCTGGCCGGCGTGTTGTCGGGTTGCGGCAACGGCGACACCCTGGAACGCTTCGATGGCCCGACCATGGGCAGTCACTATTCGATTCAGTACGTCAGACATTCCGCCGGCCCCGCTGTGAAAACGGTGCAGGCCGAAGTGGAAAGCATCCTCGCCGAAGTGGATCGGCAACTCTCGACCTATCGCAGCGACTCGGACATCGAGCGTTTCAACGCGCTGCCGGCCAACAGCTGTCAGCGCATGCCTGGCCCGGTCCTGGAGTTGGTCCGCGTAGGTGAGCAGTTGTCGGTCCAAAGCGATGGCTCCTTCGACCTGACTGTGGAACCGCTGCTGAACCTGTGGGGCTTCGGTCCCCAGTCTCGCGAAGAAAAAGTACCGACCGCCGAAGCCCTGGCCCTGGTGCGCCAGCGCGTCGGTCATGGTCATTTGCGCATCGACGGCGACCGGCTGTGCAAAGACGCCGCGGTGGAAGTCGACTTCAACAGTATCGCCGCAGGCTATGCCGTCGACCGCATCGCCGCGAGGCTCCAGGCCCTGGGCATCGACAGTTACCTGGCCGAAGCCACCGGCGAACTCAAGGCTGCGGGGCGCAAGCCCGATGGTTCGGCCTGGCGCATTGCCCTGGAAGAGCCCCGGGACGACCGGCAAGTGGCCGAGCGTGTCATCGAGGTCAACGGCTACGGGGTTTCCACCTCGGGCGACTACCGTAAATATTTCGAACAGGGCGGCAGGCGTTATTCCCACACTTTTGATGCCCGCTCCGGTACGCCGGTCCTACACAACCTGGCGTCAGTCACGGTGATTCATCCTTCGGCGTTGATGGCCGATGGACTATCGACGCTGTTGCTGATTCTCGGTCCTGAACGGGGTTGGGACTATGCCCAGAAACATGGCATCGGGGTATTTTTCGTGTTGCGCGATGGCGATCGTTTTTTGACGCGTACCAATGATGAGTTTGAACGGATCAGTCGCGGAAAAACCCAATGATGACAGCGCCCTGAAAGGTTACCTGTGGCGAAATAGCACAGGCAAAACTAGCCTACGACGCGACCAAGGGGTAATGTGCGCGGCGTTGACGCTTCTATAGACTGTGGCCGGGCTCGTGAACCGGCCCCAAATTGTTCCTTCATGCCGCAGGCCGGCATGATTTAGCCGTCGGTGCCAAGTGAGGCACAGCGGCCTGTTCTGAGGAGTACGCATGGCTGTCTACAACTACGACGTGGTGGTACTGGGCTCCGGCCCGGCGGGGGAAGGCGCGGCAATGAACGCGGCCAAGGCAGGGCGCAAGGTGGCGATGGTCGACAGCCGTCGGCAGGTCGGCGGCAACTGCACCCACTTGGGTACCATCCCGTCCAAGGCCTTGCGTCACTCGGTCCGGCAGATCATGCAGTTCAACACCAACCCGATGTTCCGGGCCATCGGCGAGCCGCGCTGGTTCTCCTTCCCGGACGTGCTCAAGAGCGCCGAGAAGGTGATCTCCAAGCAGGTGGCCTCGCGCACCGGCTACTACGCCCGCAATCGCGTTGATGTGTTCTTCGGTACCGGCAGCTTTGCCGATGAGCAGACGGTTGAAGTGGTCTGCGGCAATGGCGTGGTCGAGAAGCTGGTGGCCAAGCACATCATCATCGCCACCGGTTCGCGCCCGTATCGCCCGGCCGACATCGATTTCAACCACGCACGTATCTACGATAGCGACACCATCCTGAGCCTGGGTCACACCCCGCGTAAGCTCATCGTCTACGGCGCTGGCGTGATCGGTTGCGAATACGCCTCGATCTTCAGCGGCCTGGGTGTGCTGGTGGAACTGGTGGATAACCGCGGCCAGTTGCTGAGCTTCCTGGACTCGGAAATCTCCCAGGCCCTGAGCTATCACTTCAGCAACAACAACATCACCGTGCGCCACAACGAAGACTACGACCGCGTCGAAGGCGTCGACAATGGCGTGATCCTGCACCTCAAGTCTGGCAAGAAGATCAAGGCCGATGCCTTGCTCTGGTGCAACGGTCGTACCGGCAACACCGACACCCTGGGTCTGGAAAACATCGGCGTGAAGGTCAACAGCCGCGGCCAGATCGAAGTCGACGAGAACTACCGCACGTGCGTGCCGAACATCTACGGTGCCGGTGATGTGATCGGCTGGCCGAGCCTGGCCAGTGCCGCCCACGACCAGGGCCGTTCGGCTGCTGGCAGCATTGTCGACAATGGCAGCTGGCGCTTCGTCAACGACGTGCCGACCGGGATCTACACCATTCCGGAGATCAGCTCGATCGGCAAGAACGAGCAGGAGCTGACCCAGGCCAAGGTGCCGTACGAAGTGGGCAAGGCCTTCTTCAAGAGCATGGCGCGCGCGCAGATCGCCGGCGAGCCGCAAGGCATGCTGAAGATCCTGTTCCACCGCGAGACCCTGGAAGTGCTGGGCGTGCACTGCTTCGGCTACCAGGCCTCGGAGATCGTGCACATCGGCCAGGCGATCATGAACCAGCCGGGCGAATTGAACACGTTGAAGTACTTCGTCAACACCACGTTCAACTACCCGACCATGGCCGAAGCCTATCGGGTAGCGGCCTATGACGGGCTCAACCGGCTTTTTTGAGCGGCTCCGGCCGGTGGCCTGAGCCGGCCGGGGAGACCGATTTCAGCAATTCTCGAGGGTGGCAGTGGCCAAACCGGGAAAGTCTGTAATCAGGCTGTCAGCGCCAAAGTCGGCGAGCCTGCGCATCAGCGCAGGCTCGTTGACGGTCCACACCGACACATGCAGCCCCTGGCGCTGCGCCTTGATCAGGCGTTCCGGCGTGCACAGGGTCCAGTTCAGCGCCAGAATCTCGCAGCCGTAACTCTGGGCGACCTTCAACGGGTCGAGCCAGGCGTATTCGGCCACCAGTCCGCGGGAGATGTCCGGGGTCAGGTCCAGGGCTGCCTTGAGCACTTCCCGGGAACTGGAGGTGATGGTGATTTTGTCCAGCAGCCCGAAACGCTGGGCCATTTCGCGGATGCCCAGCACCGTGGCGGCGGCGCGGGTGCGCGAGGCGCTCTTGACCTCCAGTTGCCAGTGCTCGAAATCACACTTCTCGAACAGCTCCTCCAGGCGTGGGATCGGGCACGGCTTGATCCAGCCCGGGCCGCCCTTGCGCGCATCGTAGGTCACCAGTTCGGCGGCGGTATGCTCCACTACCTTGCCGCGGCGATCGGTGGTGCGCTTGAGGGTCGGGTCGTGGATCACCATCAACTCGCCGTCCATGGACAGGTGCAAGTCCAGCTCGCAACGGCGTACGCCGTGCTTGAGGCACTCCTGAAAGCCGGTCAGGGTATTTTCCGGTGCTTCGCCCTTGGCGCCGCGGTGGCCATAAATGAGGGTCACGGTTCTTCCTTATTGATACCTGAGTCGTTCTGTTCCCGGGCCAGGCGACGCTCTTGCGCCTGTTTCTGCAGGATGTAGCGGGCCAGCAACTGGCGCTGGGCGTCGGTCGGGCGTTCAAACTCGGTGCCGATGTCGAAGCCGTCGCCCTTGGGGTCGCAGTGGGTAACCCGCGCCCGCAGCAACAAGCCGAGGGCCTGCGGCATCAGCACCAGTTTGATCGACAAGTGGCTGCCGACCGTAATCGGCGTGGGGTGCTGGAAGTCGATGCCGCCTTCGGAAATGATCACCGGCTGCGGCTCGCCGATTTCGCCGAGCACCGTCAGGGCAATGACCTGGCTGAGCAGGTCGATGCGTTTGTTCATTGCCTTGAGGTACGCCGCGATGCTGCGTTCGCGCTCGCTGATCTGGCGCAGCAGGTGCTGTGACTCGAATTCGCTCAGGTGCAATTCACTGAGCAGATTGAACAATGGAGAAGCATCCTGCAACACATCCTGGCCAGCAGCTTCAGGAATGGACAGGGGCCGAATTTCCAGTGCGATCGTGTCCTCGATACGGTAGTATTCGCGGCGATCTTCTTCATCTAATGTCGACATGGCGAACCCATGGTAGCGGCGGTGGTCTGAGTGTAAAGCTGGTTTGTGACCCCCGCCACAAGGACGTTCCTTTTCCCTCCGAACAAGCCCCGACATGTTCAGACCTCTCTTCGTATTTATCGGCACGCGTTATACCCGTGCAAAGCGTCGCAATCATTTCGTATCGTTCATTTCCCTGACGTCCATCATCGGGCTGGCCCTTGGCGTGGTCGTGATGATCGTCGTGCTCTCGGTGATGAACGGCTTCGACCATGAGATGCGCACCCGCGTGCTGGGCATGGTGCCCCACGCGACCCTCGAATCCGGCGAAGCCATCAGCGATTGGCCGAGCCTGGCCGCCAAGGTCAAGCAGAACCCGCAGGTGCTGGCCGTGGCGCCGTTCACCCAGATGCAGGGGCTGCTGACCAACGACGGCAAGGTGTCCAAAGTCTTGCTCAATGGCATCGACCCCGGGCTCGAGCGGCAGGTGTCGATCATCGACAACTTCATGCAACAGGGAAAACTCGATGACCTGGCGCCGGGCAGTTTCGGCATCGTCATCGGTGACAAGGCCGCGACCAAGCTCGGCGTTGCCATTGGCGACAAGCTGACTTTCGTCGCCCCGGAAGTCACCGTGACCCCGGGCGGCATGTTCCCGCGCATGAAACGCTTTACCGTGGTCGGCATTTTCCATGTCGGCGCCGGCGAGCTGGATGGTTACCTGGGCGTCACCAACCTCCAGGACCTGGCGCGCCTGCATCGCTGGAAGCCGGACCAGGTCCAGGGCCTGCGGTTGAAGTTCGACGACCTGTTCCAGGCACCGCGCGTTGCGTGGACCCTCGCCCAGCAGCTCGGCGAAGACCGCTACTACGCCCGGGACTGGACCCGCACCCACGGCAACCTGTACCAGGCGATCCGCATGGAAAAAGCCATGATCGGCCTGCTGCTGTTGCTGATCGTTGCCGTGGCGGCGTTCAACATCATCTCCACGCTGGTGATGGTGGTGAACGACAAGAAGGGCGACATCGCCATCCTGCGCACCCTCGGCGCCACGCCGGGGCAGATCATGCGGATCTTCATGGTCCAGGGCACGGTCATTGGCGTGATCGGTACGTTCGTCGGCGCCCTGGTCGGGATGTTCGCCGCGCTGAATGTCAGCGCCGCGATTGCCGCCCTCGAAGGCCTGATCGGGCACAAGTTTCTCAACGCCGACGTGTACTTCATCGACTACCTGCCATCGCAATTGCAGGCCGATGACGTGTTGATGGTCTGCGGCGCCGCGTTGGTCCTGAGTTTCCTCGCCACCCTGTATCCTGCCTGGCGTGCCGCGCGCACCCAGCCTGCGGAGGCGTTACGTTATGAGTGAGTCGGGCATGAGTGAAAAAGCAATCTTGAGCTGCCGCAACCTGGGCAAATCCTACGAGGAAGGTCCGGAGTCGGTGGTGGTGTTGTCGGGCCTGCAACTGGAGTTGCATCCTGGCGAGCGCGTGGCGATTGTCGGCACCTCCGGGTCGGGCAAAAGTACCTTGCTCAACCTGCTGGGCGGCCTGGATACGCCAACCGCCGGCAGTGTCTGGCTGGCCGGCGAAGAGCTTTCGGCGCTGAACGAGAAGGCCCGTGGCCTGCTGCGCAACCGTTCCCTGGGTTTCGTCTACCAGTTCCACCATTTGCTGCCCGAGTTCACCGCGCTGGAAAACGTCTGCATGCCGCTGTTGATTGGCCGCACGGCGATTCCCGAGGCCCGTCAGCGTGCCACGGCGTTGCTGGAGCGGGTAGGGCTGGGGCATCGCCTGGAGCACAAGCCGGCCGAGCTGTCCGGTGGCGAGCGCCAGCGCGTGGCGATTGCCCGGGCCCTGGTCAACAAGCCTGGCCTGGTGATGCTCGACGAACCGACCGGCAACCTCGACTCCCACACCGCCCAAGGCATCCAGGACTTGATGCTGGAGCTCAGCACGTCGATGCGCACTGCGTTCCTGGTGGTGACCCACGACATGAACCTGGCCCGGCAGATGGACCGCGTCCTGCACTTGCAGGAAGGTTGCCTGACGCCCATCTGACCGACCGAAACCCGGCGTTTGCAACACACGCCGGGTCTTTTATTTTTATACGGTGCCCCGCGAATGTTCAGACCGTTATCGATCTTTATCGGCACGCGCTATACCCGCGCCAAGCGCCGCAATCGCTTTGTTTCGTTCATCTCCATGACCTCGATGATCGGCCTCGCCCTGGGTGTGCTGGCGATGATCGTGGTGTTGTCGGTGATGAACGGCTTCCAGCGCGAAATGAGCTCGCGCATCCTCGGCATGGTGCCCCACGCCACTATCGTCGGTGTCAATCCGATCGACGATTGGCAGCCGGTGGCCGCCGCGGCGTTGAAAAACCCTGAAGTGACTGCCGCCGTGCCGTTTACCGAGATGGAAGGGATGCTCAGCCATAAGGGTTCGATGCAACCGATCCAGATCAGCGGCGTCGACCCGGCCCAGGAAGGCAAGGTGTCCATCGTCGCCCAGCATATCGTCCAGGGGCGTCTCGATGCCTTGAAGCCGGGCGAGTTTGGCGTGGTGATCGGCGAAATCACCGCCCGGCGTTTTCGTCTGAATGTCGGCGACAAAATCACCTTGATCGTGCCGGAAGTCAGCACGGCCCCCGGCGGCATCACCCCACGGATGCAGCGACTGAATGTGGTGGGTGTGTTCAAGGTGGGCGCCGAACTGGACGGCTCCATGGCGCTGATCCACCTGGCCGATGCCGCACAGATGCAGCATTGGCAGCCGAATCAGGTGCAAAGCGTGCGCCTGGCGGTGAAGGACTTGTACGCGGCGCCGAAGGTCTCCGGTGACATCGCCACCGGCCTGGGCGCGGCCTACAAGGCCGACGACTGGACCCACACCCAGGGCAGCCTGTTCAGTGCCATGAAAATGGAAAAAACCATGATCGGCTTGCTGTTGCTGATGATCGTCGCGGTGGCGGCGTTCAACATCATCGCTACCCTGATCATGGTGGTGAACGACAAAGGCGCGGACATCGCGATCCTGCGCACTATCGGCGCCACGCCGCGGCAGATCATGGCGATCTTCATGGTCCAGGGCACGGTGATCGGCGTTGTCGGCACGCTGATTGGCGGCGTGCTGGGGGTGATCGCGGCGCTGAACGTCAGTGCGCTGGTGGGCTGGCTGGAACGGGTCAGCGGCCAGCACATCTTCAGTTCCGATGTGTACTTCGTCAGCAACCTGCCGTCGGAGCTGCAGCGTGGCGACGTGGTGCTGATCTGCTCGGCCGGGTTCATTCTGAGCTTCCTCGCCACCGTATACCCGGCGTGGCGTGCGGCGAAGATCGAACCGGCGCAGGCGTTGCGGTATTCCTGAGGCTGTCGCAAGACTCTGGGAACATGGGGCCGCGCTTGCTCTCGCTGGGCTCTGTAGGAGCTGGCGAAGCCTGCGATCTTTTGATCTTTGATTTTTTGATCTTTCGCTTTAGATTTAAGTGTCTGGGGAAAGATCGCAGCCTCGTTGCACTCGACAGCTCCTACACAGCTCCTACACAGCTCCTACATAGCTCCTACACAGCTCCTACACAGCTCCTACAGGCTCAGCGGGGGCTTAATCTCCCTTCGGCAATTCGATCAGGAACCGCGTCCAGCCATCGGCCGATTCACAGCGGATCTGCCCGCCATGGGCGCGGATGATCGAGCGGGTGATGGCCAGTCCGAGCCCCGCGTGTTCACTGCTGCCTTCCTGGCGGGCTGGGTCGGCGCGGTAGAAGCGGTCGAACAGGCGCGGCAGCAAGTCCGCTGCAATCCCCTCGCCACTGTTTTCCACGCTGATGTTCACCCCTTGAGTCTCATCGACAATGCGCACCCGCACTTCGCCGTCAGCGGGGGTGAAGCGCAGGGCGTTGTCCAGCAGGTTGGAGAGCGCCCGGCGCAACATGTTGCGGTCACCCTCTATGCGGCCATCGCCCTCGCGGCTCAGGCTTACGTTGGTGTCTTCGGCCAGGGGTGCGAAGAAGTCCAGCAGCACGTCCACCTCTTCGGCCAATTGCAGCGGTTCGCGATTGGGCGCCAGCAAGCCGTGGTCGGCCTTGGCCAGGTACAGCATGTCGTTGACCAGTTGGGCCATCCATTGCAGTTCTTCGAGATTGCTGTGCAACGCCTCGCGGTAATCCTCCAGCGGGCGTTCGCGGGTGAGGGTGACCTGGGTGTGGGTCAGCAGGTTCGACAGCGGCGTGCGCAATTCATGGGCGATGTCGGCAGAGAACGCTGAGAGCCGCTGAAACGCATCGTCGAGGCGTCCGAGCATGGCGTTGATGCTGTGGGCCAATTCCGCCAGTTCGGCGGGCATTTGCTCTTCGGGCAGTCGGGCGTTGAGGGAGCGGGCCGAGACACTGCCGGCAATGGCGCCCATGCGCCGCAAGGGGCGCAAGGCCCGCCGGGCGGCCCAGGCGCCGAGCAGGGCGGTGGCCAGGGCCGAGAGGCCGACGGTCAGCCAGATCAGGCGCTGCATGCGTTGCAGGAAGTGCTGGTGGTGGGTGATGTCCAGCAGCAGGGTCAGTTGCGGCGAATCGGCTCGGTCGGGATACAGCGGGGCGTTCAACACCCGGTAATCGGTGTCGGCGTCGCTGAGGGTCGACAGGCCGGGCCGCTCCGGCAATTGAGCCGGAATCCGGATCGAGCTGTCGTACCAACGCACACCATCACTGCCTTTGATGCGCAGCGCCAGGTCGGCCTGACGGCTCAGTTCATCCTCCAGGCGCGCCTGGGTCTGTTCAGCGTCGAGGTCTTGCAGGGCCCGGCGCAGGCCGATCAGCTTGCCTTCGAGCAGTTGCTGGTCCAGCTCGATGAAGTGCGCCTCGCTGCCACGGCTGAACAACACCCCGGCGAACAATGACACCACGGCGGTGCAGGCGGCGAACAGCAGCGCCAGGCGACTGCTCAGCGACCACCGGCCCCTCACAGGCTGCGCTCTTCAAGCACATAGCCCATGCCCCGCACGGTATGGATCAGTTTGCTGGGGAAGTCGTCGTCAATCTTGATTCGCAGGCGCCGTATCGCGACTTCGATGACGTTGGTGTCGCTGTCGAAATTCATGTCCCAGACCTGGGACGCGATCAGCGATTTGGGCAGCACTTCGCCCTGGCGGCGCAGAAGCATTTCCAGCAAGGCGAATTCCTTGGCGGTGAGGTCGATGCGCCGGCCGCTGCGTTCGACGCGGCGGCGGATCAGGTCCAGGCGCAAGTCGGCCAGTTGCAGGCTGGTTTCCTGGTGCGTCGAACTGCCTCGGCGCAACAGGCTGCGCACCCGTGCCAGCAACTCGGAAAAAGCAAAGGGCTTGACCAGGTAATCATCGGCACCCAGCTCCAGGCCGTGGACCCGATCCTGTACCGCGTCCCGCGCGGTAAGGAACAGCACCGGTGTGTCCAGCCCGGCCCCACGGACGGCTTGCAGGATCTGCCAGCCATCGCGACCGGGCAACATCACGTCGAGGATCAGCAAGGCGTATTCACCGCTCAAGGCCAGTTGCTGGCCAGTGATGCCATCGGCCACCAGGTCGGCGTTGAACCCGGCTTCGCCCAGGCCCTGGCGCAGGTATTGGCCGGTTTTGGTTTGGTCTTCGACGATCAGCAGTTTCATGGGCAGCTCAGGGCATGGTTTGAACGTGGGCGTTATACCGCGGCGGCCGGGGCCGTGGCACAACCTGACAGAGTTGTAATGCAACTGTCAGTCAAATGGCAGCCGCACCGATCTAGAGTCTTGGGCAAGTTGAACCTTACCTTGTCGGAGTATGAACATGTTGATGGTAAACCGTCTGATTCTGGCCGCTTCTGCGTTGGCATTGAGTACCTCGTTGTGGGCGTCGCCCGGTGCGCACTTTAATTTCGGCCAGCCCGCACCGGCGGCCAAGGCCAGTCGCACCATCGAGGTGGTGATGGGCGACATGTCGTTCAATCCCGGTGCGCTGGATATCAAGGCAGGCGAGACGGTGCGGTTCGTACTGATCAATAAAGGCCAGTTGTTGCACGAATTCAATCTCGGTAACGCCGCGATGCATGCCCAGCACCAGCAGGAAATGCTCAAGATGCAACAGAGCGGCATGTTGACGCCGACCGGGATGAAGCCGGGAATGGACCATGCTTCGATGAATCCGGCCTCGATGGGGCACGGTGGCAAAGACGGCATGATGCGCCACGACGACGCTAACAGCGTGCTGGTTGAGCCGGGCAAGTCCGCCGAGCTGACCTGGGCTTTTGGCAAGGCTACCCGGCTGGAATTTGCCTGCAATGTCCCCGGTCATTACCAGGCCGGGATGAAGGGCAACCTGACAGTCAGTCAGTAAGCACTCAAAGGCTGCGGCAAAGGCTGATAGAATCGGCTGATTATTCAGTCAGGTTTCCGTCATGCATCCCGCAGCCGAACATTCGCCGCTGGGCAAATCCAGCGAATACATCGCCACGTACACGCCGTCACTGCTGTTCCCGATCCCGCGCACGGCGAAATGGGCGGAACTGGGCCTGACGGCCGAGACCCTGCCGTACAAAGGCGTGGATTTCTGGAACTGCTTCGAGCTGTCGTGGCTGCTGCCGTCCGGCAAGCCGGTGGTGGCCATCGGTGAATTCGCGATCCCGGCGGATTCGCCGAATATCATCGAGTCCAAATCCTTCAAGCTGTACCTCAACTCCTTGAACCAGACCCCGTTTGCCGATACCGCGAGCCTGGAAGCGACCCTGCGCCAGGACCTGTCGGCGGCTGCCGGCAAAGCAGTGGGCGTGCGGATCCGCAGTCTCAAGGACGTGGAGCGTGAAGGCATCGTGGCGTTGCCCGGTACGTGCATCGACGATTTGGACATCAGCGTCGACTCCTACGCGCACCCGCGTCCGGAGCTGCTGCGTTGCGATGCTTCGCGCATCGTCGAGCAAAGCCTGCACAGCCACTTGCTCAAGTCCAACTGCCCGGTGACCAGCCAGCCAGACTGGGGCAGCGTGGCGGTGGAATATCGCGGTGCGGCCCTGGACCCCGCCAGCCTGCTGGCCTACATCGTCAGCTTCCGCCAGCATTCGGATTTCCATGAGCAGTGCGTGGAGCGGATCTTTCTCGACCTGCAGCGCTTGCTCAAGCCGGAAAAACTGACGGTGTACGCGCGGTATGTGCGTCGGGGCGGGTTGGATATCAACCCGTATCGCAGCACCGAAGATGTCCAACTGCCGAACCATCGCCTGGCCCGCCAGTAATTCCCCCTTGTGGGAGCGAGCCTGCTCGCGATGAGGGCGGCACATTCAACATTGATGTTGGCTGACAGTGCGCAATCGCGAGCAGGCTCGTTCCCACAATGAACTGCATTTCAAGTTGCCTAAATAAAAAAGCCCCGCTAGCGATAGCAGGGCTTTTTGCATTTAAAGGGTTCAGATTCCCATATTGCCCAACGCTTGCACGATGTTGCGCAAGGTTCCGGCAAGGGTGGGGTGTTCCACCTCGAAGCGCTCGACAGCCAGGTTCACATTGTCGGCGAGGTTGTTGTCCGGTGTTTTGGTTTCCAGCTCAAGCTCAAATTCGATCTTTTGCATCAGCGCGTGCAGGTCATCGCGCTCGACTTCGGAAAGCGGTGGATTCTGTTCCAATTGCTCGCGCAGTTTGTTGAGCTGTTCTTGCAATTCGCGGGCAGGCATTGGCGTACTCCCTTTATTGATAGGCACTGCCATGGACCGCGACGCTGGGTCAAAAGTCCATGGCCTGCCTTAAGAGTAATCTACCCTCGCGCTCCCTGCATGATCCCGGTCATGGCTTCTCGCCTTTGAGTCGGCGCAGGCTGATGTCCGCCAGGCAGGTGTCGAGTTCGCCCAGGTGATCGATCACCGAATGCACCCCCAGGCCGAACAATTGCACGGTGGCCTTGGCGCGCTTGGTTTCCCGTTCCTGTTGGCTCAGCGCCTGCCATTCGCCAGGCGTCAGGCCACACAGCGAGCCGCAGGACGCCAGGCCGATGGTCCACAAACCGGCGTTGAGCCCTGACTGCAACAACCGGGGTTCGCCACTGACCAACACGCAGCCGTCCAATTGCTGGACGTTCAGCGCCATCAGCGCCTGCCAGCAGGCATGTGGCGCCGGCCAAGGATTATTTGTTGCTGGAAGTTGCGGCGGTTTGATCCATGTCGGTAACGACGCCGCCAGGGCGTGGCTGACGGCAGGCGGCAATTCATCGAGCCAGGCGCAGGGGATTTCCTGGAGCTGCAAGTGGTGCAAGCTCTCCAGGGCGCCAGGTGTTGGCTGTGCATGCTCATCCGGCGCTGCCCCTGGCTGACGGATGCGCGCGCCGAAATCCACCAGGCATCCGCTCAGGCCAAACAGTACGGCGGTCAGGCTGGGGGCGGGGAGGGGCAGGGCTTCGGCGCGGGGCATGGGAACGTCCTTGAAATAACCTGCAGCCTAAAGGGCCTCGATGACAGTCCGGTGACAGTGAAGTGAAGGGCAGCGGTCGCGGAAACGTCCTACGGCCCGCTTGTTTTTTCGGTGCTGCCTATCCACGCGTTCCGTCTTATACTAGCCGCCTTACCGCCTGGGCTCGGCGCCCTTGCCTGATTAATCCAAGGAGTTTTCCCCTATGCGCTGGAGCCATCGTCTAGCTCAGCTATGTTTGTCTGCCAGCGTGCTGCTGGTTCCGTTCGCCACCCAGGCCGCCACGGAAGAAGATCCTTGGGAAAGCATCAACCGTCCGATCTTCACCTTCAACGACACCGTTGATACCTATGCGCTCAAGCCACTGGCCCAGGGTTATCAATACGTGACGCCGCAGTTCCTCGAAGACGGCATCCACAACATGTTCCGCAACATCGGTGACGTGGGCAACCTGGCCAACAACGTGCTGCAGGCCAAGCCGGCCGCGGCCGGGGTCGACACTGCCCGGTTGATCTTCAACACCACCTTCGGCCTGCTGGGCTTCTTCGATGTGGGCACCCAGATGGGCCTGCAGCGCAGCGATGAAGATTTTGGCCAGACCCTGGGCTACTGGGGCCTGGGCAGCGGGCCGTATGTGATGCTGCCGCTGCTGGGGCCAAGCACCCTGCGTGACGCGCCGGCCAAGCTGGTCGATGACTACACGGCCCCGTATCGTTATATCGATAACGTCTCGGTGCGTAACTCCATTCGAGGCCTGAACGTCGTCGACACCCGCGCCAGCCTGTTGTCGGCCGAGAAGATGGTGAGCGGCGACAAGTATGTCTTCATCCGCAACGCCTACCTGCAAAACCGCGAATTCAAGGTCAAGGACGGCCAGGTCGAAGACGATTTTTAATTCCGACCAGTAAAACCACGAAGGCGGCCAAAAAGGCCGCCTTCTGTGCTTTGGCGTCGTGTTTGAGCCGGTTTGATCCTTCCATTGAGTTACGCTTCGCTCGGTTCTTATAACTCTCTGTACTTTGACAAATAAAGACGGCAAGCGGCTATCTGCCTGAGCTTGAAACGCCCCGCGGATGGGAGTACCGTCTGCGCCTTAGAAGGGCACCTCTGATGTAGTTGTGTGTAGGGCAAAGGCCTGAAACCTGTACGACAGAGAGGCTAGAAAGCGAATCCAGTAGTGCGTGCAAGGCCAGACGGCCCAGCCCGCTACGCCAACCTAATTCTGGCGCCGTTTGCCCACATGCCAAAAACCAGTGCCACGCTGCTGATAATCGATGATGACGAAGTGGTGCGAGCCAGTCTCGCAGCCTACTTGGAAGACAGTGGTTTCAGCGTCCTGCAGGCCAGCAATGGCCAACAGGGTCTTCAGGTATTCGAGCAAGACAAGCCCGACCTGGTCATCTGCGACCTGCGCATGCCGCAGATGGGCGGACTCGAACTCATTCGCCAGGTCACCGAGCTTTCCTCGCAGACCCCGGTGATCGTGGTTTCGGGCGCGGGCGTGATGAACGACGCGGTCGAGGCATTGCGCCTGGGCGCGGCGGATTACCTGATCAAGCCCCTTGAAGACCTGGCGGTGCTCGAGCATTCGGTGCGCCGGGCCTTGGACCGTTCGCGCCTGTTGTTGGAGAACCAGCGTTACCGCGAAAAGCTGGAAACCGCCAACCGCGAGCTGGAAGCCAGCCTGAACCTGTTGCAGGAAGACCAGAACGCCGGGCGCCAGGTGCAGATGAACATGCTGCCGGTCAGCCCCTGGGCCGTCGACGATTTCCGTTTTGCCCACCAGATCATCCCGTCGTTGTACCTGTCGGGCGATTTCGTGGACTATTTCCGGGTCGACGAGCGGCGAGTGGCGTTCTACCTGGCGGACGTCTCCGGCCATGGTGCTTCTTCGGCATTCGTCACGGTGCTGCTGAAGTTCATGACCACGCGCCTGTTGTTCGAGTCCAAGCGCAACGGCACGCTGCCAGAGTTCAAGCCTTCTGAAGTCCTTGGGCATATCAACCGAGGCCTGATCAGTTGTAAGCTGGGCAAACACGTCACAATGGTCGGTGGAGTCATCGACGAGGAGACGGGTTTGTTGACCTATAGCATCGGCGGTCACCTGCCTTTGCCTGTGTTGTATACGCCAGACAGTGTGCGTTACCTGGAAGGGCGCGGTTTACCGGTGGGCCTGTTCAACGAGGCCACCTATGAAGACCACGTACTGGAATTGCCGCCGACATTCAGCCTGACGCTGATGTCTGATGGCATTTTGGACCTTTTGACAGAACCTACACTCAAAGAGAAAGAAGCGGCCTTGCCTGAACGGGTGAGTGCAGCGGGCGGCAGCCTGGAAGGCTTGCGTCAAGTGTTTGGATTAGCCACGCTAGGGGAGATGCCGGATGATATCGCCCTGTTAGTGTTGAGCAGGAACCTTTGATGAGTACCGGTAGAATCCAGTTCGCCGAGCAGGACGGCACCTTTGTCCTGAAGTTTGTCGGTGAAGTGCGCCTGACCCTGTGTTCGGCGCTGGATGCGATTATTGAGCGGATCTTCACTTCGTTGAATTTCAACGCCATCGTGATCGACCTGACCGAAACCCGCAGCATCGACAGCACCACATTGGGCCTGCTGGCCAAACTGTCGATCCTGTCGCGGCAGAAGGTCGGCCTGCTGCCGACAGTCGTCACCACCCACAACGACATCACCCGTCTGCTGCAGTCTATGGGTTTCGACCAGGTGTTCAACATCGTGGGCGACCCTGTGCCGTGCCCGGAATGCCTGGACGACCTGCCTGACCAGGACCAGTCCGAAGAAGAAGTGCGGATCAAGGTGCTCGAAGCCCACAAGATCCTGATGGGGCTCAACGATTCCAATCGTGAAGCCTTCCATGACCTGGTGAATGCGCTGGAAGGGCCTTGACCCCTGGGCCCGTGTAGATCGAACTGACGCTTTCGCGAGCAGGCTCGCTCCCACAATGTCTTGCATCGACCACAGTATCTGGATTTGCCCCAATTCTCCTGTGGGAGCGAGCCTGCTCGCGATTGGGCTGGTCAGCCGCCACATCCCTCAGGCCAAGCCACATAAAAAAGGGCGAACCCATCAAGGTTCGCCCTTTTTGCATGCCTTGTGAATCAGCTCAAAGCTTGGCTTGCAGCAACGCCTCCAGCTTCTCCTGGTCCCGGGCAAACTGACGAATGCCTTCGGCCAGTTTCTCGGTTGCCATGGCGTCCTCGTTGGACAACCAGCGGAACTGCGCTTCATTGAGGATCAAGCGCGCTTCCCCGGCTTGCCCTGGCGCCAGCTTGCGCTCCAGCTTGCCTTCGTCGGCGGCCAGTTTTTCCAGCAGGTCCGGGCTGACGGTCAGGCGGTCGCAGCCGGCCAGTTGCTCGATCTGGTTGAGGTTGCGGAAGCTCGCGCCCATGACCACGGTCTTGTAGTCATTGGCCTTGTAGTAGTTGTAGATGCGTGTCACCGACTGCACGCCCGGATCATCAGCGCCGGTGTAGTCGTTGCCATTGGCTTTCTTGTACCAGTCGTAGATACGGCCCACGAACGGCGAAATCAGGAACACCCCGGCATCGGCGCAGGCCGCAGCCTGGGCGAAGGAGAACAGCAAGGTCAGGTTGCACTGGATGCCTTCACGCTCCAGTTGCTCGGCGGCGCGAATGCCTTCCCAGGTGGAAGCGATCTTGATCAGCACACGCTCGCGGCCAATGCCGGCCTTTTCGTACAGATCGATCAGGCGATGCGCACGCTTGAGCATGGCCTCGGTGTCGAACGACAGGCGCGCGTCCACTTCAGTGGAAATACGCCCAGGGATCACTTTCAGAATTTCTTGCCCGACCGCCACGGCAAAACGGTCGCTGGCCAGGCCCACATCGCCCTTGCAGTCCGCCACGCAGGCGTTCAGCTGCTCGGCATAACCTTGAATGGCCGAGGCCTTGAGCAGCAGGGAAGGGTTGGTGGTAGCGTCCACGGGTTTGACGCGGGCGATGGCCTCGAAGTCGCCGGTATCGGCCACGACGGTGGTGAACTGTTTGAGTTGTTCCAGCTTGGAAGTCATGAGCGTGCTCTGTCCTATGGGTCCGTTGACATTACCCGAGGGCTGGCAGCCACTCAAGGGCGTGAAGGGGTATCGACGGGCCCCAGCGGCAACAACCTGAAAACGGCTGTTTGAAAGGCCGGGGCGGTATCGGTAGATACGATGCCAAAACAGCGCGCAGGTTCAACACCATTGCCTGACGGTTATGGTTGCTGTGCATTTAGGAACAAGCCTGCGATACCCTCTGGCAGACGTGCCGTCGAAATCAGGACCAATCGCTGGCCTGCCCGAGTCATTGCCATATAGAGTTTTCGCGAGTTTTGTTCGCACTCCTGGGCGGAAAGTACTCCCGCCTGGGCCGTTTCCTTCATGAGCTTTTCCAGGCCCAACAGAAACACGACACTGGCTTCAAGCCCGGTTGCGGTGTCCAGGCTGGAAACGCGTAGGTTATCAGTGTCTACGTGTACAGACTCCATACTGTTCAGATCCCAGACTTTGCGCGAACCGAATCGCTTGCTCAACGCCTTGAACAGAAGCTTCTTGTTGGTATCTCGTCCATACAGAACCAGCATATTCGATAGATTGATCTGCTGGGTTTCCAGGTAGCCCACTATTTCGTTACAGGTCTGTATGACCGCATCCTGGGGAGTCTCTGATCGGATCAATAGCGGGGCAACGCCTTCATCCATGCCGTCGAAATCAGGTTGCAGATAATCGTCCGGGTCGGTTTGGGTGAATTCGGCCAGGACAAGGCCGGCAGCCCGCAATATGGCTTGAGTGGTTCGATAGGAGTGGTGAAGTTTCTTGGTTTTACCCGCCACATCCAAGCCGACACGCTTCCAACTGAGTCGGCTTTTCAAAAAGCCCTGGTTGGGGTCGGCACATAAAAACAGGCTGCCCTCGGAGTCGGTCAAGGTGCTCTTGACCAGTTGAAACCAAGTCGGCGCAAAGAATTGAGCTTCGTCTACCAGGATATGCTGGTATTTATCGAGCTTGTCGAGCTTCGTGAGACATAGATCCCGAGACAGTGAACTCCATAAGCGAGCGCCTTGTTTGCTCAGCGCGTCATTGACTTGCCCGTAGAGCGACCACACTTGCACCCGTTCTTCCTTACGCAAGGCAAACCCTTGGCCAGCGCGCTCAGCAGCCAAATAGTTCTGCTCGTCGCAGATCAGTGATTCATTGATGAAGTCGAACTCATCCAGAAGTTGTTGATCGCCGGGCTTCAGGTCCGGAAAGGCTTTTCGGTAATGGGCGATCTGGCTTGTAACCTTGATAGGGGATGCCATCTCTGGTTGCGGCTCAAAATGATTCACCCATTGCTGCCGTATCCAGGCCAGCGCGGTCATGATTGTCAGGTTGCGCGGTAGATCTCCCGGGCTGGCCTTCTTCAAGCGATGCTTGAGGTCTTTAACCACCGGGACATTGTGGATCAGCATCAATATCTTCTGATCGGGAAATTTCTTTGCCAGGATCAATGCCCGGTTAGCGGCGATCAATGTTTTGCCGCTACCCGCCACGCCGTTGACCAGACGCACCGAAAAATCATTCAAGGTTTGCGTTTGTTCTTCAGGCAGTTCCAGATCCAGCTTACTGGCCCACTCTTGTTGTGAGTCCAGAAAGTATCGAGTGGTCTTTGCCGAGTTATCCCGTGAGAAATGCCGGCGCGTCGTACATATCGCGGGTATTTCCGCTTCTGGAAAGTAGTGCCCCATGAGCGTGTCGCTGGCCTCATGGCTCAGTGAGTTAAGCAACTTGGGCAGTTGTTCGTGGCCATGTTCGATAAAGGTGTTTTTTGACATCAGCCGCGGGCCACCAGGCATTGAGTAGTGCTGCCACAGCCGCTTGGTCTGGTCGGGTGTGCAGTTCCACATGACGATCAGCCTGCCGAGCCGCTGCCCGGTCGGCATCCCGTCGGGCTCGGTTGCTTCCAGGCGCGAGAGCAACTCCTTGAAAGCCTGCTGTCCGGTAGCCGCGAACAGTTGATCAGGGTCCAGTGTTTCAAAAGAGAGTTCACACAGCACAATGGCCAGCCATTGATGTTGTGCGTGCTGAAGGAAAAAGTCCGGCGCCCAGGCCTCTCGAGGGAGGCACTGGCGAACGACATGGTGGTCGTCCAGCTTGCGCAACACCCGTTTGACGTGGACATGCGCGCCAGTGCTGCGTTGCCATTCAGGGATAAATAGCGTCATGGGGTAAGCACCACTTTGCGGCATCGACTGACCAGGCTCAAATAGTCATTGGCCCATTGCTGCGTGATGCTGTTGCTGCATTCAATTCCTTGGCTCAGTTCAGGCCCGATGATGATCAATTTAGTCATCGCCCGGGTGATGGATACGTTCAATCGCTCGGGTTGGAAGAAAAACTCCGCCACAGCCCCAATGAACTCCTCATCGCCACTGGCCAACGAGACGATGATCAGTTCACGTTCCTGTCCCTGCATGCGCTCAACAGTGTCCGCCACAACGGTGCTGGCGATCTCGCGCCCGAAGCTACGCGCCAACAGCGTTCGAATCGCCCGGCCCTGGGCTCGGTAAGGTGTGACGATGCCGATATCAGACAGGGCAAGGCCCATGGTCTGGGCGGTCTTACAGAGTTCCAGTACATGCTGGGCATCGCGATAATTGCGGGTCTTGGCGGTTCTGTCTGTGGTGGGGATAAACACGGCGCTTGCATCTGGATCAAATACGCGGTCCATAGGGGCCTCTGCATCAACGTAATTGAAACGCCGCTCCTTGTTAGGGCCCGCTGCCCGTAATTTGCCTTTGTAATAGTTTTTGCTCGGCCATTCGGTCAGCCATTGGTTCATCCGATAGGTTTCTTCGAGCATCACCGTATGGTCGGCAGTTTGGGAGGTGAGGCGACCAAATATCGACATCGATTCGCCAGAAAGAACCGACTGGGACAACAGCACCGGCGGCAGCTGTTTCTGGTCTCCGATGAAGATAAACCGCTTACCTTTGCGCATGGCCATTAGCGCGAGGGGGAGGGTGATCTGACTGGCTTCATCAAAGATCACCGTGTCGAATTTGAAATGCTCCAGCTGGCTGCAGGTGGCGAAGGGTGTCGCGCCAATGACATAGCCACTTCCGTCCGCCGGTAGATTTTCCCAGTCGGCGGGTGTTTTTGCCCAGTCAACGGTTTTGCTTAGATCATCCCGGCGGCCACCAATCTTCACGGTTGGGATTTTTCGCTCGGCAATCTTTGTCAGGGCATTATTGATAGCCATGTGCGTATGGGAGGTGACGAATACCCGCTCGTGACGCTCTACCAGCAATTGGACGATAAGCGCCAGAGCACGGGTCTTGCCTGTCCCTGGCGGGCCTTGAATGCAAGCAATCTGCTCGGCGGCAAAAGCCATGGCAACGGCTCGGGCCTGATGCTCGTTACACTTGTTCTTGATGGCGAAACTTTCAGCGTAATCCAGATCTGCGTCGTTGAATGTGATGATCGGCGCATCGCCGAGCAACGGGACAATGATGTTATCGGCATTGATCGAATCGGCGATATCTTCCAAGGTCTTTTCGTAGCGAGGCGTCAGGTCCAACGCGTCCATGTCGGCGTAGCAAGGTCCGTCCTGATAGTTGTCCCAGACTGTATTGGCCAGCTTCTCGCTCAGTAACCAACGGCCGTCTTCTTCCCGCTCAAACGTCATTCGGGCGCATAACAACCCTGTGGACGGATCGCCCAAGTGCAAGCGCAGCATGTCCCCTTCACGAAAGCGCGATTCGCTGTCATCGAGGTACGCCCAAAGACAAGTAGCCTTGTCGGCTTTTTCAAGATGCGTGAAGCCTTGGGTCAGGCCCTTTTCAAGCTTCTGATGTAACGGGCGCTGCCAGGTTTGCAGGAGTTGATGAAGGTTTGCATCGCGCTCGGCATGGACAAATTCAAAAAGCTTTTCAATAAGCGGATGTTGCCCTTGCATGGGGATACTCGTCCTTGTGATCCGTGATGGCACAACAGTTTTACATACTGTTGGAGCAAGGCGCGAGTGTTATGGATCCAATATTAGCCCTCTCTGGGGCGAGTCCATGAATCGGATCCTTGAATGCAAGTAGCGGGTGGCGAACAAACAACATTGCGTCAACTACGCGCGTCAGCGCCCTTCCAGCAACTGCCCCGCCTGATCCAGCAACGCCAGCGGATCCTTGGTTTTGTGAATATCCACCGACAACAACTGCCGAAACCGCCGCGCCCCCGGGAACCCGGTGCCCAACCCCAGCACATGCCGAGTGATGTGATGCATCGCCCCGCCAGCGGCCAGGTGATCGGCGATATACGGCCGCAACTGCGCCAACGCCTCGGCCCGGGTGATGACTGGCGCGGTACTGCCGAACAGCTGTTGATCGACTTCGGCCAGCAGATACGGGTTGTGATAAGCCTCGCGCCCCAGCATCACACCGTCAAAGGTCTGCAAATGCTCGTGGCACGCCTCCAGCGTCTTGATCCCGCCGTTGAGCACAATCTCCAACTCCGGAAAATCCGCCTTCAACCGCGCGGCCACGTCATAACGCAGCGGCGGGATGTCGCGATTCTCCTTCGGCGACAACCCCTCCAGAATCGCAATCCGCGCATGCACGGTAAAACTCGTGCAACCGGCCTCACGCACCGTCCCGACAAACTCACACAACTGCTCGTAACTGTCCCGCCCATTGATCCCGATGCGATGCTTGACCGTCACCGGAATCGACACCGCATCGCGCATGGCCTTCACACAGTCAGCCACCAAACCCGGATGCCCCATCAGGCAGGCGCCGATCATGTTGTTCTGCACCCGATCGCTGGGGCAGCCGACGTTGAGGTTCACCTCGTCGTAACCGTGCTCCTGGGCCATACGGGCGCAGGCGGCCAGGTCGGCCGGGACGCTGCCGCCGAGTTGCAGGGCTAGCGGGTGTTCGGACTCGTGGTGGCGCAGGAAGCGTTCGTGGTCACCGTTGAGTAGGGCGCCGGTGGTGACCATTTCGGTGTAGAGCAGGGCGTGCTTGGAGAGGATGCGTAGGAAGAAACGACAGTGGGCGTCGGTCCAGTCCATCATCGGGGCGACGGAGAAGCGGCGGGAGAGTGATTGGGGGGCAGCTTTGATTAAGGACATTGGGGAATCTGAGTGGGTGGGGCAGAGGAGGGGAGTTTATCAGGAATGGGATCGGGTAAGGTTGGCGGGCTAGCTCGGTGAGAGAGTTGAATCTCCCGGCAGGGTCAGAGATTCCCAGTTTTAATCGGGGATCTTGGAGCGCTGGTTGCTATGTTGGGATTGCAAGCCATCGCAGGGCTTCTAATAAATTTGTCCCCTTTTTTGTTCTTTTTTGCTTCCTTTTGCTCAAGGCAATATCAAGGTGCTGCTGGATTCTCGCCGCCCAGCCCCCAATGCATTTGTGCGGAGGACTCGGGAAGGAACTGCCAATCGGTGCGTAAAGTTATTCGCATCTTTTGTTGAAGCCACTCTTCGAGATCTGCTTCTTCTATCTTTTTAAGATCGAGGTTTAATTTTAGTTTTTGGTATTCCGGGTAGAACTCAGGAGGGAGGATGTGAGGCTTGAGATCGTGGAGATTTGAAAAAGAGATCATTCCCTTCGGAGCTTTTACCCATAATGTATGACCACCATTGTTTTTTGCTTTGTAGTTTATGTCGATCTGCATGTTATCCCAGCTGAGTTTTTTTTCTATTCGTGTAAATGCTTCAGCAAAAAATATTTCGGCGAAACTTTTTCCTGTGAGGCGACTACCTGCATTACAGGATACAAGAACAATTTTTAGTGGGCGCATCAAGTCCAAGCCACGCTTGATAAGGTGGTCAAGTAGCTCAGATGGTGTTTTTCCTGACAGTAGATTGTCACCTGAGGAGCTATGTCCAAGTATATAGAGCCTCTCTTCCGGTCCGAGCGTTGCCAGCGGAGCCCCTTCGTCAGCAACCATTATTCCTCGGGAAGCCGTACCGAGTTTGATGTTGAATTTTATTCTTTGCGGACGCAAAATTTCTTTTTTTTGCATGGACTTAACCCCGATTCTAAGGGTTTCGTCTTTTTCATAACTACCCCCATTAGGGACAGTGTTATCGGTAATCGGAATGATCATGGGCACTCCATTTTTCACTTTTTTTCAGGCTGCTGACAAACGATAGTAAGGGTGTTGCATTATCGGCTTATAAGAATTTTTTCAAAAATATCGAAATCGGCGACTCTGCAACTCCTCGATGCTTTAATCTTGATTTTGCAATTTGGTAATGCTTGCTTGGAACTGTCTCTTGCCCGCTATTGTCGAGTGGGTGTGTTTGGCAGCATCATAGATTTCAAGCTCGAAGCTTACGGCATCACCGGGCTCGAGCATGATAGAGTCTATTCCCGTCGCGGCAGGTGAGCCGTTGACTAAAAATTCCCAGTAAAGAAATGGCGCCGAGGATGAAATGAATGAGTCGTAGGTCTCATTAATCATCATGACCAAATATCCAAGGTTGTCCCCGTAATATTGCAGTGCATAGGTAAATACGCTGGTATTGTTGATTATGTTATAGGCCCCTTCCAACGCCTGTTGTGCGTTCATGCCCGAGGACCAAGGTACTGTTGCGCTGGGACCTCCCACCACGGATACGGTTACCGATTGTGTTGTGTTCATAGATTGCTGATCCTTGTGCCATGTAGATCCAAGTTGCGAAAAGCGCACGATGCTGATCGGCTGCACCGACGCGATAGTGATATTGAATCTGACCATAGTTCATGGTTTTGAAGCTGTCGACGCGGCTGGGCACAAATAGATGCTGGGGTTAGGTAAAAGACACGGGGGTCAGCCTCTCTCAAGCTATTTGGCCTCATGAAATGGCGCTATAGATTTCGACAGATTGACGAACCTCAGGCCCACCGCGCCATCAATAACATCGAAGCCGCAGCCCACAGCAGCGCCGCACAACCGCGATTGAACAGGGACTTGCCCTTCGATGCGGCGAACCAGAGACGCATATGCACGCCCATACAGGCGAAGGTGCTGCCCTGGTGGTGAGCCAGTTCCATGTGAGGCATGTATTTATAGGTTCCTTTGAATCTACGGCCTTGATCGTGGAAGACGATCGATTCGACTACGGCGAGTGTCGGAAAGGAGATGCGCACCCCTCGCTTGCGGGCGAAATAGTCCTATTTTCGGTACTTCTGCACCCTGGGGATTCAAATCAATAAAACTGTCTCTTCTCTCACGGGCTCATGCTTATGCTGATCATGGTTTCGGTCTGAATGTCTACCAGGCTCAACGCACCATCAGAGAATGCGCAGCCAGTATCAATATATACAACATTGCCCAGGCGCGTAACGCTGGGCACCGTTGAGTGCCCAACATAGATCCGGTCTATTCCTTTAATGGTTGTATGATCTTGCTGATCAATTTTTTCTCTGGCATACAGCGCCGTCTTCAAGGCTTGCCGCTGATGCTGCTCCCCAGATTTTCCTGTGATTGCATCTTTGGCTTCCTGCCAGCCATCGTTACTTTGGATGACGGGGGCTTCGGCATGAACTATTCCAATTGTGTGATCGTTTGAAAGTTCAATTTCAATGATCAATGGAAGTGCTTGCAGGGTTTTTGATAGTTCTTGCTGAATGTCGGGTTGTAACTCGTAGAGCCAGGCTCCACCATTTCGGATATGTCCGGGTATGTTTCCGTGACCTGAAATGCAGTCAATAAGCATCTGTTCATGATTGCCGCGCACGGTGTGGAACCACGGCTTCTCAAGCCAATTCAATATGTCTATGGGATCGGGGCCTCGGTCGATGAGGTCTCCCACGGAAAAGATGCGATCCAGCTCAGTGTTGAAGTTTAGTTTGTCTAAGGCTGCTGTTAGAAGTTTGAAATGTCCGTGAACGTCGCCCACTACAAAGTCGCGACCTTTTTTGTTGGATGGGAAAGATCTCGTCCTGTACATTTTCAGTGCTTCAGCAGATGTTGATTGGCGGTGACTTTATCACTTGGCGAAATAAACAGTAAGCCGCTGGGCGGGGGGGAATAACGTCGTGCGGTCAAGCTTGAATCGCCAGCCCGATACACTTCTCAAAAACCTGCTCCATAGGCTCCATGACGCCGTTATAAGCCGCGATATTGGCGTAGATCCACTCGTCCTTCTCAATCCCCCACCAACTGATTTCAAACCCGGCATTCATGATGAGGTGTTCAAACAGGATGCGTTGCGCACGACCGTTGCCTTCGCGGAAGGGGTGTACGACGTTGATGTCGGAATAGGCCTCTGCCACAGCGACGATCAGCTCAGCCCGCTCCATGCCCTCGAACCAGTTTGCCGCGGCCATGTTGGCGATGATCTTATTGGCTTCCTTTTCCATGTACTCGGGTTGGCAGAAGCGGGTGGCTTGTTTGGACATGCCAACGGTGCGCAGCTCTCCGGCCCATTCGAACAGGTCTGAAAAGAGGATTCGATGAATGTTTTGAAGGTAGGCCAGGCTGTAGGGGGGAGGGCTGAATTCGACGTTGTCGGCTGCGATGGCCGAAAGTTGTTGTTCGGCTTCGCTTAGGGTCGGTTCGTCTCGAATATCGAGTTTGTTGCGAAGGACGGTGGAGCCGGGATAGCAATAAGCGTCCTCGCCGACTCCATATTTGTCAGCCATCAGGTTCTGGTCTGGGTGAAGGCCTTCAAGACCTCTTCACGCGTTGGCATTTTGCGTTCGCCGTCGGCGAAGGTCGTTTTGAAACCTTCCAGACGGAGGCTAGCCGCGTAGTTGGATCTACGCGTCCTGGCGGCATAGGCCTTTTTGGTTTCAAGGCTGACATTGCCCATGGGCTGGACCTCAAATCGCGCTGGTGGGCGGATTATAGCCCATCCCGTTGGCGTGGCCTATGTTGCGGCCTGGACGAAAGGCGTTGAGCGCTCATTCGTTTCGAGATTTTTCCTTGTGCTCATAGCTGTGCTGCTCAATCCATCGCCGGACACCCCCATCGGAAATTTCCCTCAAGACGCGTCGCTCCCCGCTGACTATCCACCCGATCACCCCGTGCGCTAAGTTTTCTCCGTCGCTGCAAATTCAGCGAGAGGGTGTGGAAGCCCTCACGAAAACCTAGCGCGTTGCACCGCTAAATTAAAAAGCAGACGCTTTTCCTAGGTCTGCTGTTAAATTACGGCGGCTGTACGCGGGGCGCCTTCGGGTGCGCCGGGTCCTAGGTTCTCGGTCTTCCACACCCGCGTACAGCTGCCACCCACCAGGTGGAAGTGGTGAAGGCAGTTCCTTTACATAACCTAGGTACAAGCCAATGAAAAAGCTCACCCCCAACCCTCCGAAAGCCACAGCCAATCCAAGGTGGCTTTCGTCTAGCGTCACCCAAACGTATCTCCTGCTGAATATCCGAATCCCGATCCCGGATTCGACCTCTTTGCCAGCGGCATCCCAATCCGCCACTGACCTCCCAACCCCGCAGGAGTAACCCCTCATGTCCCGTTACATGCCTATCACCGGTATCGAAAACAATTTCCACGCGCTCCTGATCGACACAGAAGCGCCGCTGGACGTGCTGCACGACACCGCCGCTTACCGCATCGCCGCTGTTACTCAGTTGCTGGAAAACCTCGCCATGCGATCCGACATCAGTACGGACGCCGTGATACTCCATGATTTCGCCCAAGTGCTAGCGATTCCCCTGCGCGATGGGTGTGATCTGCTGGATGTGATTGGGCGGCGATTGCAGGCGCAGGTCCTGGCTTCGTAAGGGAAGTGGGCGACCTCACGAGGTCGCCTGCACTGTCTTGCTCATCACCCTTTGCAGTCTGCAATCCTGTGGGAGCGAGCCTGCTCGCGATAGCGGTGGGTCCGTTGGTGAGGATGTTGGATGTGATGCCGTCATCGCGAGCAGGCTCGCTCCCACAGTTTTTCCGGGGTGTTCACAGATATTGTGTTCACCATAAATCCCTGCGTGGGAGCCTGCTCGCGATAGCGGTGGGTCCGTTGGTGAGCATGTTGGATATGATGCCGTCATCGCGAGCAGGCTCGCTCCCACAGTTTTTCCGGGGTGTTCACAGATATTGCGTTCACCATAAATCCCTGCGTGGGAGCCTGCTCGCGATAGCGGTGGGGCAGTTGATGGAGGCGTTGGATGTGATGCCGTCATTGCGAGCAAGCTCGCTCCCACAGTTTTTCCGGGGTGTTCACAGATATTGTGTTCACCATAAATCCCTGCATGGGAGCCTGCTCGCGATAGTGGTGGGTCAGTTGGTGAGAATGTTGGATGTGATGCCGTCATCGCGAGCAGGCTCGCTCACAGTAAAACTTGCGGACAGCGCTTTAGTGGCGTTGATCAGTTCGCACCTTCTGGCGCAGAGGGTGCGCTGCCCGGCCGCTGCAACGAAGCGCCTTCCAAGGTCTTCCACAGCTTACGCATCGTTGGGTTGCGATTGGCAATCGCACAGTACGAGCGAATCTCCAGGCGCGTGCTCCATTGCTCGCCACCGGCCCGCACCAACAGCCCACGCTCCAACTCGTCAGCCACCGCACTCTGCGGCAACCAGGCCACGCCGTAGCCCTCGATGGCCATGCGCATCAGTAGCATCGCCATGTCCGCTTCATAGCAGCGTTCCAGCGCGATCGGTTCAGGGCCGTTGTTGATGACGATGTCCGCCACGCGTCCCAGGAACGTCGTTGCTGTGTAGGCCAGGTAAGGCACCGGTTTGCCGGCGCGGCCGGGCAGGCGGAACAGCGGTTCGCCCTTGCGGTTGGGCGCGCACAAGGGGATGAACGCATCGTGGCCGAGCACCAGGCTGCCAAAACGCTCGGGGTCCAGCAGGATGGGGGCGAGCGGATGGTGGTAGACCATCATCAAGTCGCAACTGCCTTCCTCCAGTGCAATGACGGCGTCATGAATGTTGGCGGCCACCACCCGGGCGTTGAACTGTTCGTTGTGTTGCTGGAACTGCGAGAGCCACTTGGGCAGGAAGGTCATCGACAGGCTGTGGCCGGCGGTGATCTGGATCGAGCGTCCGGGCATTCGTTCCACGTCACGCAATGTCGAGCGCAACCTCAGTAATCCGGCGAGGGCCTCTCGGCTTTCATCGCAGAAGGTGACTCCCGCGGGGGTGAGTTGGACAGGGTAGGTGCCCCGGTCCACCAGCTTGACGCCCACCCATTCCTCAAGTGAGCGGATGCGCCGGGACAAGGCCGATTGCGTCACGCAACGCACCTCGGCGGCGCGGGAGAAATTTTTCCATTCGCCAATCGCCAGAAGATCATCCAGCCATTTGAGTTGCATATCGGAATCCCCGTTGTGAGGGCTCGATTTTACTGTGCAACTCCCCGGCATAGCGCGGCCTTTCGCTAACTATTCCAAAAGCGCATGGGGCTAGCAGGATTACTCATCATCCCTCCGAATCCGCTCCTTAGAATCGATCCCTGCCAAGTAAAAAACTCCAAGAACTACTTGAGGACAGCACCGTGAAGAAGAATAAGCTCCCACGTCGAATTGCAATGGGCATTGCCCTGGGCGTACTTGTTGGTTGGGCGTGTCACCATTTCGCAGGGAGCGAGCAAAGTGCCAAAGAGATCGCCAGTTACTTCTCGATGGTCACTGATATTTTCCTGCGCATGATCAAGATGATCATCGCGCCGCTGGTTTTTGCGACGCTGGTCGGTGGTATCGCCAGCATGGGCAACTCCCGTTCCGTTGGCAGGATCGGGGCTCGGGCGATGGCTTGGTTTGTCACCGCCTCGGTCGTCTCGCTGCTGATCGGGATGGGCCTGGTCAACCTGTTTCAACCCGGTGCCGGGTTGAACATGGATGTGGCCCAGCATGCAACGGCGGCCGTGCCGGTCAACACCGGTGACTTCAGTCTCAAGGCGTTCATCGGCCATGTGTTTCCGCGCAGCATTGCCGAAGCGATGGCCAACAACGAGATCCTGCAGATCGTGGTGTTTTCGCTGTTCTTCGGCTTCGCACTGGCCGGCGTGAAACGGGCGGGTTACACCCGGATCACCGACTCCATCGAAGAGCTGGCGAAGGTGATGTTCAAGATCACCGACTACGTGATGGCGTTCGCGCCGATTGGGGTGTTTGCCGCCATTGCCTCGGCCATTACCACCCAGGGGCTTGGCCTGCTGGTGGATTACGGCAAGTTGATTGCTGAGTTCTACCTGGGGATCCTGATTCTCTGGGCGTTGCTGTTCGGTGCCGGTTACCTGTTCCTTGGTCGCTCGGTTTTTCACCTCGGCAAGCTTATTCGCGAACCGATTCTCCTGGCCTTTTCCACCGCCAGCAGCGAATCCGCCTACCCGAAAACCATCGAGGCGCTGGAGAAGTTTGGTGCGCCAAAACGCGTGTCCAGTTTCGTGTTGCCCCTGGGTTATTCGTTCAACCTCGACGGTTCCATGATGTACCAGGCGTTCGCCATCCTGTTCATCGCCCAGGCCTACAACATTGATTTGAGTTTCACTCAGCAGATGCTGATTCTTCTGACGCTGATGATCACCAGCAAGGGCATGGCCGGTGTCGCGCGGGCTTCGGTGGTCGTGGTCGCGGCCACGTTGCCGATGTTCAATCTTCCCGAGGCGGGGCTGCTGTTGATCATCGGCATCGACCAGTTCCTCGACATGGCCCGCACGGCCACCAACGTGGTGGGCAACAGCATTGCGACGGCGGTGGTCGCCAAGTCCGAACCCCACGAAGAAGCCGACGAGGACGAGGGCGCACACGCTCCAGTTCGGTCACGATCCGAGCCGGTGCCGGTGGCTTGAGGAGACGTTCATGAAGGCTAAAGCGAAGTCGAGTCACAAGGCCTCTGTGGTTCGCAAGTTGGGCATCGTCGGCGGGCTTGGGTCTTTGGCCGGGGGCGATCTGTTCTACAAGTTGGTCAAGTCCCGGGCGGTGCTCGAGGACCAGGGGCGCTACCATTTCCTGTTCGAGCAGCACCCCTTCAAGGACGTGCTGCTGCCGCTGGACCAGGGCGCGAGTATGACGTCGCGCAAGTTCTATGTGTTCCAGGTGTGCAAGTCGTTCGAGGACAGTGGCTTCGATGCGGTGATGCTCCCATGTTTCGCCAGCCATACCTTTCGCGCTGAAATCGAGGAGGAGTTGGGCATTCCCGTGCTGGACATGATGGCTGCCTTGACCCGGCACGTCAGCCACACGGTGCCGCCCCAGACGATGTTGGGGGTGATCGCCTCCGACTTCGTGCGCCATTGCGGATTGTTCGAGCGACATTTCGGCAAAGACTTCCAGATTGTTTACCCCGACGCAGACGCTCAAGCGGGGTTGATGGAGGCGATGTACGGTCTCAACGGCATCAAGGATGGCCACCTCGAAGGCGTGCCGCTTGAAGCGGTCTACCAGGCGTGCCTGTCGTTGCAGGCCCAGGGTGCGACGGTGATCCTGCCCGGCATGACCGAGCTGTCCCTGGTCTGTGCCGATTTGCAGCGTCGCGGGATCACCGTGCTGGACATCAATGAGATCTACGCCGACTTTGCAACGCTGGACCAGCAGCCCAGGCGCCCACCGTTCAAACTGGGCATCGTGGGCGGCGTCGGGCCTGCCGCCACGGTGGACTTCATGGCCAAGGTGGTGGCCAATACCCCGGCGGGAAAGGACCAGGACCACATCAAGATGGTGGTCGAGCAAAACCCGCAGATACCGGATCGGACGGCCAACCTGCTGCGCGATGAAACCGACCCGACGATGGCGATGTATGCCACCTGCAAGCGTCTCGAAAGTGCCGGCGCCAACGCCATTGCGATTCCCTGCAACACCGCGCATGCCTTCGTCGAACGAATCCAGGCGCACCTGAGGGTGCCCATCGTGAACATGCTGAGCGAGACCGTGGAGTGGATCGCGCGCACCTATGGTTCGGGCAAGGCGATTGGCTTGCTGGCGACTTCCGGTACGGTGCAGAGCCAGGTCTATCACCAGGCGGCGCGCCATGCCGGGCTCCAGGTGCTCACGCCAGGTGTCGATTACCAGGCGATGGTCATGGACGCCATCTACGGACCGCGCGGTATCAAGGCCGGCTTTACGCAGGGGCTCTGCAAGGAGCAACTGTTGCTGGCGGCCGAGCATCTGTGCGAGCTGGGGGCGGGGGTGTTGATCCTGGGGTGTACGGAGTTGCCGCTGGTGCTGGAACATTGCGAGTCGTTCGAGATCAATGGGCACAGGGTGGCGCTGGTTGACCCAACGATGATCCTGGCGCAGAGGTGCGTTGCGTTGGCGCAAAAGGCACCGCTCAGTGGGAGCAAGCTTTGCTCCCACTGATGAATCAACCAGCCTTGGCCGGCTCACGCAACGCCGCAATGTCGCGCTTGGGCGGCACGCCAAACAAGCGGGCGTATTCGCGGCTGAACTGGGAAGGGCTTTCATAGCCCACCTTGAAAGCCGCACTCGCCACGTCCACGTGCTCGTTGAGCATCAAGCGTTTTGCTTCGTTCAACCGCAGCCACTTCTGGTATTGCAGCGGGCTCATCGCCGTGAGCTGACGGAAGTGGTGGTGAAACGTCGGCGTACTCATTTGCACCCGTGCCGCGAGGTCGTCTATGCGCACGGGTTCGGTGTAGTTCAATTTCAACCAGTCGATGGCCTTGGCGATCCGGTAGCCCTGGCTATCGACCGAAACGATCTGCCGCAGTCGGGCGGCCTGGTCGCTGAGCAGCAGCCGGTAGTGAATCTCGCGCTGGATCAACGGCGCCAGGATGGGGATCGCTTCGGGTTCATCCAGCAACCCCAGCAGGCGTGCGAACGGCGCCAGCAGGTCCGGCGTTGCGGTGCCGATTCCCGCGCCGATCCCGACTGCTCGATCACGCGGCGGCGACAGGCTGCCTTGGGCGATCAGATCGGCCACCATGCGCAAGTCGAGCCTCAGGACCAGGCCCAGGCAGGGCTGTTCCGGGCTGGCCTGCATCACCTCGGAATTGGCCGGGATGTCCAGGGAGGTCATGAGGAACCGCCCGGTGTCGTAGCCATAGGCTTCGCCGCCGATCCAGACCTGCTTCTCGCCTTGGGCCACCAGCACGATGCTCGGTTCGATCATGCAAATCACCGGCGGCGCCGGGGCGTCACGCCGAAAGAAGACGAGGCCGGCGATGGGCGTTTCAAAGTCGCCCGGGTGTGAGGTCCGGGCGCCAATGATGGCGGCCAGAGTCTCTTGTACGGATCTGCGTTGAATGGCCATGTCGGGTCCGGGTGTCATCTGAGCTCAAGCGCTATAGGCAGAACATTAACTCGCCAAGCGAAGCGCTGCCTATACGCAATAGAAACACTCATAGGATCAGGCAAGTATCTCAGCGTAATGCACTACCGGCCGGCCGGGCCGAGCCCTGAAGATAGAACCTCATTCAATCCAGCAAGGAGTCTTCTGATGCGTGTACAAGCCTATGGCGCCCACGCGGGCGACAAGCCCCTTGAACCCCTGCAGATCACTCGTCGCACGCCGGGCGCCCACGACGTCCAGATCGACATCGCTTTTTGTGGCATCTGCCATTCGGACCTGCACCAGGTGCGTGCCGAGTGGGCGGGTACCCAGTTCCCTTGCGTGCCGGGCCACGAAATCGTCGGTCGGGTCGCGGCGGTCGGTGCCCATGTGTCCGGCTTCAAGACTGGCGACCTGGTGGGCGTTGGCTGCATCGTCGACAGCTGCAAGCATTGCGACGACTGCGACAGCGGCCTGGAAAACTATTGTGACGGGATGATCGGGACCTACAACTTCCCCACCCCGGATGAACCCGGTTGGACGCTGGGTGGCTATTCGCAAAACATCGTGGTGCATGAGCGCTATGTGTTACGCATTCGTCACCCCGAAGCCCAGCTTGCCGCCGTCGCGCCGCTGCTTTGCGCAGGCATCACCACCTATTCGCCGCTGCGCCGCTGGAACGTCGGGCCGGGCAAGAAAGTCGGCGTGGTCGGCATCGGTGGCCTGGGCCACATGGGCATCAAGCTCGCCCATGCTATGGGGGCTCATGTCGTGGCGTTCACTACGTCCGAGTCCAAGCGCGAGGATGCCAGGCAGTTGGGGGCCGACGAGGTCGTCGTGTCGCGCAATGCCGAAGAAATGGCGGCGCACACCAAGAGTTTCGATTTCATCTTGAACACCGTGGCAGCCCCTCACGACCTGGACGCGTTGCTGGTGCTGCTCAAGCGCGACGGCACGATGACCCTGGTGGGCGCCCCGGCAACTGCGCATCCTTCGCCGAATGTCTTCAACCTGATCATGAAGCGGCGCACCCTGGCCGGGTCGATGATCGGCGGCATCCCCGAGACCCAGGAGATGCTCGATTTCTGCGCAGAGCACGGCATCGTCGCCGACATCGAACTGGTCCGGGCCGAGCAGATCAACGCGTCCTACGAGCGCATGCTCAAGGGCGATGTGAAGTATCGCTTCGTGATCGATAACGCGACCTTGGTCGGCTGAAGACAGGCGCCAGCGGACCGCTCGCGAAAGCGGTCTGCCTGAGACGGTGATGTTCGATGTGCCACCGTCATCGCGAGCAGGCTCGCTCCCACAGGGGGGAGGTGTGGCGGGCACGAAATATGTGAACACCCCCATTCAAAACTGTGGGAGCGAGCTTGCTCGCGATAGCGGTCTGCCTGAGACAGTGGTGTTGAATATGCCGCCGTCAATCTGCCCACAGATCCATCAAAGAAACACAGGATTGTCCTCCAATGACAGATAACTCATCGCCACAAGTCCAGCCCGCCTGGGGCGCGGTACTTGCCATGGCCCTCGCCGCGTTCGTGCTCGTTGCCTCGGAGTTCATGCCAGTCAGCTTGCTGACGCCGGTAGCGGCCGATCTTCACGTCAGCGAAGGGCAGGCCGGCCAAGGCATTGCCGTCTCTGGCGCCTTTGCCCTGATCACCAGCCTGTTCATCGCATCGATTGCCGCCCGGGTCGATCGCAAATGGCTTCTCCTGGGGCTGACCTTGCTGATGATCGTTTCAGGCACCGTGGCGGCGTTTGCACCAAACTATGCGGTATTCATGCTCGGTCGCGCATTGATCGGCGTGGCGATTGGCGGCTTCTGGTCGTTGTCGGCGGCCACCGCCATGCGGCTTGTGCCGGACGATCAGGTTCCGCAGGCGCTGGCCATCGTCAATGGCGGCAATGCCTTGGCGACGGTGATCGCTGCGCCGCTGGGCAGTTTCCTGGGGGCGGTCATCGGTTGGCGTGGCGCGTTTTTCTGCATCGTGCCCGTCGCCGCCATCGCCCTGGTCTGGCTGCTGTTACGCCTGCCCTCCATGCCTTCGCGGGGAAAGCAGGGCAGCACCAATGTCTTCAAGTTGATGACCCGGGCACCGGTCGCACTCGGCATGCTGGCGGTCAGCACGTTTTTCATGGGCCAGTTCATGTTGTTCACCTACCTGCGCCCGTTCCTTGAAACGGTGACGCAGGTGAGCGTTTCCATGCTGTCCTTCATGTTGCTGGTGATCGGTGTGGCGGGTTTGCTGGGCACCTTCCTGATCGGGGCCTGCCTGAAAAACAACCTCTATCGGACGCTCATCGTCATCCCGCTGTTGATGGCCGCGATTGCCATTGCCCTGGTGGGGTTCGGTGGCTCGGTAACGATCACGACCGTCCTGCTCGGCCTTTGGGGCTTGGTGGCCACGGCGGCGCCCGTAGGTTGGTGGACCTGGCTTTCGCGAACGCTGCCGGAAGATGCCGAAGCCGGCGGCGGCCTGATGGTGGCGATCGTCCAGCTCGCCATCGCCGCGGGCGCGACAGTGGGCGGCCTTCTGTTTGACCTGAGTGGCTATCGCGCGACCTTCGAAACCAGTGCGGCGGTGTTGGGCGTTGCCGCTGTTCTTGCGGTGCTGGCCGCTCGGTCAGCGCTCCGGGAGTCTTCATCAACAACGCAAGCAACGCCCTACAGCACGGTGGGTTGAGATAAATATCCGTCAGTCGAGGATGACCTGGTGCTGCGCCATGCCAGGCGCATAAGGCGACGGAGCTTCTCGGACCGCATTCTGGGTCAGGAAGGAAGCGACCAGCAACACGATGCCTATCGCTGCAGGAAGTGCACCGCGCGGCTTGCGCACGCCGATGTGCGCGGACGCCGACAACAGCAGGTGATAGAGCATGCCTGCATAAGCCAGGTCGCTGAGCGCCACGCTGGTGCGCGACAGGATGGCGACCACCCCGAGGATCTTCAGGACGGTGAGCATCGGTACCAGATAGCTGGGGTAACCGAGGTCGGCCAGCGCCTGGCCGACCCAGGCCTTCTTGGTGACGTACAGCGTTGCGGATGCCAGGTAAAGCAGGGCCAACGCCGCGGTACTGATCCAGTAGAGGTAGTGTTCAATCATGAGGTTCTTCCTGAGTGGGCTGGGTTGAATCGACAAGGGGCGAGAATGTCGCCTAACATGAAAGCCCACAAGAAGGATGAAAAAGTGATGGTTAGTATGGAAAACCAGACTAATGAGCACGCCAGCATCAACATGCACGAGCAAATGCGCCGCGCATTCGCGCTGCTCTCGGGCAAGTGGAAATTGGAAATCATGTGGTTGCTCAATCAGCGGATCTACCGCTTTGGGGAGCTGCGAAAGGCCATTCCCGGCATCACGCAACACATGTTGACGGCGCAACTTCGCGAGCTGGAAAGAGACGGCCTGGTGTCTCGCACGGTGTTCGCAGAAGTGCCGCCGCGGGTGGAATACGAAATCACGCAAAAGGCCCGAGGGCTTGGGCCGACGATGGAAGCGCTGACGACCTGGTGGACGGAATATGGCAACAGCGTGCCTGTGAAGGGGACCTCGCGCGGACGCAAAGCCAAAGACAGTTGAAAGGGCGACCTCAAGGGTCGCCCATTTGCGTTAAAGCCCCAGGCCTTGCTCGACCAGCGCGAGCAAGGTGTCCTCGTCCAGCATGGTCGGTTCAGGATGCGGTTGTGCGGACAGGCGCAGTGCCTGGATATGCCAGAGCGATTCACCATGTTCGCCGAGTGTGCGCACGATGCAGTGTTCCTGCTCCTTCATATGGACTTCGATGCAGCCTTCGCCCTTGGACGAGAAACGCGCAATCGGGTCGAATGAAATGCGGTGATGATTGCCTTCGATCACCAATTGATCGATGGCGTAGCTGTACGTCGAACCGCTGGAATGACTTTCAAATACATGGGTGGGGTTGCGTCGAATGTCCAGGCCCGCCTCGCACACGGGCGCCAACCAGATTTCGATCTGGCGATACAGTTCGTAGACCTGGGCGGGCCAGTGCTCGATCGCCAGGTCGGCGCAGTTGTCGGTATCCGCGCGGGTTTGCTGGGTTTTCCTCAGTTTGGCCGCTAGCTCGTCTGCCTTGCTCATGTCGATTCCCTGTCGTGATGATAGGTTGAGCTTAGCTGATGGGCTGGGGTGTTCATTTGCGCTGGGTCATGGGGTGGTGTGTTGTTGAGTTTCAGTGCGATGACGATCACCGGAACAATTTACGAGGAGCAAGTCATGCACATGACAACACTGAGCAATAACGACCTGGGACCTTTGCGCGATGCGCTCACCCTGGCCGGTCTTCCCGTGGACGATCTGGCGTATCCCGGTCGACAGTTCTTCAGCTTCAGCCACCAAGGCGTCGATGTGGCGTTTGCTGGCATCGAGGGGGAGGGGGCTGACCGGTTGCTGCGTTCGCTGGTTGTCCTCGAGGGGCAGCGGGGGAAGGGCACTGGCGCGGCGGTGTTGGCCGCTATCGAGGCGTTTGCGAAACGTGAGGGTGTAGAGCAGCTCCATCTGCTGACTGACAGCGCCGCGGCGTTTTTTGCCGGCCAGGGCTATCAGGCGCGGGACCGCTCGCTGGCGCCTGCTTCGATCAGTGCGACGGCCCAATTCAAAACCTTGTGCCCGGCTTCGGCGACGTACCTGAGCAAACGCCTCGTCTAGCGCAGCAAGTGCACCGCCAGCCCAGCCAGCCCGCAAGCCAGCAACACCTGGATCACCCCCAGCTTGTAGCGAAACAGCGCAATGGCCGCCGCGATTGCGATGATTGCCGACGGCCAGTCCAGGGCACCCGCAAAACCGTTGGGCCAGAGTACGTGGTAACCGAAGAAGCACGCCAGGTTGAGGATCACCCCGACCACCGCCGCGGTAATCGCGGTCAGCGGCGCGGTGAATTTCAGCGCGTTGTGCGTTGATTCCACCAACGGGCCGCCGGCGAGGATGAACAGGAACGAGGGCAGGAACGTGAACCAGGTCACCAGCGTGGCCGCGACGGCCCCGGCGAGAAACGCCTGTTCGGGACCAAACACCTGCATCACGTAGCCTCCGACGAAACCGACGAAGGCCACGACCATGATCAGCGGCCCGGGCGTGGTTTCGCCCAGGGCCAGGCCGTCGATCATTTGTGTCGGCGTCAGCCAGCCGAAGTGTCCGACAGCGCCCTGGTACACGTAGGGCAAAACCGCATAGGCGCCGCCGAACGTCAGCAATGCAGCCTTGGTGAAGAACCAGGCCATTTGCGTCAGCGTGCCTTCCCAGCCGAACACCGCGGTCAGCAGGCCCATTGGCAACGCCCACAACAAGGTACCGATGATCGCCAGCCGGGCGAGCCTGAAGGCGCTGAACCGGACGTGGTCCGGGGGCGGCGTGTCGTCGTCGATCAATGCCGGGCCGAAGGATTGGTGCTTGTCGTCGTGGCCGCCCAGGCTGAATTTTTCCGGTACCCAGCGACCGCCCAGGTAACCGATGACGGCGGCACCCAGCACGATCAGCGGGAAGGGCACGTTGAAGGCGAATATCGCGGTGAACGACGCCGCAGCGATCGCCCACAGCCAATTGTTCTTGAGTGCGCGGGAGCCGATCCGGTGGGCGGCATGCACCACGATTGCCGTTACCGCCGGCTTGATGCCATAGAAAATGCCCGCCACTATCGGCACTTCGCCAAAGGCGACGTACAGCCAGGACAACGCGATGAGAATGAACAACGAAGGCAGCACGAACAGTGCCCCGGCGATCACCCCGCCCCAGCTTCGGTGCATCAGCCAGCCCAGGTATGTGGCCAGTTGCTGGGCCTCGGGCCCCGGCAGCAACATGCAGTAATTAAGGGCATGCAGGAAGCGTCGTTCGGAAATCCAGCGTCGGCGCTCCACCAACTCCTGGTGCATGATCGAGATCTGTCCCGCAGGGCCGCCGAAGCTGATGAAGCCCAGTTTGAGCCAGAACCAGAAGGCCACGCGCAGGCTGACGGCGTCGGGTCGGGTCAGGGGCTGTTCGTCATCGGTTCGGATCGGTTTGCTCATGGGCGACGGGGCACGTGAAAGTCAAAGGCGATCTACGTTATGGGGCGTTACGCAATTTAGATAGCCCCCGGCAAGGTTTGCTTGTAAAAAACAGCCCTTCAGAGATTTGAAACACAAGGTTGGAACAATCATCGCCCGATCATCCTGCTTTCGCACAATCGCCCCAAGGAGTGGGTCAATGAAACAACGTCTTGCCATTGTCGTACTGATCGTACTGACACTGGGCTCCATGGGCGCGGCCAATGCCCGCGAATCCGGCAACGCACGGGCGCAATCCGTGGCCGGGGTGTTCGATTACTACTTGCTGGCGCTGTCCTGGTCGCCGACGTTCTGCCTGACTCACCAGAAGGATGCGCAGTGTTCCGGCAAGGGCTACGGCTTTGTGCTCCATGGTCTCTGGCCGCAATACACCCGGGGCGGCTGGCCGCAATCCTGTGCGCCCCAGGTGCCGTTGACGGCGGCGGAGCAGAACAAGGGACTGACCTTGTTTCCCACCCGCAAGTTGATGGCGCATGAATGGTCCAAGCACGGCACTTGCAGTGGCCTGGGGGCCATGGGCTACCTGGAGGTTGCCGACAAAGCCTTGGGCGCGGTGAAAATCCCACCGCAGCTGCAACCGTTCAATTCCTCGTATTATTTCGAGGCTGATGACATCGTCCGACTGTTCCGCCAAAGCAATCCAGGCATCGCGCCTGACGGCATTGCGGTGATTTGCAGCGGGCCGCAGTTGTCGGAAGTGCGGGTGTGCATGGACAAGGACCTGGCGTTCGCCGCGTGTGGCAGGGGCGTCAGGACACAATGCCGGGCCGGGGAGATCCGGGTGCCGCCGGTACGGTGAGAGCCACAACCTGATCCCGTGGCGAGGGACCTTGCTCCCGCTCGGCTGCGCTGTAGGAGCGATGTTGCTGTGCAGGAGCTGTGCAGGAGCTGTGTAGGAGTTGTGTAGGAGTTGTGTAGGAGTTGTGTAGGAGTTGTGTAGGAGTTGTGTAGGAGCTGTCGAGTGCAACGAGGCTGCGATCTTTCCCCAGACACTTGAATCCCAAGCGAAAGATCAAAAACTTGAATCCCAAGCGAAAGATCAAAATCAAAAGATCGCAGCCTTCGGCAGCTCCTACCCGAGGAATTTCGTCGTTCTGAAACGGGTATTTTTGTTGGCTCCTGGGCGAGTTTTTGGATCCACTGCAGCCACCCATCGGCTCTGCTGCACGGGCAAATTGCCGCCTCACAAGCGGTAGGCTAAGCTCACGAATATTGGGGGCTTTGAGCGAATTCGCTCATGTTTTGCCCCCTTCAGGAATTCGCTTGCCTATCCCTATTTTCGATCCTTTCCACGTCCCTGGCGGTGCCTTGAAGCGCCTGCCGTTGCTCAAGGCAGCGGTTACGTTTATCGCGGCGGTGTGCCTGTGCTTGTGCGGTTTGCTTTACCTGCAACTGGAGCAGTCGCGCAGCCACGACCTGGAGTCGGCCCGCGTCGCTTCGGCAACCCTTACCCGGGCCATGGCCCAGCAGGCCCAGGACACCTTCCTCCAGGCTGATCTGGTGTTGGCCAGTCTGACGGATTGGATCCAGATCGATGGCTACGGCCCCGCTGTACAACCACGCTTGCAGCAAACCTTTGCCCGCCGTGTGCAATCGCTTGAGCAATTGCATGGCCTGTTCCTGTTCGACAAGCACGGTCACTGGGTGGTGACCTCTTTTGACTACCTGCACAGGGGCGCAGGGGTCGCGGACCGGGATTATTTTGCTTTCCACCAACAGAATGCCTCCTTGATCGCTCATATCGGCCCGGCGATTCGCAGCCGGCAAAACGGCGAATGGATCATTCCCGTTTCCCGCCGTTTGAACGATCAGGATGGCAACTTCCAAGGCGTGTTGATGGCCGGCATCAAAATGTCGTACTTCGACCGATTCTTCAAAAGCTTCAGCCTGGATGAGCAAGGCGAGATGGCCTTGGCTTTGTCTGACGGGACACTCTTGGCCCGGCGCCCCTTCGATGAGGGGCGGATCGGTCACCCGCTGGCCCAGGAAAATATTTACAACCATGGCCTGGCGGGTGGGATGTCTGGCGATGCACTCATCCGTTCGGCCATCGACGATGTCGTCAGGCTGTATGGGCACCAACATCTCCAGGCCTATCCGTTGGTGGTCACTGCTGCGATGTCTGAAGGCGCGATTCTGTCGGGGTGGCATGACAGGGCTTTCCAATCCAGCCTCATTGTCGGCCTGGTGGTGCTGGGCATTTGCTTGTTCGGCTGGGTATTCGTGCGCCAGGTACGTAACAGCGAACGGATCGAAGCGGACTTGCGCAAGGCTCAGCAAGCGTTGGAGCTGATTGCCACCCATGACAGCCTCACCGGCCTGGCGAATCGGCGCCTGTTCGAACGGGCCCTGGACGTCGAGTTCGGCCGGGGTGCCCGCCAGCACAGCCCCTTGAGCCTGATCATGCTCGATATCGATTTCTTCAAGCGCTACAACGACGCCTATGGGCACGTGGCCGGGGATCATTGCCTGGCGGAAGTGGCCAAGGTGCTCAAGGACTGTTGCCATCGCAAGGCCGATCTGGCGGTGCGTTATGGCGGCGAAGAGTTTGCGGTTTTGTTGCCTGACACCAATCTTTCGGGGGCCATGGCGTTGGCCGAGCAGATTCGTCGCAGCGTCATCGACAAGCACATCACCCATTCCGGCTCCCCGACCGGCTACCTCACGGTGAGCCTGGGCTGCTATGCCTTTGTGCCCAGCAGCCTGGACAGCATCGAAGTCTTCATCCAGCGGGCCGACGCGGCGCTTTACCAGGCCAAGCACAGCGGCCGCAACCGTGTGGCGGTGTTATCGACGGAAGGTGGGCTCGATACGCTGGCGCGCTCGGATCGTTGAGATCGGTTGGAATCATCGACTACGTACCACGGTCCATTGTTCAGACACTGCGCTGGTGCCATATACGAGGTGTGTAGGTTCTTTCGCAAAAAACCGTGGGCTCGCCAAATGATCAGGCAGCGGGTGCTAAGGTTGGGAGCATGGACTGGCCGCGGATCCTCACCGTTCTCGATCCAAGCCAGCGTTGACAGGACAGGAGCAGATCAATGGATTCCGCTGCCGATACCCCCTCAAACACTGCGCGTCACACACCGATTACCCGTCGCCTGGTCGTGGCGGTCGGGGCACTATTTGTCCTTGGCGTTCTGGTGGCGGTTGCCGCGTTGTTCAATATTGCGCAAAAACTGGATGCGGAGGATGTGCACAAGACGCATTTCTATATCGAGCGCGCCCTCGAGAATCGCACCACCGCCGCGAAAAACTACATCGCCAGTTACGCCTACTGGACCACGGCCTACGAGCGCCTCAACGGCGAAGTCGACGTGCAATGGGCCTACGCCGAACAGAACATGGGCAAGACCCTGTTCACCAACGATGAATACGAGGGTGTGTTTGTCATTGATCGGCAACGCACCAAATACGCCGTGGTGCGCGGGCGCAATGTCCAGGATGACGCCTCGGTTCATATGGACACGCCGCTGACGGACCTGGTGGACCAACTCCAGGCGCAGCCCGACCTGACGATGTCCACGACCCGCTACACCTTGTTCGAGGGCTGGCCGGCCATCGTCACGGCTTCGGTGATTCTGCCCAACGACGAACGGCCCCAGGTCGAGTCCAAAGGCACCTCGGTCTTGCTGTTCGTCGACCAACTGACACCGGTCAAGCTGCGCAAACTGGGCAAGAGTTATGGCCTCACCGACCTGAACCTCAAGAAAGACATCGAGCTTGAGCCCGGCCAGCCGGCCGTGCCGCTGGACAGTACCGGTTTCAGCCTGGTGTCCCGCCTGGAGCGGCCGGGCCAGCAATTGCTCTGGTCCCTGGTGCCGCCGCTGGGTGGCGCATTGTTTATTCTCGCACTGCTGACTGCCTATTTTTCTCGCTATGCGTTGCGCACGGCACGGCATGTGGACGCCAGTTACGACAGCCTGGAACAGTCGGCGCATGCCCTCGAGGCCAGCGAAGAGCGCTTCCGAGCCGTGGCCGAGGCGGCTTCCGACTGGATTTGGGAAATCGACGGGCAGCAACGCATCACTTATCTGTCGGGGCGTTTCAATACGGTCACCGGGTTTTCCGACCAGCAATGGCTGGGGCAGGACATCGAGCAACTGCTGTATTGCGATACCACGCCGATTGCCCTCTGGCTGGGCAAGTTGACGGAGGAACAGAACGCCAGCAACTTGCGCTGTTCCTACCGCGACTATTCCGGGCAATTGCGTTTCTGCCGTGTATCGGCACGCCCGATCTACAACAAGGCCGAGGTGGTGGGCTATCGCGGCACCGCCAGCGACATCACCGATGAAGTGGCGGCCCATGCCCAGGTCCAACATCTGTCGATGCACGATGCGCTGACCGGCCTGCCGAACCGTAACAAGCTGGCGCGGCACCTGGATGATGCGCTGGTGGCCAAGGAGCATTCCGCGCCGCTGACCTTGCTGATGGTCGACCTGGACAACTTCAAGCCGATCAACGACTCCCTCGGCCACCCGGCCGGCGACGCGGTGTTGCTGGAAGTGGCCCAGCGACTGCGCGACTGTACCCGCGAGCAAGACCTGGTGGCGCGCCTGGGAGGGGACGAGTTCGTGGTGGTGCTCAATGGGATGGAGCGCACCACTGAGATCGATCGATTCTGTGAGCGGTTGATCGACAGCCTGCAGCAGCCGATCCTCTACGAAACCCATTCGTTGCACATCGGCGCGAGCATTGGCATCGCTGTCAGCCGCCGCCAGGGTTATGTACCCGGAGAACTGATCCGCTGCGCCGACATTGCCTTGTACCAGGCCAAGTCCGAGGGCAAGAAAACCTGGTGTTATTTCGCCTCGCAGATGAACGATCAGATCCAGCATCGTCGCCAACTGGAAAGCGACCTGCGCCAGGCTGTGAAGAAAAACGAATTCGTCCTGCATTTCCAGCCGCGCTACACCGTCGACGGTCGGGAGATCGTGGCGGTCGAGGCGTTGGTTCGCTGGCAGCATCCGACCCAAGGTTTGTTGAGCCCCGACGCCTTCATTCCGTTGGCCGAGCAAACCGACCTGATTGTTCCGCTTTCGCGATGGGTATTGCGCGAAGCCTGCGAAACCGCGCTGACCTGGCCGGGAGAACTGATGGTCTCGGTCAACCTGTCGCCGGCGCAGTTCGAGCGTAGCGATGTGGTGGAGGATGTGCGACAGGTGTTGATCGAAACCCGTTTCCCGGCGAGTCGCCTGGAACTGGAGATCACTGAAAACGTGATGCTCAACGACGTTGATGGCGCTCTGCAGGTCATGAATGCCCTGAAGGAACTGGGCGTGCGCTTGAACATGGACGATTTCGGTACCGGTTATTCGTCCCTCGGTTATCTGCGCACCTATCCATTCGATGGCATCAAAATCGACAAGCGCTTCATTGCTTCGATGAGCAACAGCAGCAATGACCGCGCCGTGGTGCAGGCGATCATCAACCTGGGCAAGGCCATGGGGCTGACGGTGACTGCCGAGGGCGTGGAAACCCAGGCTCAGCTCGGCTCACTGGGCTCGGACCAATGCCACGAAGTGCAGGGTTATTTCCTCAGCCGGCCGATCGACAAGCAAGCCTTTGCACACTTATTGGAGAGTGGCTTGCCGTTGCCGAAAACGGGTTCCTGAAAACCTGTTGCAACCACCCAGTCCGGTTGTCGGTCACAACTGTGACCTGGCATTTCGAGTTCTGGCGCTATGAAAAACCTTCGGATCGCGACCTTCAACATCAATGGCATCCGGGCCCGGCTGCCCAACCTGCTGGAATGGCTGGAGCGGGAAAAACCCCACATTGCCTGTTTGCAGGAGCTCAAGGCCGTGGACAAGGATTTCCCGGCGGCGGAGCTGGAGTCGGTGGGGTACGGGGCGATCTGGCATGGGCAGGCGTCCTGGAACGGCGTTGCGATCCTGGCCCGTGACGCGCAGCCGCTGGAGAGCCGCCGAGGCTTGCCCGGCGGGGATGACGACAGCCATAGTCGCTATCTGGAGGCGGCGGTGCATGGCGTGCTGGTGGGCTGCCTGTACCTGCCCAACGGCAATCCGCAACCGGGTCCGAAGTTCGACTACAAGCTGGCGTGGTTCGAACGGCTGATCGACTACGCCCAAGGGTTGCAGGCCAGCGATCACCCCGTGGTGCTGGCCGGTGACTACAATGTGGTGCCCACCGACATGGACATCTACAACCCGCGCTCCTGGCTCAAGGATGCGCTGTTGCAGCCAGAAAGCCGCGCGTGCTACCAGCGGCTGCTGGACCAGGGCTGGACCGATTCGTTGCGCCACCTGTATCCGGACGAGCGGATCTACACTTTCTGGGATTATTTCCGCCAGCACTGGCAGAAAAACTCCGGGCTGCGTATCGACCACCTGCTGCTCAACCCGGCGGCCAGCGCTTACCTGAGCGAGGCCGGCGTGGATGCCTGGGTCCGGAACCAACCCCATCCCAGTGACCATGCGCCCACCTGGATCCGGCTGGCGTCACGCAAGCGGCGGTGACCAGGCGAGGCATCCCGGTCGATTGTTGTCTCTGTGAGGGGAATGCCTTATACCTGGCGCCCAATGGCAGTGCGCTTGTCGTGAGCGCAGCGCCGACCCTGGAAAAGGACACCCCTCATGAGTCACCCCCAACTGAGCGACACGGCCCGCTATCTGCGGCGCCTGGGTTTCGACGCTCCCCCAGCGCCGACCCTCGACACGTTGCGCCAACTGCAACAGCGCCATACCGCCGAATTCCCCTTTGAAACCCTGTCGACGTTACTGCGTCAACCCGTGCCCATCGACCTTGAATCGGTCGAACGAAAAGTGTTCGAGCAAGGGCGCGGCGGCTATTGCTATGAACTCAACCAACTGTTCCTGGCGTTGTTGCAGGAACTGGGTTTCGATGCCCGCGGCATCACCGGGCGCGTGGTGATGAATGCGCCTGAAGGCACCTGGGCTGCCCGGACCCACCGGCTGAGCCTGGTGACGTTCGACGGCGTGCGCTACATCACCGACGTCGGCTTTGGTGGCATGGTGCCCACTGCGCCGTTGCTACTGGACAGCCGTGATGCCCAAGCCACGCCCCATGAGCCGTACCGCATCGAAACCCATGCGGATGGTTACATGCTGCGCGCCAACGTCGCCGACGAATGGCGGCCGATGTACCTGTTCGATCTGCAACGCCAGGAAGACATCGACTACACCCTCGGCAATTGGTATGTCAGCAACCACCCGGAATCGCCGTTCATGGGCCGGTTGATGGTCGCGCGTACCGGTGACGGGTTGCGCCAGACGCTGAACGGCAACAGCTATGCCGTGCATCGGATCGGGCATGAGAGCGAACGCCGGGTGATCGCCGATGCCGATGAGTTGATCGACTTGCTCGAACAAGAGTTTGGCCTGCGCGTGCCGCCGCGCGAGCTGTTGCGGCCGGCGATCGTGGGGTTGCTCCAGCCATAAAAAGGTTGCTGGCCGGGGAGCCTGTTCCTGCGTATGGCAACAAGTTGTATACAATTCTATGGACATTTGTCCTGAGTTTTGAATACAGTGTGCCCATAACAAAAAACAGGGAACTCCCGAACCATGAAAACGCCCCATGTTTCACTCCCTCGGCCCGAGGACGAAAACCTTGGCGTCGGCGCGAATATGGCTTACGGCCTGCAACATGTGTTGACCATGTACGGTGGCATCGTTGCCGTGCCGTTGATCATCGGCCAGGCGGCCGGGCTCTCGCCCGCGGACATCGGTCTGTTGATTGCCGCGTCATTGTTCGCGGGGGGCTTGGCTACGTTGCTGCAAACCCTCGGCCTGCCATTTTTCGGCTGCCAACTGCCCTTGGTGCAGGGCGTATCGTTCTCGGGCGTGGCGACCATGGTGGCGATTGTCGGCAGCGGCGGGGAAGGCGGCTTTCAAGCCATCCTTGGTGCGGTGATCGCCGCGTCCCTGATTGGTTTGCTGATTACCCCAGTGTTTTCGCGCATCACCCGGTTCTTTCCGCCACTGGTCACCGGCATCGTGATCACCACCATCGGCCTGACCCTGATGCCGGTGGCGGCGCGCTGGGCCATGGGGGGCAACAGCCACGCCGCTGATTTCGGCAGCATGGCCAACATCGGCCTGGCCGCAGTGACCCTGGTGCTGGTGCTGCTGCTGAGCAAAATGGGCAACGCAACCATCTCGCGCTTGTCGATTCTGCTGGCGATGGTCATTGGTACCGTCATCGCCGTGTTCCTCGGCATGGCGGACTTTTCATCGGTCAGCCAGGGCCCGATGTTCGGCTTCCCGACCCCGTTCCATTTCGGCATGCCGACTTTCCACATCGCCGCGATCCTGTCGATGTGCATCGTGATCATGGTGACCCTGGTGGAAACCTCCGCCGACATCCTGGCGGTGGGCGAGATCATCGACACCAAAGTCGACTCCAGGCGCCTGGGCAACGGCTTGCGGGCCGACATGCTGTCGAGCATGATCGCGCCGATCTTCGGTTCCTTCACCCAGAGTGCCTTTGCCCAGAACGTCGGGCTGGTGGCGGTGACCGGGATCAAGAGCCGTTTCGTGGTGGCGACCGGCGGGGTGTTCCTGGTGGTGCTCGGCCTGTTGCCGTTCATGGGCCGGGTCATCGCGGCGGTGCCGACCTCGGTACTGGGCGGTGCCGGTATCGTGCTGTTCGGCACCGTGGCTGCCAGTGGTATCCGCACGCTGTCCAAAGTCGATTACCGCAACAACGTCAACCTGATCATCGTCGCCACTTCCATTGGTTTTGGCATGATTCCCATCGCTGCACCGAATTTCTATGACCATTTCCCGAGCTGGTTCGCGACCATCTTTCATTCGGGCATCAGTTCTTCGGCAATCATGGCGATCGCGCTGAACCTGGCGTTCAACCACTTCACCGCCGGTAACTCCGACCAGCAGTCGGTTTTCGCCGCCGGCACCGAGCGAGTGTTGCGCTACCAGGACCTGGCAGCGCTACGTGAAGGTGATTACTTCAGCGATGGCAAGCTGCATGATTGCGATGGCAATGAGATTCCCGTGGTGGCTGAGCCTGTTCACGGGGCGGCGGAACATGCGCCGATCCGTCTGAAAAGCAGTGAGCACGTCTGACAAATCCCTGTGGCGAGGGAGCTTGCTCCCGCTGGGCTCTGTAGGCGCTGGCGAAGCCTGCGATCTTTTGATCTTGATCTTTCGCTTGGGACTCAATTGTCTGGGACAAGATCGCAGCCTCGTTGCACTCGTCAGCTCCTACACAGCTCCTACTTGATCTTGATCTTTCGCTTGGGACTCAATTGTCTGGGACAAGATCGCAGCCTCGTTGCACTCGTCAGCTCCTACACAGCTCCTACGGCGCAGCCCAGCGGGAGCAAACTCTCATGGAACAAATTGCAACCATTTGATTTTTAAGGCTGAAAATACATATCGATCGTTCCCACGCTCCTGCGTGGGAATGTCGCCAGGGACGCTCCGCGTTCCGCTTCTGGAGTGTGACGCAGAGCGTCACGGGATGCATTCCCACGCAGAGCGNCGCTCCTGCGTGGGAATGTCGCCAGGGACGCTCCGCGTTCCGCTTCTGGAGTGTGACGCAGAGCGTCACGGGATGCATTCCCACGCAGAGCGTGGGAACGATCAAAAATCCCTGTGGCGAGGGAGCTTGCTCCCGCTGGACTCTGTAGGAGCTGGCGAAGCCTGCGATCTTTTGATCTTGATCTTTCGCTTGGGACTCAATTGTCTGGGACAAGATCGCAGCCTCGTTGCACTCGTCAGCNTGATCTTGATCTTTCGCTTGGGACTCAATTGTCTGGGACAAGATCGCAGCCTCGTTGCACTCGTCAGCTCCTACACAGCTCCTACGGCGCAGCCCAGCGGGAGCAAACTGAAACCCAGCGAACATGAAAAAGCCTGTGATCATCGATCACAGGCTTTTTTGTGCGTGCCCCGGGAAGCTGATTACCAGCGACCGTAATGCCCACGAGGCGGGCCATAGTAGTAGCCCCGTGGTGGCCCGTAATAAACCGGCGCTGGGCGATAGTAGATCGGTCGCTCTACATACACCGGCTGCGGCTGGTAGTAGACCGGTGGTGGTGCCTGGTAGTAGACCGGCTGTGGCTGGACGTAGACCGGTTGCTGCACATACACAGGTCGATCACGGTTGATGATGGCCGAGCCGATGATGGCCGAACCGACGATTGCGCCAAACACTGCGGGCCCCTCCCAACCACCACGACCGTTGGCGGATGCCTGGCCGGTGACCGCGAGTGCCCCCAGGAGCAGGGCGATGATGGGAAGTTTACGATTCATGGCTGTTCCTCGTTTCGGCCCCGACGCCTGTAGTCTGCAACAGACCCGATGAGAGTCGCGGGGATACTTGCTATGACAGCGATTTTCTCAGGATTTGCGACGCCGTTGGGTAAATATTGTGTAAGGTCTATAGCGCTTTTCTTTACCGCGCCGCCGTCATCCGGGGACCTGAGACCGTGCCGGGGGCTGGCGGTAGCATCATCGAATAAAACCTTTCGCGGCGGCGATTCCGTCTGTCCGAAAGTGAATTGCAAGGAGACACGCATGCAGATCAATCCCAACAAAGACACCCAACTGTGCATGTCGCTATCGGGGCGTCCCGGAAACTTCGGCCTGTGCTTTCATAATCACCTGTATGAACAATTGGGCCTGAATTTCTATTATAAGGCGTTCAGCAGCCAGGACCTGCCTGGAGCAGTGGGCGGTATCCGTGCCCTGGGGATTCGTGGATGCGGCGTGTCGATGCCGTTCAAGGAAGCCTGCATTGCCCTGGTGGATGAGCTGGATCCTTCCGCCGCCGCGATCCAGTCCATCAACACCATCGTCAATACCAACGGCCATCTGAAGGCCTACAACACCGACTACATCGCCATCGCCCAGTTGTTGCAAAGCCACGCGGTGCCCAAGGACTCGACCTTTGCCCTGCGCGGCAGCGGCGGCATGGCCAAGGCTGTGGCCAGTGCCTTGCGCGATGGGGGCTACAAGAACGGGCTGATCGTTGCCCGCAATGAAGCCGCCGGGCGAGCCCTGGCAGAGTCCTTGGGGTATGAATGGCAAGCTGAGCTGGGTACCCGACGGCCACAGATGCTGATCAACGTCACGCCGATCGGCATGACCGGCGGCCCGGAGGCCGACCAGTTGGCGTTTGAGCCCGAGACGATCGTCGCGGCAGAAACTGTGTTCGATGTCGTGGCGATCCCGTCGGAAACGCCACTGATCGTGCGCGCCCGGGCCGAAGGCAAGCGGGTCATCACCGGGCTGGAAGTCATTGCGATCCAGGCCCTGGAACAGTTCGTGCTGTACACCGGCGTGCGGCCCAACCTGGAGCAATTTGAAAAAGCCGTGGCCTTCGCCCGGTCCATGTAGGAGCTGCCGAAGGCTGCGATCTTTTGATCTTTCTTTTTCACCTGGGATTCAATTTGTCGGGGAAAGATCGCAGCCTCGTTGCACTCGACAGCTCCTACACAGCTCCTACACGGCTCCTGCATAGATCGCTACCGGCGATACCTGCGATTACTCCAGTCTTGCCAGGCGTTCTTCCAGGGCCGCGATCCGCGCTTCGAGTTCTTCGATGCGCTCCAGCGAGACAGCGCCGCCGGCACCACGCTCCACCGGGTGCTGGCGGGCGGCGAGAATGGCCTCGATGTCCGCCGGGTCGCCCATGGCGTGCACATAGCGGTCTTCGCGCTGGCCGGCCTGGCGTGGCACCAGCAGCGCCAGCCCTCGGGCGATCAAGCGTTCAAGCTGGTGCACCACTTGTTCGGCGTCTTCGAAGTCGTGCATCCGCCCGCTGCGGGTCAGTAGCTCGTTGACTGTTTGCGGACCACGCAGGAACAGCAGGCCCATCAGGACCACCTGGGCCGGTACCAGCTCCAGGGCTTTGTCGACCCGATGTTCCCAGCGGTCGGCGCGGCTGCCCATCACCAGTTTGGTAAAGCCGCGACCTTCCAGTGCCCGCAAGCTCTGGCCGACCTGGCCCGGGTTGAGGTTCATCACCGGTTCGCGGCTGGTTTTCTGGTTGCAGGCCAGTACCAGGGCGTTGAGCGTCAGCGGGTAGGTCTCGGGGTTGGTGGCCTGCTTCTCGACCAGCGCGCCGAGGATGCGGATTTCCGTGCTATTGAGCCGTGGTTCTTCAGCCTGGCTTTGTTCTTCGATGCTCATCGCGCGTTCCCTATGCTGTGGAAGCCGCCTAGCCTAATCCTTGCGCAATAAAAGACAAGCTGTGCAACAAGCCGTGGCTATAATCGCAGCCGTTTGATTCATTCTTTCCTGCCACCTGCATGAGATCGCCATGACTATTTCCCTGTACGCCGCTTCCGTCCCGGTTTTCAAGCAGATGCTCAACGCGTTGAGCGACGTTCTGAACAAGGCCGAAGCTCACGCCACCGCGAAGAACATCGACCCTAACGCCTTCCTGCAAGCCCGTCTGTACCCGGACATGTTCCCGCTGGTGCGCCAGGTGCAGATCGCGGTGGACTTCGCCAAAGGTGTGTCCGCCCGCCTGGCCGAGATCGAAGTGCCGAAGTATGACGACAGCGAGACCACCTTCGCCGAGCTGCAAGCCTTGATCGCCAAGGTACTGGCCTTCATCGACGGCATCCGCCCTGAGCAGATCGATGGCAAGGAAGGTATCGAAATCGTCACCCGTCCGGGCACGCCGAAGGAAAAGCGCTTCAGCGGCCAGAACTACCTGCTGACCTACGGCCTGCCGCAGTTCTTCTTCCACGTCACCACCACTTACGCCTTGCTGCGCCACAATGGCGTGGAAGTGGGCAAGCGCGACTACATGGGCGCGTTTTAACCCCGCAGGCGTGAAAAAGCCCGGGACGGTGTGGGCCGTTCCCGGGCTTTTTTGTGGCTGCAGTCTAGGTGGTTAAGCATGCTAATTTGCGGTGAGCGATCTGGCGCTATCGCGAGCAGGCTCGCTCCCACAAGGTTTGCGGCAGATACAGATCCACTGTGGGAGCGAGCCTGCTCGCGATGAGGGCGGCACCGACATCGCAAGATTCAGTTCTTTCCCTGATTACGCCGTACGCGCGAGCTTCTCTTCCTCACCCAGGCACGCCGCCGCTGTGAACAGCACATCCGTAGACGAGTTCAGCGCCGTCTCCGCCGAGTCCTGCAGGACGCCGATGATGAAACCCACCGCGACCACTTGCATGGCGATTTCGCTGGGAATGCCGAACAGGCTGCACGCCAGGGGGATCAGCAACAGCGAACCACCGGCCACCCCGGATGCGCCGCACGCGCAAATGGCCGCGACAACGCTCAGCAGCACGGCCGTTGGCATATCCACTGCGATACCCAGGGTATGCACGGCCGCCAGGGTCAGTACGGTGATGGTAATGGCGGCGCCCGCCATGTTGATGGTCGCGCCCAGTGGGATCGACACCGAATAGGTGTCTTCGTGCAGGCCCAGGCGTTTGCTCAGTTCCAGGTTCACCGGAATGTTCGCCGCCGAGCTGCGCGTGAAAAACGCCGTGATACCGCTCTCGCGCAGGCAGGTCAATACCAGCGGGTAGGGATTGCGACGCAGTTTCCAGAACACGATGAGTGGGTTGACCACCAACGCCACGAACAGCATGCAGCCAATCAGTACGGTGAGCAGGTGCAGGTAGCCGAGCAGCGCGCCGAAGCCGGAAGTGGCCAGTGTCGAGGCGACCAGGCCGAAGATCCCCAGCGGGGCGAAGCGGATCACCACGCGCACGATGACGGTCACGCCGTTGGACAGGTCTTCGAGCACGGTGCGGGTAGTCTGGCCAGCGTGACGAATGGCGATGCCCATGCCAATGGCCCAGGCCAGGATGCCAATGAAGTTACCGTTCATCAACGCCCGGACCGGGTTATCCACCACGCTCAGCAGCAGGCTTTGCAGCACCTCGCTGATGCCACCGGGCGCCGTGACCGCGACGTCTTGGGTCGACAGCACCAGGCTGGAGGGAAACAGCGTACTGGCAACCACCGCGACCACCGCTGCGGCGAAAGTGCCCAGCAGGTAGAGGAACAGAATCGGCCGGATATGGGTTTCCTGGCCATGCTTGTGGTTGGCGATCGAGGCCATGACCAGTACGAACACCAGGATCGGCGCCACGGCCTTGAGCGCGGACACGAAAACCTTGCCGATGAATTCGGTGGATTTCGCCAGGTCGGGCGCCAGCCAAGCCAGGACGATACCGGCGATCAGGCCGATGACGATTTGCGTCACCAGGCTGGTGCGTTTGAGGCGTTGCATAGGGGTAACGGACGAAGCTGTCATAGCGGCATCTCTGATTTTATTGTGTGCGACGGTCGACGAGTCAGGGCAACAAGCGGGCAGGCCACATGAGCGGACCGTGAGAAAGTACGGCGTTTGCAGGCCGCGGACTTTATCACAGCCGGTGAAAAATCTGACGGACCTGTGACAGTCCGTCACCCTTATCCGGGCCATGCCGAGCGTTTGTATGACGCGCGCATTCTGTTAGGCTTTGTCGTTCTCACTTTCTTTCCGCCAGCGGGCCTTTAGTGGCCTGTATGGTCGGTTCTGTTAGTCAAGTTCGGCGCCAGAAGCCCATATCCTGCGTTGCTGCTCCTCGCCATAGCGGGCTATGACTCGTCGCAGCGCCTTGGCTATGGACTCCTGTCATCCGAACTTGAACTAACGAACTGACCACACAGGCCACTCGCGCTGGTGTCGTCGTTTTGTTGGAGTTCTGCATGTTGTTACCCATTTTCCTGTTGTCGGCCGCCGGTTTTACCGTGCTGACCACGGAATTCGTCATCGTTGGCCTGTTGCCCTCTATCGCCCGCGACCTGCACGTCAGCATTCCCCAGGCCGGGCTGCTGGTGACGTTGTTCGCGTTTACGGTGGCGGCGTTCGGGCCATTCCTGACTGCCTGGTTCGCCCGCTTTGAGCGGCGCAAGTTGTTTATCAGCGTGCTGGTGATGTTCGGCCTGGCCAACATGCTCGCCGCAGTCGCCCCCAACATCTGGGTGATGGCCGTTGCCCGGTTGATCCCGGCCCTGGGCCTGCCGGTGTTCTGGGCGTTGGCCAGTGAAACGGCGGTGGACATTGTCGGGCCACAGTTGGCTGGGCGGGCCATCGCCCGGATCGGCTTTGGCATCGTCTGTGCCACGGTGTTCGGTATTCCCGTAGGCACGTTGATTTCCGATGCCTTTGGCTGGCGCAGCGCGTTCGCGATCCTGGCGGTCATCGCCTTCGCCAAGGCCTTGCTGCTGTTTATCTACTTGCCGAAAACCAACCTGCACCAGCATCAGGTGAGCTTTCGTTCGCAATTCAAGATCCTGCGCAGCCCGTTGATGCAAGGGCATGTGCTGTTGTCGATCCTGGTGTTCAGCGGCATGTTCACCGCCTACACCTATCTGGCGGATATCCTCGAGCGCCTCGCCGGGTTCGATGGCACCTTGGTGGGCTGGTGCCTGATGGGCTTCGGCGCCGTCGGGTTGCTGGGCAATTCCCTGGGCGGCCGGGCGGTGGACCGGCATCCGTTGATCGCATCGATGGTCTTCTGCCTGTTCCTGATCGGCGGCATGGTGGCGTTGGTACCGAGCATTCATTCGCCCCTCGCGCTGGCGGCGGCGATGGGCATCTGGGGCGTGACCCAGGCGGCCTTGTTCCTGGTCAGCCATGTGCGACTGATGAAGGCGGCCCCGCAGGCCCCGGCCTTTGCCGCATCGTTGAACATCGCCGGGGCCAACCTGGGGATTGGCCTGGGGGCGCTGGTCGGTGGCCGGGTCATTGATACCCTGGGCTTGGGCAGTGTCGGGTTTGCCGCGGCCGGGTTCATCTTCGTATCGATCCTGCTGGCGTTGCTCCTGATGACTTTCAAACCTCGCGTCACCTGCTAAGCGCTGAACAACTCGCGACGCGCGCCTTCGGCGATCGCGACGATGCCGGGGTGGCTGACCTTGCGCTCCACGGAAATGGCGTAGAAGGATTCGCTCACCGCATCGGTCTGGCCGATCACTTCTACGCCGTACTGGCGCTTGACCTCTTCGGCGATCACGCTCGGGCCGATGAAAATCCCGCTGCCTGATTGGCCGAAGGCCTGCATCAATGCGCTGTCGTCGAACTCGCCGACGATACGCGGCTGGATCTGTTGCTCGGCGAACCAGCGTTGCAAGCGGCTGCGTACCACGGTTTCCGGCCCGGGAATCAGCAGCGGAGCGTCGTGCAGGCCGCGGGGGAAATCCTGCCCATAGCGTTCGGCCAGCGCGGCGGTGGCGAAAAAGCTGATCCCGCATTCCCCCAGCTTCTGGCTGTAGCCCTTGATGTCCAGGTGGGTCGGCATCGGGCTGTCGGAAATCACCAGGTCCAGACGCTGGATCGCCAGGTCCGCCAGCAGCCGTTCGAGCTTGTCCTCGCGACAGGTGATGCGCAGCGGTTCACTCAGCTCCATGGTCGGTGCCAGCAGCCGGTAGACGATGGACTTGGGCACCACATCCGCCACCCCGACCCGAAACAGGGTTTGCTGCTCGTTGGGCTGGGCTCGCAGCATCAATTCCAGCTCACCGCCCAACTGGAACATGTGTTCGGCGTAGGGCAAGGTCTGGCGGCCGGCCTCGGTCAGTTCCAATTGTCGCCCGACACGGCGAAACAGCTTGAGGTTATAGGTCTGCTCGAACAGGGAAATCTGCCCGCTGATGGTCTGTGGGGTCAGGTTCAACTGCTCGCAGGCGCGCACGATGCTGCCGGTTTTGGCCACCACCCAGAAGTAATGCAATTGTCGGTAGTTGAGCATGGGTTCACGCAGATTCGTAAAAACCGAAGTATAACCGCTGAAAATACGAATTTTCCTGAACTATTCGCGTCTCTAGAATGCCTGGCCATTGGCGGGCCACTTTCGTGCGCTTTCTATTCTCTCAAGAGGCATTCATTCCATGACATACAAATCCCTGGGGCTTGCGGCCCTGTTGGTGATATCCGCAGCGACGCTGGCGGGCTGTGAACAGGCTGAAAAAAGTGCCCAGCAACTGATGGGGCAGGCTGCAGAAACCGCCAAGCAGGCCATCGACGACACCCACAAGGCTGCCGAGCAGGCGATCAGCGAAGCCACCGGCGGGTTGATCAGCCCGAAGAAAAAACCGGCGGACGAAGCTGATGAAACACAAACCCCGACCAAAACCATCTAACACGTCACATCAGTCAGGACTGACCCATGGATTATCTTTTACAGCTCGCCGCCAGCCCCACCGCGTGGATCGCCCTGGCAACTCTGGTGGTCATGGAAATCGTGCTTGGCATCGATAACCTGATCTTCATTTCGATTCTGACCAACAAGCTGCCCGCCCAGCACCGTGCCAAGGCACGGCGGATCGGCATCGGCATGGCGCTGATCCTGCGCCTGGGCTTGTTGAGCACCATTGCCTTCATTGTGCAGTTGACTGAACCGGTCATCGAAATCCTGGGTCAGGCGTTCTCCTGGAAAGACATGATCCTGATCGCCGGTGGCCTGTTCCTGCTGTGGAAGGCGACTACTGAAATCCACCACAGCATGGACCCCGCACCGGATGATCCCAAGTCGGCCACGTCCGGCGTGACCCTGGGCTTTGCCGCGGCAATCGGTCAGATCCTGATGTTGGACCTGGTGTTCTCCATCGACAGCATCATAACGGCCGTGGGCATGACCGAGCATTTGCCGATCATGATCATCGCAGTTGTCGTATCGGTGTTGGTGATGCTGCTGGCGGCCGAACCGCTGGCCAAGTTCATCAATGACAACCCGACGGTGGTGATGCTGGCCCTGGGCTTCTTGATCATGATCGGCATGACGCTGATCGCCGAAGGCTTCGGTGCCCATGTGCCGAAGGGCTATATCTACGCGGCCATGGCATTCTCGGCGGCAATCGAGGTGTTGAACATGTTGTCCCGTCGGGCCAGGGAAAGGGCGTTGGCCGACAACGCCTGATGCCAGGCAGACAGAAGCCACCCGGGTCGAGGCCCGGGTGGCTTTTTTTTGAGGGGTTGAAAAGCGAATGCTCAGTGTGCGGTGGCGTGGCGTCGCGCGGATTTGGTGGTTTTTTCCGATTGCGCAGGTGGCGAGTGATGATGGCGCCGGGTAATCCGGAGCACGCCCCACAGCATGGCCGTGGCTACGCTCAGCCAGCCGAATATCAGCATCAGAATTGTCGTGGTCAGGCTCATCTGTGCCTCCTTTTATCCCTGGTCCGGGATCACGCACCTAATACATGGACAGTCTAGTCGCTCAAGTGTTGCAGGTAATCGATCCGTGGCGGTTGGGCACGGATCGGTTCGTTCTATCGCGCTCGTAAAACTGCCGTTATGGCTATACCCAGGGCTGTGCGCGCCTTATGATCGTCGACCCAAGCCTGGCCCGGATGCCGGGTGCCTGAACAAGAGAGTCATCATGTCGCCGGTCATTTCATCTTTTCGATCACTGGTACTGGCGGTGTCCTGCCTCGTAGCCCTGGTGGGGTGTGCGGGCAGTGTGTCGCCGCAGATCCAGCGCCTGCCCGAGCGGGTGGAGCTCAACAGCGTGCCGTTCTTTCGCGGTGAAATGTACCAGGGCGCCCCCCAGTCCCTGGCGGCCCTGCTGACGTTGCAAGGCACGGTGATCACGCCGGGGCTGCTGGAGAAACCGTTGCACCTGCCGGGTGGCGAAGCCGGTTTGCAGCAGAATATGCAAACCCTGGCGCGCGAATACGGGTTGCTGGTGTATCCCCTCGACGCCAAGCTGCCCGCGCTGTTGGAACAGGTCGCGGCGGGCTATCCGGTGCTGGTGCGCTATGTCGACGGTTCGGCGTTCTGGGCCGAGCCTCGGTACGGGATTCTCGCCGGCTACAACCGTCAGAAGCAGACGGTATTGCTGCGCTCAGGCATGAACCGACGGCAGTTGATGAGCTTCAGCGCCTTCGAATCGGCCTTCAAGAGCGCAGGCGGCTGGGCGGTGTTGGTCCAGCGTCCCACGCAGCTTCCGGCCAATGTCGACTCGCAGCGGTGGCTCAAAGCGGCGGCCGAATTGGGCGGGGCAGGGCAGGAGCAAGCGGCGGCGCGGGCCACCAAGACCTTGGAAGCGGCGCATTGATCGTTCACCCCGTTCGTCACTTGCCGGGCACAACCTGGCAGGCCTGAGGCTCTTATCGTCAGGGTTGGGCATTTTTCCGACCGTGATTGGAGGAGGCACGCATGGCACAGTCGAAAACACCTACGGGGCCACATTCGTCAGAGCATTCCAGCGGTGATGACCTGGGGTTTGATCCGGATTCGCCGGACCTTGAGGATCCCCAGGTCGATCCGGTAGGGCCGGCCAAGGCGCCTCTGGACAAGAAGGATGAGCGCAAGCCCAAGCCTTATGATCCGCTGGGTGATCTGAGGGTCTAGAGATTACCGTGGGTTGGTGTGTATATCCGTTATTTGGGTAACGGCTACTTATGGTTCCGCTCTTACAGGGTCACTTTTGAAAAGCCCGGAAGCCGGCCCAGTCAAAAGTAACCAAAACGCTCTTGCCCCACCACTCGGCACCTCGCCTAGGCTCGGTGTGCCCGAACGCAGGCATTGCTCCGTGGCCCACTGCGCAATGCCTGCGTTCGGCCAGCGTGGTTTAACGGGGCGTCCAGATCAAGATCACGATCCAAAGCAAAGCAAGAGCGGGGCACATGCTGGCCTCTATGTGGCTGAGCCACCGCTATCGCGAGCAAGCTCGCTCCCACAGGAAAAACGCGGTCCCACCCAGAACCAGGTCGGCTGTTAGGCCGCCTCGCGGTGGACGTTGATCTCGGCGCCCCGTTAACCACGCTGGCTGAACGAAGGTATTGCGCAGTGGGCACCTCGGCATGGATGCCGAGGTAGCCGCGCTGGGCCCAGAGTGTGTAAAAACACCGAAGCCAACCCTTGCTATGATTCCCCCAGGATTTCATCGCAAGGGCTGCCCATGAAACGCTTCAT
>NZ_LMDO01000064.1:199804-370649 GCF_001425105.1 Pseudomonas sp. Root401 | reverse complement strand
ACCATTGGTCACGTTGACCACGGTAAAACCACGCTGACCGCTGCTCTGACCCGTGTCTGCTCCGAAGTTTTCGGTTCGGCCAAGGTTGACTTCGACAAGATCGACAGCGCCCCGGAAGAGAAAGCTCGCGGTATCACCATCAACACYGCTCACGTTGAATACGATTCGGCCGTGCGTCACTACGCACACGTTGACTGCCCAGGTCACGCCGACTACGTAAAAAACATGATCACTGGTGCTGCCCAGATGGACGGCGCGATCCTGGTTTGCTCGGCCGCTGATGGTCCGATGCCACAAACCCGTGAGCACATCCTGCTGTCCCGTCAGGTAGGCGTTCCGTACATCGTTGTCTTCCTGAACAAGGCTGACATGGTTGACGACGCTGAGCTGCTGGAACTGGTTGAGATGGAAGTGCGCGATCTGCTGAGCACTTACGACTTCCCAGGTGATGACACTCCAATCATCATCGGTTCGGCTCTGATGGCTCTGAACGGCCAAGACGACAACGAAATGGGCACCACTGCTGTCAAGAAGCTGGTGGAAACTCTGGACAGCTACATCCCAGAGCCAGAGCGTGCTATCGACAAGCCGTTCCTGATGCCAATCGAAGACGTATTCTCGATCTCCGGTCGCGGTACTGTTGTGACTGGTCGTGTTGAGCGTGGCATCGTCCGTATCCAGGAAGAAGTTGAGATCGTCGGTCTGCGCGACACTCAGAAAACTACCTGCACCGGCGTTGAAATGTTCCGCAAGCTGCTCGACGAAGGTCGTGCTGGCGAGAACTGCGGCGTGCTGCTGCGCGGYACCAAGCGTGACGACGTTGAGCGTGGCCAGGTTCTGGTCAAGCCAGGCACCGTCAAGCCGCACACCAAGTTCACCGCAGAAGTTTACGTTCTGAGCAAGGAAGAAGGCGGTCGTCATACTCCGTTCTTCAARGGCTACCGTCCACAGTTCTACTTCCGTACAACTGACGTGACTGGTAACTGCGAGCTGCCAGAAGGCGTTGAAATGGTAATGCCAGGTGACAACATTCAGATGACTGTTACCCTGATCAAGACCATCGCGATGGAAGACGGTCTGCGTTTCGCTATCCGTGAAGGCGGTCGTACCGTCGGCGCTGGCGTCGTAGCNTCAGATGACTGTTACCCTGATCAAGACCATCGCGATGGAAGACGGTCTGCGTTTCGCTATCCGTGAAGGCGGTCGTACCGTCGGCGCTGGCGTCGTAGCCAAAGTCATCGAGTAAGTCTCTTATAGAGTCAGCTTGATGAATTGAAAAAGCCCCCGCTTAGCGGGGGCTTTTTTATTGGGTTGACACCTATCGGGGGCGTCTATAGAATTGCGCCTCCTTTTAACGGGCGTATTGCGCCCGGTGGGAATAGCAGCCGGAGTCTGAAATCCAATGCAAAATCAGCAAATCCGTATCAGGTTGAAGGCTTTTGACCATCGCCTGATCGACCAATCCACCCAGGAAATCGTGGAAACCGCGAAACGTACTGGTGCTCAAGTGCGTGGTCCAATTCCACTGCCTACCCGTAAAGAGCGGTTCACCGTTCTGGTCTCCCCGCACGTCAACAAAGACGCGCGTGACCAGTACGAGATCCGTACTCATAAGCGCGTTCTGGACATCGTCCAGCCAACGGATAAAACCGTTGATGCACTTATGAAGCTTGATCTTGCGGCCGGTGTGGAAGTGCAGATCAGCCTCGGCTAAGACTCGGTCTTAGTCGTGTAACGCTCTGAAATGGGCGGCCATAGCGGGTGAAAGCCCCGTACACTCATGAGGTTTACAACATGACTATTGGTGTAGTCGGTCGTAAATGCGGTATGACCCGTATTTTCACCGAAGAAGGTGTCTCCATTCCGGTCACGGTCATTGAGATCGAGCCGAATCGCGTCACCCAGTTCAAAACTGAAGAGACCGATGGCTATCGTGCAGTGCAAGTCACTGTCGGCGAGCGTCGCGCTTCGCGTGTAACAGCAGCTCAGGCTGGCCACTTCGCCAAGGCGAACGTTGCCGCTGGTCGTACCGTAATGGAATTCCGTCTTGAAGAAGGCGAGTACCAGGCCGGCGATCTGATCAACGCTGAAATCTTCGCCGCAGGTCAACTGGTTGATGTAACCGGTCAGTCCAAGGGTAAAGGCTTCCAGGGTACGATCAAGCGTTGGAACTTCCGCGGGCAAGATAACACCCACGGTAACTCCGTATCCCACCGCGTTCCAGGCTCTATCGGCCAGTGCCAGACTCCTGGTCGTGTATTCAAGGGCAAAAAAATGTCCGGTCATATGGGCGCTGAGCGCGTGACCGTGCAGTCCCTCGAAGTAGTGCGCGTGGACGCTGAACGCAATCTGTTGTTGGTCAAGGGCGCTGTTCCTGGCGCTACTGGCGGCAACTTGGTTGTACGTCCAGCAGCCAAGGCTCGCGGTTAAGGGGAAGCTGACATGCAATTAAATGTAAATGACGCTCAAGCGATCGAAGTTTCCGAACTGACATTTGGCGGCGAATTCAACGAGACGCTGGTTCACCAAGCAGTCGTGGCCTACATGGCCGGCGGCCGTCAAGGTAGCAAGCAGCAAAAGACCCGTTCCGACGTTTCCGGTGGCGGCAAGCGCCCATGGCGTCAGAAAGGTACTGGCCGTGCTCGTGCCGGTACTATCCGTAGCCCAATCTGGCGTGGCGGCGGTACCACTTTCGCAGCTCGTCCTCAGGATCACTCCCAGAAGCTGAACAAGAAGATGTATCGCGCAGCAATGCGTTCCATCCTTGCTGAGCTGGTGCGTACTGATCGTCTGGTCGTGGTTCAGGACTTCGCTGTTGAAGCACCGAAAACCAAAGATCTGCTGAACAAGCTGAACGGCATGGGCCTGACTGACGTCCTGATCGTGTCTGACGCTGTTGATCAGAACCTGTACCTGGCTGCTCGCAACCTGCCACACGTCGACGTTCGTGACGTGCAAGGTTCCGATCCGGTCAGTCTGATCGCATACGACAAGGTGTTGATCACCGTGTCGGCCGTGAAGAAATTCGAGGAGCTGCTGGGATGAACCAGGAACGCGTATTTAAAGTTCTGCTTGGCCCGCACGTTTCCGAGAAGGCTACGGTTCTGGCAGACAAGAAAGGCCAGTTCGTTTTCAAGGTTGCTACCGACGCAACCAAGCTGGAAATCAAGAAGGCCGTCGAAAGCCTGTTCAGCGTGAAAGTAGAGCGCGTGACTACCCTGAACGTTCTGGGTAAAAGCAAGCGCACTGCTCGCGGTCTGGGCAAGCGTAATGACTGGAAGAAGGCAGTTATCTCCCTTCAGCCAGGCCAAGATCTCGATTTCAGCAGCAGTGCTGAGTAAGGAAGGGGTGCATCATGGCAATCGTTAAATGCAAACCGACTTCCCCTGGCCGCCGTTTTGTGGTCAAGGTGGTCAACCAGGAGCTGCATAAAGGCGCTCCTCACGCACCGCTGCTCGAGAAAAAATCGAAGTCTGGTGGTCGTAACAACAATGGCCGTATTACCACTCGTCACATCGGTGGTGGTCATAAGCAGCATTATCGTCTGGTCGACTTCCGTCGCAACGACAAGGATGGCATCGCTGCCACCGTCGAGCGTATCGAATACGATCCAAACCGTACTGCTCACATCGCTCTGCTGCTGTACGCAGATGGCGAGCGCCGCTACATCATCGCCCCTAAAGGCGTGAGTGCTGGCGACCAGCTGATCGCAGGTGCCCTGGCACCGATCAAGCCGGGCAACGCTCTGCAACTGCGTAACATTCCAGTTGGTAGCACCGTACACGGCATCGAATTGAAGCCAGGTAAAGGCGCACAGATCGCTCGTTCCGCTGGTGCTTCGGCTCAGCTGATCGCTCGTGAAGGTGTCTACGTGACCCTGCGTCTGCGTTCTGGTGAGATGCGTAAAGTACTGGCTGAATGCCGTGCGACCCTGGGCGAAGTCTCGAACTCCGAGCACAGCCTGCGTTCGTTGGGTAAAGCTGGTGCCAAGCGCTGGCGTGGCGTTCGCCCAACCGTTCGTGGTGTTGCCATGAACCCGGTTGACCACCCACATGGTGGTGGTGAAGGTCGTACCTCTGGTGGTCGTCATCCGGTATCGCCATGGGGCTTCCCGACTAAGGGCGCGAAGACTCGTGGTAATAAGCGTACCGACAAAATGATCGTCCGTCGTCGCAAGTAAATAGAGGGATACGACAGTGCCACGTTCTCTGAAAAAAGGTCCTTTTATTGATCTTCACCTACTGAAGAAGATCGAAGTGGCGGCGGAAAAGAACGATCGCAAACCAGTTAAGACCTGGTCGCGTCGTTCGATGATCCTGCCACAAATGGTCGGTTTGACCATCGCAGTACACAACGGTCGCCAACACGTCCCAGTTCTCGTGAACGAAGACATGGTCGGCCACAAACTGGGCGAGTTCGCCGGTACCCGCACATACCGTGGGCACGTGGCTGACAAGAAAGCCAAGCGTTAAGGGGTAAGGAAATGGAAGTAGCCGCTAAGTTGTCGGGCGCTCGAATCTCCGCCCAGAAAGCCCGCTTGGTCGCCGACCAGATCCGCGGGAAGAAGGTGGGCGAAGCGCTCAACCTGTTGGCTTTCAGCAGTAAGAAAGCCGCCGAGATCATGAAGAAAGTGCTGGAGTCGGCCGTAGCCAACGCCGAGCATAACGAAGGCGCAGACGTTGATGACCTGAAGGTCAGCACCGTTTTCGTCAACGAAGGGCGTTCGCTGAAGCGCATCATGCCACGTGCCAAAGGCCGTGCTGATCGCATCGTCAAGCGGTCTTGCCATATCACTGTCAAGGTTGCTGACAAGTAACGGAGTCGAAGAGATGGGTCAGAAAGTACATCCCATTGGCATTCGCCTGGGAATCGTCAAGGAGCACACCTCCGTCTGGTACGCAGACGGTCGGACTTATGCGGACTACTTGTTCGCTGATCTGAAGGTGCGTGAGTATCTCCAAGACAAACTAAAAAGCGCGTCCGTAAGCCGTATCGATATCCATCGTCCGGCGCAGACTGCACGTATCACCATCCACACCGCTCGTCCAGGTATCGTTATCGGGAAGAAAGGTGAAGATGTTGAGAAACTGCGTCAGGACCTGACCAAGCAAATGGGTGTGCCTGTGCACATCAATATCGAAGAGATCCGCAAGCCGGAGCTCGACGGTATGCTGGTTGCGCAGAGCGTAGCTCAGCAGCTGGAGCGTCGCGTAATGTTCCGTCGCGCTATGAAGCGCGCTGTACAGAACGCAATGCGCATTGGTGCCAAAGGCATCAAAATCCAAGTGAGCGGTCGTCTCGGCGGTGCTGAAATCGCACGTACTGAATGGTATCGCGAAGGTCGTGTGCCACTGCACACCCTGCGTGCCGACATCGACTATGCCAACTACGAAGCTCACACCACCTACGGTGTGATCGGTGTAAAGGTTTGGATCTTCAAAGGCGAAGTAATTGGTGGTCGCCAAGAAGAACTGAAGCCACAAGCACCAGCGCCTCGTAAAAAAGCTGCTAAGTAAGGGGTACGCCAAATGTTGCAACCAAAGCGTACGAAGTTCCGCAAGCAGATGACCGGTCACAACCGTGGCCTGGCATTGCGCGGTAGCAAAGTCAGCTTCGGCGAGTTCGCGCTGAAGTCTGTTGCTCGTGGTCGTCTCACCGCTCGTCAGATCGAGTCAGCGCGTCGTGCTCTGACCCGTCACGTAAAACGTGGCGGCAAGATCTGGATCCGTGTATTCCCGGACAAGCCTGTCACCAAGAAGCCACTCGAAGTTCGGATGGGTAAAGGTAAGGGTAACGTGGAGTACTGGGTTGCCCAGATTCAGCCAGGCAAAGTCCTGTATGAAATCGAGGGTGTTTCTGAAGAGCTGGCGCGTGAGGCTTTCGCCCTGGCTGCTGCAAAGCTGCCGCTCGCCACCTCCTTTGTTAAACGGACGGTGATGTGATGAAAGCGAATGAACTTCGTGAAAAATCAGCACAGCAGCTGAACGAGCAACTGCTCGGCCTGCTGCGCGACCAGTTCAATCTGCGTATGCAGAAAGCAACTGGCCAGTTGGGGCAGTCTCATCTGCTCTCGCAAGTTAAGCGTGACATCGCTCGCGTGAAAACTGTGCTCAACCAGCAGGCAGGTAAGTAATCATGGCTGAAGCCGAAAAAACTGTCCGTACGCTGACTGGCCGTGTTGTCAGCGACAAGATGGACAAAACCATCACCGTTCTGATCGAGCGTCGCGTTAAGCACCCGATCTACGGTAAATACGTTAAGCGTTCGACTAAGCTGCACGCGCACGACGAAACCAATCAGTGCCACATCGGCGACAAAGTCACTATTCGTGAAACTCGTCCGATGGCCAAGACCAAGTCTTGGGCGCTGGTTGATGTTCTCGAACGCGCTGTGGAAGTCTAAGGGCTAGGGGTCGGAGAAATTATATGATTCAGACTCAATCCATGCTCGATGTGGCCGATAACAGCGGCGCTCGCCGTGTTATGTGCATCAAGGTGCTGGGTGGCTCCCATCGTCGTTACGCTGGTATCGGTGACATCATCAAAGTTACCGTCAAGGAAGCAATTCCTCGCGGTAAGGTGAAAAAAGGCCAAGTGATGACTGCTGTCGTAGTCCGCACTCGCCATGGCGTCCGTCGTGCTGACGGCTCCATCATCCGCTTTGATGGCAACGCTGCTGTTCTGTTGAACAACAAGCAAGAGCCGATCGGCACCCGTATCTTTGGGCCAGTGACCCGTGAACTTCGTACTGAGAAGTTCATGAAGATCGTCTCGCTCGCCCCAGAAGTGCTGTAAGGAGATCCGACATGCAAAAGATTCGTCGTGACGACGAGATCATCGTGATCGCCGGCAAAGACAAAGGTAAGCGCGGTAAGGTGCTGAAGGTTCTTGCTGACAACCGTCTGGTTGTTGGTGGTCTGAACCTGGTCAAGCGTCATACCAAGCCTAACCCGATGTCGGGCGTACAGGGCGGTATCGTCGAGAAAGAAGCGCCACTGCACGCTTCCAACGTCGCCATCTTCAACGGCGAAACCAACAAGGCTGATCGCGTTGGTTTCAAAGTAGAAGACGGTAAGAAAATTCGTGTCTTCAAGTCGACCCAAAAAGCGGTTGATGCTTGAACACTGCTAGGTAGAAGACCATGGCACGACTAAAAGAGATTTACCGGAAGGAAATCGCACCGAAACTTAAGGAAGAACTTAAGCTTTCGAACGTGATGGAAGTTCCGCGCGTTACCAAAATCACCCTGAACATGGGTCTGGGCGAAGCGATCGGCGACAAAAAAGTCATCGAGCACGCTGTTGCTGACCTGGAAAAGATCACCGGTCAGAAAGTCGTCGTGACTTACGCTCGGAAATCCATCGCTGGCTTTAAAGTCCGTGAAGGTTGGCCGATCGGCGTCAAAGTGACCCTGCGCCGTGAGCGTATGTACGAGTTCCTGGATCGTCTGCTGTCGATCTCCCTGCCTCGGGTTCGCGACTTCCGCGGCCTGAATGCCAAGTCCTTCGATGGTCGTGGCAACTACAGCATGGGCGTTAAAGAGCAGATCATTTTCCCGGAAATCGATTACGACAAGATCGACGCTCTCCGCGGTCTGGACATTACCCTGACCACCACTGCTCGGACGGATGACGAAGGTCGCGCACTGCTGCGCGCTTTCAAATTCCCGTTCCGCAACTGATTGGAGTAGGAAAATGGCCAAGAAGAGCATGAAAAACCGTGAGCTGAAGCGTCAGCTCACCGTTGCCAAGTACGCCACCAAGCGTGCAGCGCTGAAAGCTATCATCGTTGATCTGAACGCAAGTCCAGAAGCGCGTTGGGAAGCTACCGTAGCCCTGCAGAAGCAGCCACGTGACGCAAGCGCCTCGCGCATGCGTAACCGCTGCCGCCTGACTGGTCGTCCGCACGGCGTGTACCGCAAGTTCGGCCTTGGCCGTAACATGCTGCGTCAAGCTGCAATGCGTGGTGACGTTCCAGGTCTGGTTAAAGCCAGCTGGTAAGCACTGTCAAAGTCGCGGCGTTCGGGATTGCAAGATCCTGACCGTCGGTGACCTTGAACATGAATCAAGCCCCTATTGGGGCTTGATTCATTTGTGGGGTGTGTCTAGAATACCCGGCTCGCCTGAGCCCGTGTTTTTATTGCACGGATGCGCTCGGCGACACGTACTAGCCGAAAGGCTAATTTTTTGTGTATTAGGAGCGTCTAGCCCATGAGTATGCAGGACCCGTTAGCGGACATGCTAACTCGTATCCGTAATGCCCAGATGGCTGAAAAGTCCGTCGTAAGCATGCCATCTTCTACGTTGAAGGTAGCTGTTGCCAAAGTCCTGAAGGACGAAGGTTACATTGCGGGTTATCAGATCAGCAGCGAAATCAAGCCACTGCTGTCCATCGAGCTGAAGTACTTCGAAGGCCGTCCGGTCATCGAGGAAGTGAAGCGCGTTAGCCGTCCAGGCCTGCGTCAGTACAAGTCCGTCGAGGATCTGCCGAAAGTTCGCGGCGGCCTGGGCGTGTCTATCGTCTCCACCAACAAAGGTGTGATGACGGATCGTGCTGCGCGCGCTGCCGGTGTCGGCGGCGAAGTTCTTTGCACTGTGTTCTAAGGGGGGATAAGCATGTCACGCGTCGCTAAGAACCCCGTTAAGCTGCCAGCCGGTGTCGAAGTCAAATTCGCAGGCCAACAGCTTTCGGTGAAGGGTGCCAAGGGCACTCTGCAACTGAACATCCATTCGTCCGTTGAGATCGTTGAAGAAGCTGGTGAGCTGCGTTTCGCTGCTCGCAATGGCGATCAACAGACTCGCGCAATGGCTGGTACCACTCGTGCGTTGGTAAACAACATGGTCCAAGGCGTAAGCCAAGGCTTCGAGCGCAAGCTCCAGCTGGTCGGTGTTGGTTACAAAGCGCAAGCAAAAGGCACAGTGCTGAACCTGGCTCTTGGCTTCTCGCACCCAGTGGATTATGAACTGCCGGAAGGCATCACCGCTGAGACTCCTAGCCAGACCGATATCCTGATCAAGGGCATCGACAAGCAGCTGGTAGGTCAAGTGGCCGCCGAGATCCGCGACTTCCGTCCACCAGAGCCGTACAAAGGCAAAGGTGTGCGCTACGCGGACGAAGTCGTCCGTCGTAAAGAAGCCAAGAAGAAGTAGGGCATAGCAAATGACCGACAAAAAAGTTACTCGACTGCGTCGCGCTCGCAAAGCACGCCTGAAAATGCACGAACTCGAAGTCGTGCGTCTCTGCGTGTTCCGCTCGTCGCAGCACATCTACGCCCAGGTCATTTCGGCCGACGGCAACAAAGTCCTGGCAAGTGCCTCGACTTTGGATAAAGAACTGCGTGATGGTGCCACTGGCAACATCGACGCGGCCACTAAGGTTGGCCAGCTGGTCGCTACGCGTGCTAAAGCCGCTGGCGTCTCGCAGGTGGCTTTCGACCGCTCTGGCTTCAAGTACCACGGCCGCGTCAAGGCGCTGGCTGATGCTGCTCGTGAAGCTGGGCTGGAGTTCTAAGTTATGTCAAATAACGACCAAAAGCGCGACGAAGGCTACATCGAGAAGCTGGTTCAAGTTAACCGCGTAGCCAAAACCGTTAAAGGCGGCCGTATCTTCACTTTCACTGCGTTGACCGTAGTGGGTGATGGTAAAGGCCGTGTTGGCTTCGGCCGTGGCAAGTCGCGTGAAGTGCCTGCTGCGATCCAGAAGGCAATGGAAGCTGCTCGCCGCAACATGATCCAGGTTGATCTGAACGGCACCACTCTGCAGTACGCAATGAAGTCTGCCCATGGCGCTTCGAAGGTGTACATGCAGCCTGCTTCTGAAGGTACCGGTATCATCGCTGGCGGCGCTATGCGTGCTGTCCTCGAAGTTGCTGGCGTTCAGAACGTTCTGGCCAAGTGCTACGGCTCGACTAACCCGGTAAACGTGGTTCACGCCACTTTCAAGGGTTTGAAAGCAATGCAGTCTCCTGAATCCATTGCCGCCAAGCGTGGCAAAAGCGTCAAGGAGATCTTCTGATCATGGCTACCGTAAAAGTTACGCTGATCAAAAGCATGACCGGCCGCATCCCTAACCACAAACTGTGCGTTAAGGGTCTGGGTCTGCGTCGCATCGGTCACACTGTAGAAGTCCTGGATACTCCCGAGAATCGCGGGATGATCAACAAGGCTTACTACATGCTGCGTGTCGAGGGTTAATCGATGAAACTCAATGATCTGAGTCCAGCGCCGGGTTCCCGTCGTGAAAAGCATCGTCCGGGCCGTGGTATCGGTAGTGGTTTGGGCAAGACCGGTGGCCGTGGCCACAAAGGTCAGACCTCCCGCTCCGGTGGCACCATTGCTCCAGGCTTTGAAGGCGGTCAACAGCCGCTGCATCGTCGCCTGCCGAAGTTCGGTTTCGTTTCCCTGAAAGCCATGGATCGCGCAGAAGTGCGTCTGTCCGAGCTGGCCAAAGTGGACGGCGACATCGTCACCGTGCAGTCCCTGAAGGATGCCAACGTGATCAACCAGAACGTTCAGCGTGTGAAAATCATGCTGTCGGGCGAAGTTGCTCGTGCTGTCACCATCGGAAAGGGAATCGGCGCCACCAAAGGTGCGCGTGCGGCTATCGAAGCAGCTGGCGGCAAGTTCGAGGAATAAATGGCTAAGCAAGGTGCTCTCTCTGCGCTCGGCAAAGGCGGTATGTCTGAACTCTGGGCTCGTCTGCGTTTTCTGTTCCTGGCGATTATCGTCTACCGAATAGGCGCACACATCCCGGTTCCAGGTATCAACCCGGACCGACTCGCGGACCTGTTTCGACAGAATGAGGGGACCATTCTTAGCTTGTTCAACATGTTTTCCGGCGGCGCGCTGGAGCGGATGAGCATCTTTGCACTGGGGATCATGCCGTACATTTCGGCATCGATCATCATGCAATTGATGAGCGCCGTCAGCCCGCAGCTGGAGCAGTTGAAGAAGGAAGGTGAAGCTGGCCGTCGCAAGATCAGCCAGTACACCCGCTACGGCACTGTCGTCCTCGCTCTCGTTCAAGCCATTGGCATGTCCATCGGCTTGGCGGGGCAGGGCGTTTCGTTCACTGCTGACTTCAGCTTTCATTTCGTTGCGGTAACCACTTTTGTGGCGGGCGCGATGTTCATGATGTGGCTGGGTGAGCAGATTACTGAGCGTGGTGTTGGCAACGGTATCTCGATGTTGATCTTCGCAGGTATCGTCGCCGGTCTTCCGAGAGCGATCGGGCAGTCTTTCGAGTCTGCGCGTCAGGGTGATATCAACATTTTCGCCCTGGTTGCCATCGGTCTGCTGGCAGTAGCGATTATCGGTTTCGTGGTGTTCATTGAGCGTGGCCAGCGTCGTATTGCTGTTCACTACGCCAAGCGTCAGCAGGGCCGCAAGGTATTTGCTGCGCAGACTAGCCACTTGCCGTTGAAGGTGAACATGGCCGGCGTAATTCCGGCTATTTTCGCGAGCAGCATCCTGCTGTTCCCGGCTTCGTTGGGTGCCTGGTTCGGCCAGTCTGAAGGTATGGGCTGGTTGCAGGACATCTCGCAGTCGATCGCTCCTGGTCAGCCGTTGAATATTCTGCTGTTTAGTGCAGGGATTATTTTCTTCTGCTTCTTCTATACGGCGTTGATGTTCAATCCGAAAGACGTAGCGGAAAACCTGAAGAAGTCCGGTGCCTTTATTCCGGGCATCCGTCCAGGTGAGCAGTCTGCGCGCTACATTGATGGCGTTCTGACTCGCTTGACCATGTTCGGTGCTCTTTACATGACGGCCGTCTGTCTGTTGCCCCAGTTCCTGGTGGTTGCGGCAAACGTACCGTTCTACCTTGGCGGGACCTCGTTGCTGATCGTGGTCGTGGTTGTGATGGACTTCATGTCCCAAGTACAATCGCACCTCGTTTCGCACCAGTACGAATCCCTGATGAAGAAAGCCAACCTGAAGGGCTACGGCAGCGGCATGTTGCGCTGAGTAGCGTCCATAAGGTTCGAGGAGTTGGTGATGAAAGTTCGTGCATCGGTGAAAAAGCTGTGCCGTAACTGCAAGATTATTCGCCGCGAAGGTGTTGTTCGGGTAATTTGCAGCGCGGAACCGCGTCACAAACAGCGCCAAGGCTGAGTGTGATTGTGCTTTAAGCCCGGCAGCTAGTGCGCTGCCGGGTTGATTATTTGTTATTACAGCGATATTATCTCGCGCCCTATTTCTTGGCTTCCGGGGCGTAGGTAGCTGTCAATTGGAGTCCCACTGAATGGCCCGTATTGCAGGCGTCAACATTCCAGATAACAAGCATACTGTTATCTCGCTGACCTACATCTATGGTGTTGGTCGCACTACTGCACAGAAAATTTGTGCGGTGACTGGGGTCAACCCAGCGGCAAAGATCAAAGATCTGAGCGACGAGCAGATTGAACAGCTGCGTGGCGAAGTGGCGAAGTTCACCACTGAAGGTGACCTGCGTCGCGAAATCAACATGAAAATCAAGCGCTTGATGGACCTCGGTTGCTATCGCGGTCTGCGTCATCGTCGTGGTCTGCCAGTACGCGGTCAGCGTACCAAGACCAACGCGCGTACCCGTAAAGGTCCGCGTAAGCCGATCCGCAAGTAATCGCCCCAGCGAATCGACAGGAATTTAATCATGGCAAAACCTGCTGCTCGTCCTCGTAAAAAAGTTAAAAAGACAGTGGTTGATGGCATCGCCCACATCCATGCTTCTTTTAACAACACCATCGTGACCATTACCGACCGTCAAGGTAACGCTCTTTCCTGGGCTACCTCCGGTGGTTCGGGTTTCCGCGGTTCCCGCAAGTCCACCCCGTTCGCTGCTCAAGTAGCTGCTGAGCGTGCTGGTCAAGCTGCGCTGGAATACGGCCTGAAAAACCTCGACGTCAACGTCAAGGGTCCAGGTCCAGGTCGTGAATCCGCAGTCCGCGCTTTGAACGGCTGTGGCTACAAGATCGCCAGCATCACCGACGTGACGCCAATCCCGCACAACGGGTGCCGTCCGCCGAAGAAGCGCCGCGTGTAATCCAGGAGATTGTAAAGAATGGCTCGTTACATTGGTCCAAAATGCAAACTCGCTCGTCGCGAAGGCACCGATCTTTTTCTGAAGAGCGGCGTGCGCGCGATCGAATCGAAGTGCAACATTGAAGCAGCACCTGGTATCCACGGCCAACGCCGCGGTCGCCAGTCCGACTACGGCACCCAACTGCGTGAAAAGCAGAAGGTCCGTCGTATCTACGGCGTTCTCGAGCGTCAATTCAGCGGCTACTACAAAGAAGCTGCTGGCAAGAAAGGCGCAACCGGCGAAAACCTGTTGCAGCTGCTCGAATGCCGCCTGGACAACGTTGTATACCGTATGGGTTTCGGTTCTACTCGTGCCGAATCCCGTCAGCTGGTATCGCACAAGTCGATCAGCGTTAACGGTCAGACCGTAAACGTTCCGTCCTACCAGGTTCGTGCTGGTGACGTGGTTGCTGTTCGCGAGAAAGCAAAGAACCAACTTCGCATTGTCCAAGCTCTCGATCTGTGTGCCCAACGTGGCCGCGTAGAATGGGTAGAAGTAGACACTGAGAAGAAGTCGGGCGTTTTCAAGAACGTTCCTGCTCGCAGTGATCTGTCCGCCGACATCAACGAAAGCCTGATTGTCGAGCTCTACTCCAAGTAAGGGCTAGAAAATAGGTGCATCCATGCAGATTTCGGTAAATGAGTTCCTGACACCCCGCCATATTGATGTGCAGGTTGTCAGTCCAACCCGCGCCAAGATCACACTCGAGCCTCTCGAGCGTGGTTTCGGCCACACCCTGGGCAACGCGCTGCGCCGCATCCTGTTGTCCTCAATGCCCGGCTGTGCAGTAGTCGAGGCCGAGATTGACGGTGTGCTCCACGAGTACAGCGCCATCGAAGGTGTACAGGAAGATGTAATTGAAATCCTGTTGAACCTTAAAGGTCTGGCTATCAAGCTGCACGGTCGTGACGAAGTTACGCTGACCTTGTCGAAGAAGGGTTCGGGGGTGGTTACCGCTGCCGATATTCAGCTGGATCATGATGTCGAGATCGTTAACCCCGATCACGTAATCGCTAACCTGGCGTCTAACGGCGCCCTGAACATGAAGCTCACCGTAGCTCGTGGTCGTGGTTATGAACCGGCAGACTCGCGTCAGAGCGATGAAGACGAAAGCCGCAGCATCGGTCGCTTGCAGCTTGACTCTTCGTTCAGCCCGGTTCGCCGTATCGCATACGTGGTGGAAAACGCCCGTGTCGAACAGCGTACCAACCTGGACAAGCTGGTTATTGATCTGGAAACCAACGGTACCCTGGATCCTGAAGAGGCTATCCGCCGTGCTGCAACCATCCTGCAACAGCAGTTGGCTGCGTTCGTCGACCTCAAAGGTGATAGTGAGCCAGTGGTTGTCGAGCAGGAAGACGAGATCGATCCGATCCTGCTTCGCCCGGTTGACGATCTGGAACTGACTGTACGTTCGGCTAACTGCCTTAAGGCGGAAAACATCTACTACATCGGCGACCTGATTCAGCGTACCGAAGTAGAGCTGTTGAAGACTCCGAACCTTGGCAAGAAATCCTTGACTGAAATCAAGGACGTTCTGGCCTCCCGCGGTCTGTCCCTCGGCATGCGCCTCGACAACTGGCCGCCTGCAAGTCTTAAGAAGGACGACAAGGCGACTGCCTGATCGTCGTAATCACCGAACGTTGTGTTTGGTAAGGAATGAACCATGCGTCATCGTAAAAGTGGTCGTCACCTGAGCCGCACCAGCTCGCACCGCAAGGCCATGTTCCAAAACATGGCGGTGTCGCTGTTCGAGCACGAGCTGATCAAAACTACACTGCCGAAAGCCAAAGAACTGCGTCGCGTTGCTGAGCCGCTGATCACTCTGGCCAAGACAGATAGCCTGGCTAACCGTCGTCTGGCTTTCGACCGTACTCGTTCGAAAGCTATCGTTGGTAAGCTCTTCAACGACCTGGGCAAGCGTTACGCTACCCGTGAGGGTGGCTACCTGCGCATCCTCAAGTGCGGTTTCCGCGCTGGCGACAACGCGCCTATGGCGTACGTCGAGTTGGTTGATCGTGCTACCAGCGGTGAAGCTGTATCCGCTGAGTAAGTCGGCAACATACAAAAAACCGGGCCTTGTGCCCGGTTTTTTGTTGCCTGAAGGAAATGCAGGCAAGCCGCTTTGACCGGCTTGGCTATTGGCAAGTACTCAGCATTAGATAATGACTATCGATGTCCATGATTTAATGAATTTGGATACTGTCATTAATATGATCAATACTCCTTTCCAGCCGATTAGCCGGCAGTTCGAAGACCGACCTAGGAAGATTGAGCATGAGCCAGACCAAAACGCTTACGACCGCCAGCGGCGCTCCTGTCGCCGATAACCAGAACTCTCGTTCCGCCGGCCCGCGCGGCCCGCTGCTGCTCGACGATTTCCACCTGATCGAGAAGCTTGCTCACTTCAATCGCGAGAACATTCCTGAGCGCCGCGTGCACGCCAAGGGCTCGGGCGCCTACGGTACATTCACCGTTACCCGGGACATCACCCAGTACACCAGCGCCAAGTTGTTCGAATCAGTTGGCAAGCAGACTCCCACCTTCCTGCGGTTCTCCACTGTGGGCGGTGAGCGTGGTTCGGCCGACACTGAACGCGATCCGCGCGGTTTCGCCCTGAAGTTCTACACCGAGGAAGGCAACTGGGACATCGTCGGCAACAATACGCCGGTATTCTTCATCCGTGATCCGTTGAAGTTTCCCGACTTCATCCACACCCAGAAACGTCTGCCGCAAAGCAACCTGAAAAGCGCCCAGGCGATGTGGGATTTCTGGTCGCATTCGCCTGAGGCGTTGCACCAGGTCACCATTCTGTTCTCCGATCGCGGTATTCCGGATGGCTACCGCCACATGCACGGCTTTGGCAGCCACACCTACAGCCTGATCAACGCGCAGGGTGAGCGCCACTGGGTGAAGTGGCACTACAAGACCCAGCAAGGGATCAAGAACCTCGCGCCGGCAGAAGCAGCACGCCTGGCGGGTACCGACCCGGATTACGCCCAGCGTGACTTGTTCGGCGCCATCGAGCGCGGTGACTTCCCGAAATGGAGCGTTTGCATCCAGGTCATGACCGAGGCCCAGGCGGCAGCGCATTACGAGAATCCGTTCGACGTCACCAAGACCTGGTCGCAGAAAGAGTTTCCGCTGATCGAAGTCGGTGTGCTCGAGCTCAACCGTAACCCGCTGAATTACTTTGCTGAAGTCGAGCAAGCGGCGTTTGGCCCTAGCAACATGGTGCCAGGGGTGGGTCTGTCGCCGGACCGCATGCTGCAGGGCCGTGTCTTCGCCTATGCTGATGCGCACCGCTACCGTGTGGGCACCAATCACCAGCAATTGCCGGTGAATGCGCCGCGCAGTCCGGTCAATACCTACCAGCGCGACGGCGCCATGGCGTTTGGCAGCAATGGCGGGGCGGCACCGAACTACGAGCCTAACAGCTACGTGGAAGCGCCGAAGCAGGCCCCACGCTACGCAGAACCAGCACTGGCCCTCAGCGGCGCGGCGGATCGTTACGACCATCGCGAAGACACCGACTACTACAGTCACGCCGGTGCGCTGTTCCGTTTGATGAGCGATGAGCAGAAGGCGCTGTTGATCAGCAACATCGCCGGTGCAATGGGAGGCGTGTCGGCAGATGTGGTGGACCGTCAGTTGCAGCATTTCTTCAAGGCCGATGTTGCCTATGGAGAAGGCATCGCAAAAGCCTTGGGTGTAGCGCTTAACTAAGTCTAAACGAGAAGCAGAACCGCCCTCATTAGGGCGGTTTTTGCGTTATTTAACCTGGTTTTCTCGGATTTTCTTCGCTTTTGTAGCGTTGAGGCAGTGACCTTGCGGTCAGCTTGGTTCAAACTACAACCTTTAAAAGCTTGTGGAGATGTAGGGCGATGCAAGGTCACCCAGACGTAATCGATTACCTCAACACGCTGCTGACAGGCGAACTGGCAGCCCGTGATCAATATTTCATCCATTCGCGGATGTACGAGGATTGGGGTTTTACCGAGCTCTACGAACGTATCAACCACGAGATGGAAGAAGAGACCCAGCACGCCGATGCGCTGATGCGCCGGATCCTGATGCTCGAAGGCACGCCACGCATGCGCGCCGATGACCTGGACGTCGGTACCACGGTGCCCGATATGCTCGCTGCCGACCTGCGCCTGGAATACAAAGTCCGCGCTGCGCTGTGCAAAGGCATCGAGCTCTGCGAGCAGCACAACGACTATGTGACCCGCGAGATCCTGCGGATCCAGCTCGCCGACACCGAAGAAGACCACACCTACTGGCTGGAGAAGCAGTTGGGTCTGATCAAGCTGATCGGGTTGGAAAACTACCTGCAATCGCAGTTCTGATTGCTGGGAAAGGGAACGCAGAGCGTCCCAAGCTGCATTCCCACGCAGAGCGTGGGAACGATCAAGCCCCTGTCATTGATGAGATGACAGGGGCTTTTTCGTGCTCGGGTGAAATCAGTCCCGATCACGTTCCAGCAGCGGCTTGAGGTAGTAGCCGGTGTAGGACTGCTTCATCTCGGCCACTTGTTCCGGCGTCCCTACGGCGATGATCTGGCCACCCTTGGAACCGCCTTCCGGCCCCAGGTCCACCAGCCAGTCAGCGGTCTTGATCACGTCCAGGTTGTGTTCGATCACCACCACGGTGTTGCCGTGGTCGCGAAGGCGGTGCAGCACGTCGAGCAATTGCTGGATATCGGCGAAGTGCAGACCTGTGGTCGGCTCGTCGAGGATATACAGGGTCTTGCCGGTGTCGCGCTTGGACAACTCGCGGGACAACTTGACCCGCTGGGCTTCACCGCCGGACAACGTCGTTGCTGACTGCCCCAGCTTGATATACGACAGGCCGACATCCATCAGCGTCTGGAGCTTGCGCGCCAGGGCCGGCACCGCGTCGAAGAACACCCGGGCCTCCTCGATGGTCATCTCGAGGGTTTCGTGGATGTTCTTGCCCTTGTACTTGATCTCCAGGGTTTCGCGGTTGTAGCGCTTGCTCTTGCACACATCGCACGGCACGTAGATGTCTGGCAGGAAGTGCATTTCCACCTTGATCAGGCCATCGCCCTGGCAGGCTTCGCAGCGCCCGCCCTTGACGTTGAACGAGAAACGCCCCGGGCCGTAGCCCCGTGAACGGGACTCCGGCACGCCGGCGAACAGTTCGCGGATCGGCGTAAACAGCCCGGTATAGGTCGCCGGGTTGGAGCGCGGGGTACGGCCAATCGGGCTCTGGTCGATGTCGACCACCTTGTCCAGGTGCTCCAGGCCCTTGATGCTGTCGTGGGCGGCCGCTTCCAGGGTGGTGGCGCCGTTCAGGGCCGTGGCGCTGAGGGGGAACAGGGTGTTGTTGATCAGCGTCGACTTGCCGGAGCCGGACACGCCGGTAACGCAGGTCAGCAGGCCGATCGGGATTTCCAGGTCGACGTTGCGCAAGTTGTTGCCGCGAGCACCCTTGAGGGTCAGCGATAACTTTTTGTTGCGCGGCGTACGTTTGGCCGGGACCTTGATCTTGACCCGACCCGACAGGTATTTGCCCGTCAGCGAGTCAGGGTGCGCCATGACTTCGGCGGCGGTGCCCTGGGCGACGATATGCCCGCCATGCACGCCCGCGCCCGGGCCGATGTCGACCACGTAGTCGGCCAGGCGGATGGCGTCCTCGTCGTGCTCGACCACGATCACCGTGTTGCCGATGTCCCGCAGGTGCTTCAGGGTCCCGAGCAACCGATCGTTATCCCGTTGGTGCAGGCCGATGGATGGCTCGTCGAGGATGTACATCACCCCCACCAGGCCGGCGCCGATCTGGCTGGCGAGGCGGATACGCTGGGCTTCGCCGCCGGACAAGGTGTCGGCGCTGCGGTCGAGGGTCAGGTAGTCCAGGCCGACGTTCACCAGGAACTGCAGGCGTTCGCGGATTTCCTTGAGGATCTTGTCGGCGATTTCGCCCCGACGACCGGTGAGCTTCAAGCCGCCGAAATACTCGGTGGCGTCGCCAATCGGCAGGTTGGTCACCGCCGGCAGCGTCTTCTCGCCAACCCACACGTGCCGCGCTTCGCGACGCAGACGGGTGCCACGGCAATCCGGGCACGGCTGGGTGCTGAGGAACTTGGCCAGTTCTTCGCGCACGCTGGCCGACTCTGTCTCGCGGTAGCGTCGCTCCAGGTTCGGCACGATGCCTTCGAACGGGTGGGAGCGCTTGACGATATCGCCGCGGTCGTTGAGGTATTTGAAGTCGACATTCTGCGAGCCGCTGCCCTGCAGGATGAATTTCTGCTGCTCGGCGGGCAACTCGTTGAACGGCTTGTCCAGGCTGAACTTGTAATGGGCCGCCAGCGAACCGAGCATCTGGAAGTAATAGACGTTGCGCCTGTCCCAGCCGCGAATCGCGCCTTCGGCCAGGGTCAGCTCGCCATTGACCAGCCGCTTGGTGTCGAAGAACTGTTTGACCCCCAGGCCGTCGCAGGTCGGGCAGGCGCCAGCCGGGTTGTTGAAGGAGAACAGCTTGGGTTCCAGCTCGCTGATGGCGTGGCCGCAGATCGGGCAGGCGAAGCGCGCGGAGAAAATGATCTCCTCGCCAGGCTCGTCGTCCATCGGTGCGACCAGGGCGATGCCGTCGGCCAGTTTAAGCGCCGTCTCGAAAGACTCGGCCAGCCGCTGTTGCAGATCGGCCCGGACCTTGAAGCGGTCGACTACTACATCGATCGAATGCTTCTTCTGTTTATCCAGCTTCGGCAGTTCGTCGAGTTCGCACAGCTTGCCGTTGACCCGGGCCCGCACGAAGCCCTGGGCGCGCAGTTCTTCGAAAACCATCAGGTGTTCGCCCTTGCGCTCGCGAATCACTGGCGCCAGCAGCATCAGCTTGCTGCCTTCCGGCTGGGCCAGCACCAGGTCGACCATCTGGCTGACGGTCTGGGCTTCCAGGGGAATGTCGTGATCGGGGCAACGGGGAATACCGACCCGCGCATACAGCAAGCGCAGGTAGTCGTAGATCTCGGTGATGGTGCCGACCGTCGACCGGGGGTTATGGGAGGTCGACTTCTGTTCGATGGAAATGGCCGGCGACAGGCCTTCGATGGTGTCGACGTCGGGTTTTTCCATCATCGACAGGAACTGCCGGGCGTAGGCCGACAGCGATTCGACATAGCGTCGCTGGCCTTCAGCGTACAACGTGTCGAAGGCCAGGGATGACTTGCCGGATCCGGACAGGCCGGTGATGACGATCAGCTTGTCCCGTGGCAGGGTCAGGTCGATGTTCTTCAGGTTGTGGGTACGGGCCCCACGAATCAGGATCTTGTCCAAAGTGGCCTCGCTCGGCGGGCGTCGAAAACGTAGGAGTATACGGGCAAATACTGGATGGATGCACACTATCGAAGGCGCGATTGCGGCCATACATGAAGACTGCGCGGCAAACGGTCGCCATATACCCTCTCAATCGATGGGACTGGTAGAATCGCCGCCGGTTCACATGAGGTTTTTCCATGCAAGATCCCCACAGCGAACGCATGAGTAGTGGCGAGACACGCGCAGCAAGCGGTCTGGCCCTAGTGTTCGCCTTCCGTATGCTGGGCATGTTCATGGTGTTGCCGGTGCTGGCGACCTATGGCATGGACCTGGCTGGCGCGACCCCGGCCCTCATCGGGTTGGCGATTGGCGCTTATGGCCTGACCCAGGCGATCTTCCAGATCCCGTTCGGGGTCATTTCCGACCGCATCGGCCGGCGTCCGGTCATCTACCTGGGGCTGATCGTCTTCGCCCTTGGCAGTGTGCTGGCGGCCAATGCCGACTCGATCTGGGGCGTGATCGCCGGACGCATCCTACAGGGCGCCGGGGCTATTTCCGCGGCTGTCATGGCGCTGCTGTCAGACTTGACCCGCGAACAGCATCGGACCAAGGCCATGGCCATGATCGGCATGACCATTGGTCTGTCGTTCGCCGTGGCCATGGTGGTAGGTCCCTTGCTGACCCGCGCCTTTGGCTTGTCCGGCCTGTTCCTGGCAACCGGCGCCATGGCGCTGGTGGGGATCCTGATCGTGGCGTTCATGGTGCCGCACGCCACCGGGCCGTTGCAGCACCGGGAATCCGGCGTGGCGCGCCAGGCGCTGATCCCGACGCTCAAGCACCCGGACCTGTTGCGCCTGGACCTGGGCATTTTCGTGCTCCACGCCATGCTGATGTCCAGCTTCGTGGCCCTGCCGCTGGCGCTGGTCGAGAAGGCTGGCCTGCCCAAGGAACAGCACTGGTGGGTCTACCTCACCGCGCTGCTGATTTCGTTCTTCGCCATGATTCCGTTCATCATCTATGGCGAGAAACGACGCAAAATGAAACGAGTTTTGCTCGGCGCCGTCATGACGCTGATGCTCACTGAGCTATTCTTCTGGCAGTTCGGCGATAGCTTGCGGGCGCTGGTGATCGGCACGGTGGTGTTCTTTACCGCGTTCAATCTGCTGGAAGCATCGCTGCCGTCGTTGATCAGCAAGGTTTCACCGGCGGGCGGCAAGGGCACGGCGATGGGGGTCTATTCCACCAGTCAGTTCCTGGGCTCGGCGTTGGGCGGGATCCTCGGCGGCTGGCTGTTCCAGCATGGCGGTTTGTCGGTTGTGTTCCTGGGATGCGCCGCGCTGGCTGCACTTTGGTTAGCCTTTGCTGTTACCATGCGCGAACCTCCCTATGTGACGAGCCTGCGCTTGCCCTTATCGCCCGAGGCGATTCGTGAGGCTGGCCTGACCGAGCGTCTGAAGGCCGTCGTTGGAGTAACCGATGCAGTGGTGGTCGCCGACGAGGCGGCCGTGTATATCAAACTCGACACCGAATTATTGGATCGCGCGACGCTCGAGCGCCTGGTGAACAACCCGGCCCCGACTACGTGCGAAGCCTAGGAGAACGTTATGGCCCGTGGGGTTAACAAAGTCATATTGGTCGGTACTTGCGGCCAGGATCCCGAAGTTCGCTACCTGCCGAACGGCAACGCCGTGACCAACCTGAGTCTGGCGACCAGCGAACAGTGGACCGACAAGCAGACCGGCCAGAAGGTCGAGAAGACCGAATGGCACCGCGTGTCGATGTTCGGCAAGGTGGCTGAGATCGCCGGTGAATACCTGCGCAAGGGTTCGCAGGTATATATCGAAGGCAAGCTGCAGACTCGCGAGTGGGAAAAAGACGGCATCAAGCGCTACACCACCGAAATCGTGGTCGACATGCAAGGCACCATGCAACTGCTGGGCGGCCGTCCACAGGGCGACCAGCAGCAAGGTGGCAACAACTACCAGCAGTCGGCTCCAGCCCCGCGTCAGCAGGCGCCTCGTCCGCAGTCGGCGCCACAGCCACAACGCGAACGCCCGGCCCCACAACAGGCCGCGCCGCAACCGGCTCCGGATTTCGACAGTTTTGATGACGATATTCCGTTCTGAAGTGTAGTTTTTTCAGAGCCGTAAATATTAAAAGCGAAGCCATTGATTTGGCTTCGCTTTTTTATTGTTTACAGTTTTTTGTGGAGTCAGAAGCGCTTATCTTTCGAAGGTGTAAACAAATGACACGGGAGATCGGACGCCCGCGCGGGTCATTATCTGGATGACTTTCCGTCCTTTTGGAGGAGATCTCTAGCCATCTCTATTGCTTCTTCACGTGAAGCGGCAAGAAGTAGAGGGTAGCCCCAGAACTTGGCAAAAAGGACCGCGAATGCCTTGTAACCCAAGCGTTTAGCCTGGTTGGATTCGATCTGGATCATTGCCAGAACCAGCTTTCGCAATTCCACTTTGTGTTTCTTCATCCAGAGCGCGGTGCGCTTCTTGTCTTCTGGTGTGTGGTCGTGGTCTTCGGCGGGTGCGGTGTCGCTCAAGATTACGAAGGGCTCGCCGCGCCGCAAATTCGCCTCGAATTCCTCGAAGTCCTTCTGGTGATCATGTCCGGGTTCTTGCGTAAGATTCATCCAGACCAAAGGGAAGTCAGAACTATTCATCGACATCGCTGTTTCCTTTGTTTTTGATACCACGCCAGGTAGTCGCAATAGCGAACACGCCGGGCAATGTAATGAAGAACACTGCTGAAAAGGTGATGTGCCAACCGTCGCGTAACCCGTCGGAGATTCCTCCGAGGGTATTGAGGACGACAAGCAGGCTGCCGAGGACAAACGCAACCCACTGAGCCTTACGGGTGCCTATCAGCGCGAGAAGCACCGTGACGATCCAAGACCCATAGAAAGCGGAAAACATCCACAGTACTCCGGGCTCAAACGTAATCGCCGGTGTCGCTCCGTGCGCTCTCACAAAATCGTTTACGTAGAAAAATAACTGAAAGGTGACAAAAAGTACGGCACCAGCGGCTGTCGTCAGCCAGAACAAGGCCACTTTGTTTGCATTGTTCATGGCCGTGTCTTGGGCGGGGTTTAGCGTAGGCTTAATGGGCATAAGAGCTTTCTCGATAATCAATAGATGTTGCATGTCTGCGATTTACAACGGGTGAAATGTTCGCCTGCGGGAAATCAATACCTATAGTCCAGTGTCACCATCAAGTTGCGTGGTGCGCCATAACCTACAGTGTCAAAATCTCCCTTCTCCAACGCGTACTTCTTGTCGAGCACATTGTTGACGTTGACCGCCGCAGTGATCTGCTTCGTGATGGCGTAGCGCCCCAACAGTGATACCAGCGCATAAGAACCTTGTTCCCCACCCAGCGAACTGGTGCCTGTGTTGGCCGCCTGGTAGAAGCGGCTTTGCCATTTGACGCCTCCGCCTAGCGTCAACTTGCTCCAGTCTCCGGGCAACTGGTAGGTGCTGAAAAGCTGGGCAGTGGTGCGTGGTATTTGCGAATTCAAGCGGACGCCATCGCCATCTTGTGCCGTGAAATGGGCGATGCCTGAATAGATGTTCCAGCCACGCGCCAGCTCGCCCTGCAAGTCCAACTCGATCCCGCGCGACTTCGTCCCATCCGAGCCCGTATAGGCTTGGGCACCACTTGGCGTACGGGTTCCTGCGACCATCTGTGCAGCGTTGTCCAACTCGGTCTGGAACAAGGCCACCGACGCATTCAGACGCCCGTCCATGTAAGCGCCTTTGAGGCCGATTTCCTTGGTTTTTCCCTTTGTCGGCGTGAGCACGTTGCCCTTGCTGTCGCGATAGTCGGTTTGCGGATTGAATATGCCCGTGTAGCTCACGTAGGCCGAATAGGTCTTGTCGATGTCGTAGATCAAGCCGGCATACGGGGTGAATTCACTGCTCTTCTTGTAGTGCAACGACGAGGCGCCGACGGCGTCGTCGATTTCGTAGTTGCTGAAGCGGCCGCCGACAATGAGTTTCAGAGGATCGGCCAGCGAGAACCGGGCTGCGCTATAGACACCGCTCTGTTTGATCAGGGTGCGGGTCGGTATCGAAGCCAAGGCATCGAAGTCGGGCCGGGGAAAGGCTGGGCTCAATGCATAGACGTTGACCGGCGTAAAGCCTGCATAGAACGGAGCGATAGCTTCCTGGCTGGAGGTGCGGCGCGAACTCGTCGCCCCCACCACCAAGTCATGCTGGCGGCCGAGCAGTTCGAAGGGGCCGCTCGCCATCACGTCGAAGGTGTTTTGACGACTGCTACCTTCGGACGCCAGTGCCACCGGGAGAGCCCCGTTAGGAAAGGAGCCCAGTCCCGTGGCGCGATCGGGGCGGCCGACCAGGCCGAGCAGTTCGGCATCGAATTCCGTGCGGTATTGATTAGCGACGGTCCGGAGATTCCAGTCGTTGTCAAAGCGGTGCTCGATCTCGGCAAACGCCGTCTTGAGGGTGTTGTCCCAATGGCTCCATTTCTGCGCGTAGTTCTTGGAGCGTGAATACTCCGCCTGCGTGCCGTCGCTGAACCATAGCGGTAAACCTCCCCAGGTGGAGCCCTTCGGCGTGCTGTCCTGGTAGTCATAGCCCAGACTCACCGTCGTGTCTGGTGTCAGATCTGCCTCGATGATGCCGTAGAACGCCTTCCTCTGCGGTTTGTAGCCATCAATGTACGAGTTTCCTTCCTGGGACGTCCCGACCATGCGGGCGCGGATACGGCCATCCTCGGTCAACGGAGTCGATACGTCGGCCATTTCCCGGTGGGTATCCCAGCTCCCTGCACCGAGCGAGGCGGACGCCGAGAAGTCGCGGGTCGGTCGTTTGCGCACCAGGTTGACGGCGGCCGAGGGATTGCCGGTGCCGGTCAGCAAGCCGGAGGCGCCGCGCACGACCTCGACACGATCGTAGAACGCGGTATCGAGGGAGCTGATGCCGCTCCCGCTGACGATGTCGCCGACGACGGTGGGTATGCCATCGTACTGAACGTTGTTGATCAAGAAACCACGCGAATAGAAACTCGTCCGTTCGCTGTCGGATTGGTACGACGAGACGCCCGTGGTGTTATCCAGCACGCTCTGCACCGAGTTCAGTTGCTGGTCGTCCATGCGTTGGCGGGTGATCACCGTCACCGACTGCGGTGTTTCCCGCAGCGACAGCGGCAGGTGCGTCGCCACCGACGTCTGGCCCGTAGTGTAGGAACCAGTCCCTTCGGTGGTCGCCGTATCCATGCGGCCCGTTACGGTAATGGCCGGCAAGGCTATCTCTTCTTGAGACGTCCCCCCTGCCTTGGTTTGGGTCTGCGCTGACTCGGCGGCGAATGCGCCCTGCGCGCTAATGAAAACCGCCGCCGCGACTGCCGAACCCAGCACAGTGCGAGGCGCGCTCCTGATGGCGCCCTTGTAATGTCTATTCATATGAGGAAGGGCGGTGCGCTCTGTGCGCGGATCGATGGGCCGGCGAGGCTTCGCAGCAGGGGTGAGGGCGGGCATCAACAATACTCATTTGCATTTAGATGCCGTATTTAACATTAGAGACAAAGTGGCGTGATGGCGAAGCCAGGCCAGATTGTTATTCATTTAGGCCAAGCCAGATGATCTTCAACGAAATGGCCTAAATGAAAAATATACTGACCTAGTTTCGCAATGATGCGTCTGGTCGGCGTGTGTACGCTTCGCCCAATGGTGGTTTGCCATGCCTCAGTCCAGGGTTCTTGGCCGACCGAACAAACACTTAGCTCTTACCTAGGAAATCCCTAATGCCTCCACTTTGCCGCGATATGGCGACTATGCGACGCCGGCCGAACGCCCCCTTAACACCGGTTGCCGTTGAGAGGAATGCATGAGTACCGCCGCTTTCCGTGCCAAGCCCATTGCCATCAGCGTTGTTGGCCTGGTCGTGGTCTTCGGCCTGCTGTATGCCTGGCGCACCACCCGTAGTAGTGGCGCTGAACACTACGCCATGCCGCCGATGCCGGTATCAACGATCCGGGCCGAGCCTCGTAGTGTGGCCGAGGACTTGCAGGCTGTCGGAAGCCTGCAAGCCGTGCGAGAAGTGCTGTTGGCTCCCGACACGTCGGGTCGCGTGACAGCCATTCATTTCGAGGCTGGCCAGACTGTGAAGGAGGGCACAACGCTTGTGCAGCTTTTTGACGCCCCCGAACAAGCGGATCGTGCTGCGCTCGTGACCGGGCCGAAGGAGCCTTCCAGTTGGCAAACCAACGATACCGCGCTGGATCGATCAGCTACCTTGATGTGATCGTGGCGCAGTCTAGTTTGATCGACGCGAGGTCGCAGTTGGCTGCTTCCGATCAGCGGGTAGGTTCAGCACGGGTCAGTGTGTTTAAGGCACTTGGTGGCGGCTGGGAGCAGGCCGCGGTGCGGTAGCTTTGACAGTCCCAGCGCGGTGGTGACCCACCATCGCGCTGGGACTGGGGCCAACATGAGCCACGCCGCTTCACGATGCGACAAGCGACTGAGGACTGGTATAGCTAAGGAATGATGATATGGAGCCACACGATGAATCGCCTCGGATCGTTGACCTAATTGCAGCGTTCGGTGGTAAGAAGCTACCGTCAGGCAAACACAAGATGAAGCTCGCTGTGGCAACCAATGCCGAGTCCGGATCGCTGAGGTCGCCTCAGGCGAGGAAGGCTTCGCTCCCGACGAGGAGTCAATCTTCACCATCATAACGACCTGTGCGAAAAGCCGGCGACTTCGCAAGGAAGGACAACTGACGATGGATGCCGGTCGGCGCTCCCGAGCCAAGACAGCCTGATTGAATCAGGGGGAGATTTCATCGGGGAGCATGATGCCGGGAACAGGTGCAAGTTCCGCGCCGCCCATGCGATCCGAGAGATAGCGTGCCGGAGGCTTGCCCACCGCCTTGCGGAACATGGTCACGAACCCACTGGCGTTTTCATACCCCAGCTCCAAGGCCACCGTTTGCACGCTTTCACCCTTGGTCAAACGTTGAAGGGCAAGGATCACATGCAGCTGCCGACGCCAGCGCCCGAAGCTCATTCCAATTTCGTGCAGCAGCAGACGGCTCATGCTTCGCTCGCTCATGCCTATGCGAACAGCCCAATCGGCCTTCGAGGTTTTGTCCGTGGGGTCGGCAAGCATCATTTCCGCGAGGCGGCGCAATCGGGGGGAGCGCGGCATGGGTAGATGCAGGTCCTCTACCGGAGCCTCCACCAATTCATCGAGCAATACGGCAATCAGCCGTTCTTCCCGTCCTCCCAGCGGGTATAACTCAGGAATACCGGCCACCTTCATTAGCAACTCGCGTAGCAATGGCGATACCGAAATCGTGCAGCAGGTTTTCGGAAGATCCGGTGCGGCATCTGGCTCGACGAACAGGCAATAGCATTCCGTTTCCCCTGCCCCTCGCGCCGCGTGAGGCAAATCTCCCGGTATCCATATGGCGCACTGCGGAGGCACGATCCAGACGCCGTCTTCGATTTCGCAGTTGAGGATGCCGCGTAGGGAGTAGATCAGCTGCGCCTTGCGGTGCTGATGCCTCGCATTTTCCCAGTCCTTTGCTACCGATGTGGCACTCAAGGCCATAACGGGGCGCGAGACGCTGTCGACGTCCCTGGGCACAGTCAGATTGCTGATTGCTATGCTCGACATGTTGTGTCGTAGAGCCTCGTGGGGGCAAACCAGGCGTGGCCTGAATGAAAAATATTATGTCCAACTTGCTCAATGACCTCCAGCGTTAATGCAGCCTGGAGCCGTTGTGTCGGTTGGCCGTGCCGTCACCCTCACGGTCGGTAGTTCGCCGGTAATTCATGCCGCGTCGGCGTCTTCTCTTCGTGATAGTGCGGTTTGCCATGGGGGGAGTTCATCAAGGTCGAGTTGGCCAGGATCGTCTCCGTCAGCAAACAGTCCTCGCCTTCCCTGAACCAGCAGGCCAGCGCCGAGTTTCGGTTGCCGTGCATGTCCACGACGGCCGGCCAGTTTTCGACACCATGGGCGTCACTGGGGGCAATGTCGGGGTAATGCTTGGGCGGCAGGACCAATGCATCACCGGGCCGCAGCCACAGGTCCGCCAGATAAATTTCCCTGGCCGCAGGCCGCCAGCGGGCGACGCTGATCACCAGCGGCAAGCGTCCGTAGCGGGAAAAGAACGCGTGGGGGAAGTTGTGGTATTCGAGATCGGTCGGGTTGTAGGTCAGCAGCTCGCGCTGGCGCGCCGGGCCCAGGTAGGGCGATTGGTGGCCGGCCCATTTGCCGTAGGTGTATTGGCCCAGGATCAGTTGGTCGTACTCGAAACGCAGGCATTCGCCGTTGCCGAGCAGGGTCATGCCAAAGGCTTGCGCCGTTTCCCTGGTTGCCCAGATGGGGGCGTAGTGCACTTCGCTGGCGTGGAAGTCGAATGTCTTGATCCAGTAGGAGCCGGTGTTCGTTGGAACCTCACGGTCCCTCCAACTGATGCCGGAGTAGCGAGTGCCCAGGGACAGGGATGGATTCTCGGGGCTGAGCGGGATCAGGTTGCCGCGCACCTGGACACTCGGTTGCGCCAGCCCATGGTCGTTGAACAGATAGGGAAAGCGACGGGGGTCGAGCGCTGTTTCCACGCCGTCGCCGATAAAGGGAACACAGTTGAAGACTTGCATCGGACAGGGACCACGCACGCAAGAGGGCTAGAGGAAATGGCAATCCAAACCTGTGGGAGCGAGCTCCCACAGGGGGGATAACTGCCTGGTATCAACTGTACGGACGATGCTGCTCGCGCAACCAATCCATGCCGTGAGGTTGGCGCCAAGCCCGGACGGCGGCGCGCTTTTCAACCTGGGTCAGGCACAAGGCGTCCATCCAGTAGTAGACCATCAACAGGTGAAACACCTCATCGCCACGCCGGTCCCAAATGACGTCGTCCTGCTGGCGGCCCGGTTCGATGGGCTTGAGCCGGCAGTCGCCCTGATCATGCATACCCTGCAGGCAGGTTCCCGTCTCGTAGTTGATCAGCAGGACCGGGTGGTTGATTTCCGGGTAGGGTTTTTCCAGCTCGGGCATGTACCAGAATTGCCCTGGGTTGGACCTGTCCGGCGTCTGCATGGCGATACGGGTCCGGTTTTGCGGATCGACCGCCAGTGCCGGTTTGTCCCCAGTATTGTTGCGCACGATGTACAGCGCGGTGCGAGGGTCCTGCTCGGTACTTGCCGTCTTGACCAGCTTGACCTTGCCGAACGAGTCGTGGGAAAGCCGAGCCTTGATCTTCACCGTTGGGTTGAGGTCTTTGCCTGCCTGGCCGAAACCGGCAATGAGTCCATCGACACCGGGCACCTCGAAGTCATTCCCTGCCAGCACATAGGTCAGGCCGGACAAGGGGTTGGGTTGCATGTGCTTGGTCAGCGTCTCCCAACGTGCGAGCGACACTTCGCTGGCGCCGTTGGCCAGCAGGGCCTCGCGCATCGCGTACCCCGGGTAGTAGCGTGAGTCGCGCGGCCAGCGTTCAGTGGCCATCAGCAGTTTCTGCCCGCTTTTTTGTCTCAGCAGCAGGGCCAGTCCATCCCAGAACTGTTCAAATTCCGTGGTCGATGCATTCGCGGCGGGTGGGTAGTGGAAACTCTCGCTGGTTTCCTTGCTTTTGTTGTCGACGAACACCATTCGCAAGGCCGGGCCGGTTGCCGTGGCCTTGGGCGTGGTTTGCCGCCCGGAGCGGCCGAGGACCACCACCGATTCCTGCCAATTGGCTTCGATTTCCGCCTTGTAGCTGGTGTACCACTGATAGGCCTGCTCCAGTGCCGTACGGGTCTCGCCTTCCTTGACGAAACGATAGACTGGCGAGATTTTCAACTCCACGACCGTGGGGTCGTCCGGCAGCGATTCACGCCATTTGCCGAACTCCGCGTTGCAGTTGCTGGGGTCCACTGCATTGAACGCGATGGCGTGCGTACCGCCCTGGGTGGTCAGGTTGGCGTTGCGATGGGCGATGTTTTTCTTGACCGTTTCCGAGATCGAGGTGGTCGCGCTACCGCTGACAAAGGCGCCGTATTCGGCCTTGACCATCGCATCGAGGGTGTTGGTCTGGCTGAGGAAGCTCTTGAGTGCGGTCATCGCATAGTTCAGCGAGCCGCCGACGGTCACTTCGCTGACGATATCGGCGCCAAAATCGACGAGGAAGTTGAAAAACGCTGTCGGATTGCCCGGGTCGAAGGCCTTGGGCAGGTCGTCGACACGTTTCTTGAACGCTTCGGTCGCATTGGCCGGATTGACTTCGAAGGTCAGTTTCCATAACCGCACGGTGTGACTGTAGAGCGCGGCTTCGCGTTCTTCGAGCGTCTTGATGTCACTGCCGAAGGTGACTTTGAAACCGGCGGAAAAGGCGCCGTATTTACCGGAGGCTTCGACACTGGTCTGGGTATGTCTTTCGAACTCGTCGCGGGAGGAAAACGTCTCGGTTGAGAAGTTGTCGGTGGCCACGACGGTGGACATGGTGACGTTTTTCCCTACGTTGTAGGCTGTTTTCCGGTACGGCACGGCACGTTTGCCCGACTCGGTATCACCGACCTTCTGACACTCCTTGCTGTCGCCGGCCCAATCGAGCCGGTTCAGTCCACGCCCCAGCAGCTGCGAACCGCCGATGTCGCGCAATTCGTCGCCTGCGTTGCCCTTCAGTCCATCGTTCATCGCCTTTCTCCCATCGCTCAGGTTGTATCAACTGGGTGCCAATTGATGGGAGTGAGTATCGGGAGGGCCGTGATAACCGGACAGTCCAGAGCAGTGTCAGTCCGGTATCAGTTTGGTATCAGGCCAAATGCCATCTTTTCATTAACCCGCAGAGAGGCGCTGGAGTACACTCGGTCGGCTGCCGTTGTCCCAGGGTAGAAGGGTTATCGACATGGACTCCCGACACAGTACCTTTGCTGTCCTGCCCAAGCGTGATGCCTCGATATCCGACGGTCGTGTCCTGCTGGACGCGGTGTCGTTGAAAGGACTGCGCAAACAGCATGGCCTGAGTCAGGAAACCCTGGCCGAGGCCTGCCTGAACCGGCATTTGTGCGTCTCGATCGCCTCCATCAAGCGCGCCGAAACCGGCAAGCCAGTGCTTTATCGCACCGCTCGGCACTTGGCGACGGCCTTCGGGGTCGATGTGAGTGCGCTGCTGGGCGATCCCGCCTCGGCGGCTTTGGTGCACATCCAGCAGACGATGACCGAACTGCACCAGATGGCCTTTGCGCAACAGGCGCAGAAACAGGTCGATGACAGCGTCATTCGATACGTACTTGAACTGTCCTTTCGGATCGATGGGTTGCCAGGGGCGACGTTCATGGATGAAGTCGAGCGCCTGGTGCGTCAGTTCGGTGGCATTCCACTGGGGATGACGCAGGATGTGGTGATCGCCCAATTCGGCTCTCCGCAGGCGTATCGCAGCGATAGCGAACGGGGCCTGCTCTGCGCTTTGGCGCTGAGCCGCGAGCAATTCGTCACGCCAGGGCATGCCTTGGTGCTGCGGCTTGTGCGCCTGAGTGCCGAAGCGGCAGATCCCCACGCTGAGCCTGCTTTGCTCGCGCAAAAGCCGTTGCTGGATCGTCATGGAAATGCGCCGGTGTATGTTGCGCAGAACCTGCTGGAACAACTCGCTGCCCGGTTTGAGTTTTCCGCCTCCGACGATGAGTTTCAGGCCTATCGCAAATGCCTGCGCCCGCGCAGCCTCGACGAAAACGCGCCGCGTCCGTTGGTGGGGCGAGCCATCGAGCTGTTGCAGTTCAAGGCAGTGATCGAGGCCACCCAGGAATGCCAGGACGGGCACGTCGTTTATGTGCGCGGCATGGCGGGTATTGGCAAGACCCGCCTGGTCAGCGAATTTCTCGAAATGGCCCGGCAGCGTGGCTTCGCCTGCCACCGCGGCGATGTGCTGGATTTCGGCATGGACAACAGTCTGTGGCCCCTGGGGCAATTGGTGGCCAGCCTGCTCAACCTCGGTGGGGCGCCGCCCATCAGCGCGTCGCTGTTGGACGTGGCCTTGTCCCGCCTGAAAGTGGCCGCCGAACATCGCATGTTCCTGCAAGTGCTGACTGCTGTGTCGTCTGTGGAGCCGCCCATCTTGTATGGCGCGATGAGCAACCAGGCCCGTACCCAGGGGCTGTTCCAGGCTTTGCTCGACGTGTTGCTGCGCGTCGCAGTGCAACAGCCCTTGGTGATCTGCCTCGAAGACCTGCACTGGGGCGACACCACGCTGTTTACGCTGTTGGGCAAGCTGCTCGATGCCACTGACGAAGCCCCGGTGGTCTGGCTGCTGACGTCCCGTCCCGAAGATGACCCGCTGGGCGGCGAAATTCGTTCGTATTCCTCCAGCCCCATGAGTCTGCTCGACATCGCGCCGATTCGGGCGCGGGAGGCCACGGTCCTGGCGGAGCAATTCATCAATGTCGATCCACATTACCGGGCTGAATGTGTCGCCCGCGCCCAGGGCAATCCGCTGTACCTGACGCAACTGTTGTCGAGCCAGCAAGGTATTTTCCCCGACAGTCTGCGGCATCTGGTCCAGACCCGCTTTGACAACCTGGCCCCCGAGCAGCGTCGCGCCCTGCATTACGCCGCGGTGCTGGGCAATCGTTTCGAGCTGACGCTGTGGCGCCAAGCGCTGGGGCAGCCCGCTTATCTGCCGACGGCGGACATGCGCCAGGGGCTGCTGCGGGAAGTCGAGCCAGGCAGCTATCTGTTTGTCCACGACCTGGTCATGCACTGCCTCTACGACGCGATGCCCACGTTGCTTCGCGAGCAGTTGCACGGTGAGGTGGCGAGCCTCTACCGCGAGCGCGACCGGGTGCTCTATGCCCAGCATTTGCTGCGGGCCAACGATCCGGCGGCGTTCGACGCGTTGTTGGTTGCCATGGGCGAAAAACGCCTGGCCTGCCAGTACGACAGTGTCCTTGCGCTGGCGCGGCAGTGCGCGGCGTTTGCCGAGCGTACGCAGGGCGATTTTTCCTTCGCGTTGCTGTGCGGCCAGGCGTGCTCGGGCCTGGGCCAGACCTTGGAAGCTCGGGCGCATTTCCAGCGGGCCTTGGCATTGGCCGAGCAGCCACAGGATCAGATCGAGGCCGCGCTGGGGCTGGCAGCGGTCCTCAATACCCTCGATTGCCTGGACGAGGAGGAACGCCTGATCGAGGCCATGCTGCCCATCGCCCGGGCCATGCAGGCGCATACGGCGCTGGCCCGGTTGAATCACTTGCACGGGAATATCTATTTTCCACGGGGCGATTACGCCGAGTGTCGCCGGCTCCATGAAGAGGCCTTGTCCTGTGCCCGCATCGGCCGGGATCTGGAGACCGAGGCCAAGGCCTTGAGTGGCATTGGCGACTCCTATTACGCACAAGGGCGCATGCAGACCGCCTACGAGGTGTTCGATCAATGCGTACGCCTGTGCGAACGCAATGGGCTGGTGCACGTGGAGGCGGGCAACCGCAGCGCCCGTGGATCGGCGCAGCTGTACCTGGGCCAGCCGGAGCAGGCCTTGCGTGACGCCATGGAGGCCATCGAATGCAGTACCCGGCTGGGCAATCATCGGGCACAGGTTTTCTCGCGGCTCACGGCGGCCTGGGTGCTGGTGGCGGGCGGCCAGGATGCCCTGGCGGAGCAAGAGCTGACCTGTGCCCTGGCACTGGCGCGCAACCTCGGCGCCAGCCGTTTCGAAGCGATCCTGCTGGAAGGGTTGGCGCGAGTGGCGTTGCGCCAGGGCGAGCGCGGACTGGCGCAGACCTTGATCATGGAGGCGGCGAGCCTGGTGGAGCGTTTCGAGCTGCAGCGCTACATCGGGCCGTGGGTCTACGGCAGCCTGGCGATGATCAGCGACGATGGGCCGCTCAGCCAGCAGGCCTTGGCGACGGGCGAAGCCCAACTGACCCTGGCCTGCCTGGCCCACAACGCTTTGCGCTTTCGCGTGGCCGCCGCTGAAACCTGCCTGTTGGCGGGCAATCCCGAACAGGCGATCTGGCATGGGCAACAGATGGCGGCATTGCCCGAGTCGGCGTCATGCGCCTGGATCACCCATCATGTGCGGTTGATCGACGTGGCGGGACAGTGGCTGCGCAGCGCCGATCAAGCCTGCGGCGAGAAGTTGAAAGGGATGGCGCGCGAAGCGCAGCAGATGGGATTCGTGGCGACGATGCCGAGGTTGCTGCAAGTGCTGGATGTGTGATCGCTTCCAGGCACACCGTTGATGCTTGAGGCAAAACCGCACTTCGCCGACGAAGCGCGGTTTTTTTTACGGTTTTTTCGATGTGCCGTGTATTTAGCGATTGGCCACCAGGAATTGCTCGGTGCTCACCACACTCGCGTAGGCAAACCCCAGCGCGGCCATGAACGCCGCATGCACCTGGGCAGCCGGCACGACGACGCCGTTGAATTCCAGGTCTAGGGTAGCGCAGGCATCATGGATCACCGTGACGCCGTAGCCCAGGTCCGCTGCCGCCCGCACCACGCCGTCGACGCACATGTGGCTCATGCTGCCGACCACCACCAGTTGTTCGATGCCGTGCTGGTCGAGGAGGGCTTGCAGTTCGGTTTCGCGAAACGCATTGACGAAGTGCTTGAGTACTACCGGTTCATCGGCGCGGTTGAGCACCTTGGGGTGCAATTGGGCGCCTTCGGAGCCTGGGGTGAAGAAGGGCGCGTCGTCGGAAGTGAATTCGTGGCGGATGTGCACCACGCTGTCGCCGGTTTGGCGAAAGGCTTCGATCAACCGTGCGGCGTTATCAGCGGCGGCTTGGGCGCCGACCAACGGCCATTTGCCCTGGGGGAAGTAGTCGTTCTGGATATCGACTACGATGAGCGCTTGCTTGGACATGAAGGCTTCCTTGATCAGGTGGGGTAGGGCGCCAGTATTGGCGTTTACCGTCGATTCGAGGATTGGCCGCAACGACAATAAGCGAGGGAAAACTGACAATGACGCAACAAAGGGCAGTCGCCGAGCTTGGCGTGCTCATCTACCCCGGTGCGCAAATGGCGGCGGTGCATGGCTTGACCGATCTGTTCGCCGTCGCCCAGCGGATCGCGGCCGAGCACGCCAGCGCACCATTGCCAAGGTTGCGGGTCAGTCACTGGCAGACCGACAACGGCGAGGCGCCGCGGCGGGTGTTCGACAGCGAAACCGGCCCAGCGGGCCCGTTAGTGGCGGTGCTGATTCCGCCGTCCCTCGCCGGTTTCGATGACGACCTGGCCGCGCCAACGCTGATGGCTTGGCTGCGTGCGCAGCATGCGGGCGGCACCGTGTTGGGCGGTGTGTGTGTGGGCTCGATCCTGATGGCCGAAAGCGGCCTGCTCGATGGGCGCAGCGCTACCACCCATTGGACCTCGGCCAAGGATTTCGCCGCCCGTTACCCGAAGATCAAGCTCAACGCCGACAAACCCATTGTCGACGACGGCGACCTGATCACCACCGCCGGGCTGATGGCCTGGTCGGAACTGGGGCTGCGCCTGGTGGACCGCCTGCTCGGGCCCAGCATCGCCACGCGCACGGCGCAATTTCTGGTGATCGAGCACAGCGACAGCGCGAGCCAGTGCGGCAGTAATTTTGCGCCGATCCTCGGCCATGGCGACCCGGCGATTCTCAAGGTCCAGCATTGGTTGCAAAGCAGTGGCGCGGTGGAGGTTTCCCTCGGTGCGATGGCCGAACGCGCCGGGTTGGAAGAACGCACCTTCCTGCGCCGGTTTCGCGCCGCCACCGGGCTCAAACCCACTGAGTACTGCCAGCACCTGCGCGTCGGCAAGGCCCGGGAAATGCTGGAGTTCACCAATGGCACCATCGACCACGTTGCCTGGACCGTCGGCTACCAGGACCCGAGCGCCTTTCGCGCGACGTTCAAGAAAATCACCGGGTTGGCGCCGAGCGATTACCGGGCGCGGTTTGGGGTAAGTCCGCCGAGCGTTCCCAAAGGCTGACACTGACCCTTTGTGGCGAGGGGATTTGTGGGAGCAAGGCTTGCCCGCGATGGAGGCGCCTCGATTTCTGAAAGACCGCAGCGCCTTCATCGCGGGCAAGCCTTGCTCCCACATAGACTCCCTCGCCACAGGAGGGGGCGTATGCTGCTGGAGATCGTGCAATTTGCCGGATGCCTGCCGTCTCTCGTGCAGAATGAAACAGGCCCGATGCTATCAACTGCGCACAAGACGCCCGCTTGGCTGACCATTATTGCCGATGCCACCGTTGGCCTGATCTCTGCACCTGCCCTTATCCAAAGCCATCGAGCGCAGGAAAAAGGGCAAGGCATGACACCAGTCAATCGCAACAAGCGGGTAGTGGCCTATTCGGTCAATCCACAAGCACCGTGCCATGAGGTCGAGACCAATCGTGCACTGGCCCAGTGGCTGGCACAGATCCTGGGATGGGAGTACGGCGACAGTCATGACCCTCAGGCCGGTCATGATCTTTATCTGTTGCCCACGCAAACCCTGATCGGCACCGAAACCTTGATGCGCCTGGGTGTCAAAGGGCCGGAGGACGTGTGGGGCGGGTATGTCGAGCATGATTTTATCTGCACCAAGGCGATTACCCATGGTCTGTTGAATAAGGACGCCGTGGCGCCCAAAGGCTGGTCGCCGCTGTTTGCCAAGCTCACGCGAGGCGCGGTGCTCGATGGCGTGACGGTCTTTTCGCTCAAGGATGCGCGCCCCGCCGCCGAGCACTTGCTGTACACCGGGCCGATTCGCCTCAAGCCGATCCATGCCTGTGCCGGGCGTGGGCAACGGCTGATCAAGAGCCTGGCGCAGTTCGATGAAATTGCCGCCGGGCCCGACGCCCAGGCGCTGTTTCGCGATGGGGTGGTGCTGGAACAGCACCTCAACGAGGTCAAGACCCAGAGCGTCGGCCAGAGCTTCATCAACGGCAAGGTCCTGAGTTATTGCGGCGTGCAACACCTGACCCACGACAGTGAAGGGTTGGAGGTGTACGGCGGCTCGGACCTGCTGGTGGTGCAGGGCGGTTATATCGAGTTGCTCAGGCTCGAACTGCCCGACGATGTGCGCGAGGCGGTGCGCCTGGCGCAAGTGTTCGATGAAGCCGCCAACCAGGCCTACCCGAGCTTTTTTGCATCGCGACGCAATTACGACATTGCCCAGGGCCTGGATGCCGCCGGCCAGCCGCGTGGCGGTGTATTGGAACAGTCATGGCGCATGGGCGGCGCCAGCAGCGCCGAACTGGCGGCGTTGCAGGTGTTCGTCGAAGCGCCGCAAACCAGCGCGGTGCGGGTGTCCTCGGTGGAGACCTACACCGAGCAACCGCTGCCGCCCGGCGCGAGGGAGGTCTATCGCGGCGCGGCGCACAACGGCGACTTCCTTCTCAAATATGTAACGGTTCAATCCTATGACGGCTAGAAGTGAAACCATTCAGATCGAGATTGACGATGAACGCATGAACGGGACGTTCCTGAGTCCCAAGTCGAAGGTTCCTGGTGTGTTGTTCGTGCACGGCTGGGGCGGTAGCCAGGAGCGGGACCTTGAACGGGCCAAAGGCATCGCCGGCCTGGGTTGCGTGTGCCTGACCTTCGACTTGCGTGGGCACACCGGCGGGGCGGGGATCCCGTTGGCGCGGGTCACCCGCGAGGACAACCTGCGCGACTTGTTGGCGGCATACGACCGACTACTCGCGCACCCGGCCTTGGATACCTCGGCGATTGCCGTGGTGGGCACCAGTTATGGCGGCTACCTGGCTTCGATCCTGACTTCGCTGCGCCCGGTACGCTGGCTGGCCCTGCGGGTGCCGGCGCTGTACCGCGACGAGCAATGGCACACGCCCAAGCGCGACCTGGACAAGACCGACCTGCTGGATTATCGCAGCACGCTGGTGCACGCCGGAACCAATCGCGCCTTGCATGCGTGTTCGCAGTTCACCGGCGATGTGCTGCTGGTGGAGTCCGAGACCGATGCCTACGTGCCCCATGCCACCATCATGAGCTACCGGGCGGCATGCCAGCAGACCCATTCGCTGACCCACCGGATCATCGACGGCGCCGACCATGCCTTGAGCGATCCCGTGTCACAGCAGGCCTACACCTCGATCCTGGTGGACTGGATCACGGAAATGGTGGTGGGAGAGCGGTTGAGCATTATCCAGGAGCGGTAGATGTGCGGTGTTCAGGAGGGCCTCATCGCGAGCAGGCTCGCTCCCACAATGGACCTGTGTGGACCCAATCTTTCGAACGCTACAAATCCCCTGTGGGAGCGAGCTTGCTCGCGATGGGGCCAAACCAGGCAACCCATCACTTGGGCCCAGGCTTGACCCGCAACGCCTTGGCCTTCGCCTCGATCACCAGGTACATCACCACGGTAATCAGCAACGGCAGGATGAAATAGATCGCCCGGTAAGCGATCAGCCCCGCCAACAGGCTGCCCCGCGACACTTCATGTTGCAACAGGGCAACGAACACCGCCTCCAGCACCCCAAGCCCCGCCGGAATGTGGGTGATGACCCCGGCAATGCTGCTGATCAGCAGCACCCCGAGTACCACCGGATAATCCAGTTTGCCGGGCAGCAACGTGAAGATCACCGCCGCCATCAACGACCAGTTCAGCGCGCCCAACGCCAGTTGCAGCACCGCCATGCGCAGCGATGGCAGGTTGATCTCCATTCCGCGAACGGTCCAGGCCCGGCGCTTGGAAAACCGGCAGGCCACCAGGTAACCCGCGCTCACCAGCAGCAACAGCGCGCCGACGCCTTGCAGTGCATCGCTGCTGAGTTTCCAGCCCGGTGGCATGGTCACCAGGCCGCTGCTGAACACCACGCCGGCCAGGGTCATGTAGCCGAACCAGTTGGTGGCCAGGCTCAGGCCGAGGATCTTGGCAATGTTCCCGGTGCTGACCCCCAGCCGCGAATACAGCCGATAACGCATGGCGATGCCACCGACCCAGGCGCTGAGGTTGAGGTTGAACGCGTAACTGATCACCCCCACCGGCAAGATCTGCCGCCAACCCAGTTTCTGGCGGATGTAGGTGCGACCGATCAGGTCGAAGCAGGCATAGGTGATGAAGCTGGTGGCGGTCAGCGCGGCGGCGATGATCAAGGTGCGCGCCTTGAAGTCGGCCAGGGTGGCTAACACCTCGGACCAATCGATACGCCGGGCCAGGGCGGTGAACAGCACGATCAGCAGCAGGAAGAACGCCAGGGTCAGCGGTCTTTTCCAGCGGCTCCAGCGGGATTTGGGCTTGGACTGTTCCGGCGCATGGGCATCTCTCGGCGCGGCGTGCGCTTCAGAGTGGTTCATGGGGTTCGCTCCGGACCGCCGTCGGCGGCGAAAATGGTTTCAGACGCGGTTTATGGGCCGGCAGCCAGCCGGCCCAGGCCGGGAAATGGCGCAAACAGTGGAACACCATGAAACCGATGGTCATGCGCCACAACAGGCCCCGGGGGGCGTGGTCCTCGGGCATGGCGGTGCAATGGTTGCGGCTCAGGTAGTCGAGGCGCTCGAACAGCTCGCGGTTGAACGCCCGGTCGCGGATCAGCACATTGGCTTCCAGGTTCAGGGACAGGCTCAACGGGTCGAGGTTGCTCGAGCCCACCGTGCTCCAGTCCTCATCCACCAGGGCGACCTTGCCGTGTAGCGGTCGCTCGCAATATTCGTAGATCACCACGCCGGCCTTGAGCAGGTAGCTGTAGAGCATGCGTGCGGCGAGCTTGGCGATCATCATGTCCGGCTGGCCCTGCAGGATCAGCCGCACCTCCACGCCGCGCCGTGCCGCGTTGCGGATCTCGCGCAGCAACCGGTAGCCAGGGAAGAAATAGGCATTGGCGATCACCACCCGCCGCTGGGCACTGCGCAGCACCTGCAGGTAGACCTCTTCGATGTCGGTCTGGTGTTCGTGGTTATCCCGGTAGACCAGGCGCACCTGGCCGTCATGGTCGTTGAACGCCAGCGCGTTGCGGCGGCTGCGGCGGCGTTGCCACCAGTATTTGGCCCGGGCGGGCCGGCCACTCTGCAACAGCGCGAAGTGGTGGATATCCACCACCGCCGGGCCTTTGACCTCCACGGAATAGTCCTGCTTGGCCTCGGCGCCGAAATCGCCCAGGTGGTCGGCGGAAAAGTTGATCCCGCCGATAAACGCAATCACCCCGTCCACCACCACGATCTTGCGGTGCAGGCGGCGGAACCAGTTGGTGCGGATCCCCAGGCGCCGGGGCGCCGGGTCGAACATCTGCAAGCGCACCCCGGCGTCGCTCAACGAGGCCAGGAAGGCGGTGGTCAACTCACCGCAGCCGAAGCCATCGAGGCTGACGGTGATGCGCACGCCACGCGCGGCGGCTTCGACCAACAGATCCCGCAGTTCAATGCCGACCTTATCCTCGAACAGGATGAAGGTCTCAATAAGGATTTCTGTCTCGGCCCGGCGAACGGCCTCGAAGACCCTGGGGAAAAACTCCTCGCCGTTCTCCAGCAGCTTGACGCGATTGTTGCCGTGCCAGCCGTATTCGATATCCGTCAGCGCCGGGTTGCGCTCGGTGGGTGGCGTCTCGACCTGCTCAACCGTCGCCTTGTTCATCGTCGCGCTCATAATTCGATCTCCACCGACAGCGGTGCGTGGTCGGAGAGGTGCGACCAGGGTCGTACGCTCAACACCTTGGGATGATGGGCCTTGAGGTTGCGCACGTAGATGCGGTCCAGGCGCAGGACCGGCAGGCGCGCCGGAAAGCTGCGGGCCGGTTTGCCCCACTGTTCGGCGAACACTTCCCGCAGGCCGCAGGGTTCGAGCAGTTCACTGGCCTTGCCGCGCCAGTCGTTGAAGTCGCCAGCGACGATCACGGGCGCGTCGGGCGGCAGTTCGCTCAAGCGCTGGCAAAGCAGCTTGAGTTGCTCGACACGATGACCTTCGCGCAGCCCCAGGTGCACGCAAATGGCATGCACTTGCGGTCCATCACCCGGCAGGCGCAGCACGCTGTGGAGCATGCCGCGGTTCTCATGGCCGCTGATGGACACGTCGAGGTTGTCGTGGCGGATGATCTGGAATTTCGACAACAACGCGTTGCCGTGGTCGCCCGCCGGGTACACCGCGTTGCGCCCGTAGGCGAACTGCGGCCAGAGGCTGTCGGCCAGGAATTCGTACTGCGGCATGCTCGGCCAGTTGCTGTAGCGCTGGGGGTGGTGTTCGTGGGTGCCGTGGACTTCCTGCAAGAACACCACGTCGGCGGACACGCTGCGCACCGCTTCGCGCAGTTCCGGCAGGATGAAACGGCGGTTCAGGGCGGTGAAGCCCTTGTGGGTGTTGACCGTCAGCACGGTGAAACGGCTGACCCGGTCGAGATCCTGGGCCTGTTGCTGGGTCGGCTCGTGGGTCGCTTCGCTGGCTTCCGGGCGGTTCATGGCAACACCCCTTCGGCCGGGCGTTCGCCGGGCGCGGTGGCGAGGTCCTTGTCCAGATGGAAGTGTTCCAGCAAGTGGCGTGCGTCATAGGGCGCGCGGACTTTGATGTCGTTGTCGAAATAGCAGAACACTTCCCGGCTTTTGCGGGCCCGGGGCTTCTTGTCGGGGTCGATCAGGTGGGCGTCGGCGGGTTGCTTGCCGTGGCTCCAGGCCTCGATCCGCTCGCCCCAGCGCCTCAACGCCTCGTCGGTATAGCCGCTGGCGTACAGCTGCTCGGCACCGTGCAGGCGCAGGTAGACGAAATCGCTGGTGACGTCTTCGCGATAGGGCCATTTACCGGCGGTATCGGCGATCACCAGGGCCACGTCGTAGCGCTTGAGCAGCGTGACGAAGTGCGGGTCTAAAAAACTGTCATGGCGGATTTCCACGGCGTGGCGCATTGGGCGCTTTTTGTCAGTGGTGGTGCTGGCGTGGCCGTCCAGGCGCGGCTCGTGCTCGCGGGCCAGGGTGGCGGCGCCTTCGGTGTCGTGGGGCAGTTGCTTGAGGAAGTCTTCGAACAGCTCGGGGTCGAATTTGAAACTGGGTGGAAACTGCCAGAGGATCGCGCCCAGCTTCTCCTTGAGCTCCAGCACACCGGAGGCGAAGAAATTGGCCAAAGGCTTGCGGATGTCCCGCAGGCGCTTGATATGGGTGATGAAACGCGGGGCCTTGACGCTGAACACGAAGCCGGACGGTGTCTCGGCATACCACTGGGCATACCGTTCGGGGCGTTGCAGGGCGTAGAACGATCCATTGATTTCGATGCTATTGACCGCTCGCGAGGCGAATTGCAATTCCCGTTTCTGGGTCAGTCCCTTGGGGTAGAAATCCCCCCGCCAAGGCGTGTAGCGCCAGCCGGAAATACCAATGTGGATCGCCGTCATGTATCCCTCCCGTGCCAATGACCTCGTACTGCCTGTGTCTTGTGATGACTGTTGCGCGGCCCGGAAAGTTTCGATGGGGTGCCCAGCGGCGAAAAAGGCGATCGGGGCGAGGGGATCTTCCTGCTGAACTGCGCCTGTAGGAGCTGCCGAGTGCAACGAGGCTGCGATCTTGTCCCAGACAATTGAGTCGCAAGCGAAAGCTCAAGATCAAAAGATCGCAGCCTTCGGCAGCTCCTACAGACCTTTACATTCCGCCCAAAACCGAACTTGCCGGCCCAATATCGATCAGTTCCTTACCGCCCCCCTGTGAAGGAGCCTCGCGTCTTGTCTCGATTGAGCACTGTATTGCTGCTGTTCCTGCTGGCGATGACCGGCACCAGCGCCTACGGGACCGCCGCTGTCCCTGGCGCCGCCAAGGCCGATGAACCGCCCGCCGAACCCGCGCCGCTGGTGCAGGGCGGTTTATTGGGGGCCATCAGTTCGAGCATCGACGACGTCCAGGACAAGCTCGATCTCAACCAGAGCCTGGTGGATGCCTGGCGCTTGCGAGCGGACCGTGCGGCAGATGAGGTGGACCGGCTGGTGGACCAGACGTCCCGTTCGTCCTGGCGCGTGGCGGGGGATTTCCTGTTGTTGTCGAGCGTCTGGATCGGCGCTTTTGCACTGATCTGGTCGGGGGCGCGGCTGCTGCTGCGCCATCTGGGCCGGCGCCGCTGGTTGCGCAGCCGCCAACGCCTGCGCGACCTGCTCGGTTATCTGCTGCCGTACACCGCTGCGGCGTTGATCTGCCTGCCGCTGACCCTGTACGTCAGCCACTTCCTGCAGGTCTCGGTCGGTCGCGCCCTGGCGCTGTGCTTCGCCTACGCCACCAGCAGCGGCATTTTCTCCACTTCGGTGTTGCTGTGCGTGATCGTGATGTTCAACGCTGGCCACAAACGCCGGGCGGTGACGATGATCCGGCGCTTCAGCCCCCGGCCATTGTTCATGATCGGTTTTCTCGCCGCCCTCAGCGATGCCCTGACCAGCCCGCAGATCGCCCGGCAACTGGGCGGCAACATCACCAGCAGCATCGCGGTGTTCACCGGCCTGTTTGCCTCGGTGATCTTTGGCTGGCTGGTGATTCGCATGCGCCGGCCCGTGGCGCACCTGATCCGCAACCGCCCGCTGGCCCAGCGCTTGAAGCAACCGGCCTTGCAAGAGTCGCTGCGGATTTTCTCCGGGCTCTGGTATTGGCCGATCCTGTTGATGGTGCTGGTGTCGGCGGTGAGCCTGATCGGTGTCGGCGAGGACAACCAGAAAGCCCTGCGCTGTGCGCTGTTCACCACCATCCTGCTGATCGCCACGGTGTTCCTCAGCACCGTGTTCCAACACGTCTTCAAGTCGCCCAAGGCCGAGGCCATCCAGCGCAACAGCGCCTACAAGGGCCGCCTGTTGAGCCTGCTGCACGCATTGCTGCGCATCGTCATGGCGGTGGTATTCATTGAGGTCCTCGGGCGGATCTGGGGGATTTCCCTGTTCGAGTTCGCCTCGCGCAATGCCATAGGCCGGGCGATCAGTGATTCCTTGAGTCGCATCGGCCTGATCTTCCTGATGACCTGGCTCACGTGGGTGGTGCTCGACACGGCGATCCAGGAAGCCCTGAAACCGCCGCTGAACAAGCGTGGGGCCCGCCAGCCCAGCACCCGGGTCAAAACCATCCTGCCGCTGTTGCGCAACGCGGCGAAAATCATCCTGGTGGTGATTTGCGCAATCACCACCATGGCCAACCTGGGCATCAACGTCGCACCGTTGCTGGCCGGTGCCGGGGTGGTGGGGCTGGCGATCGGTTTCGGTTCCCAGCAACTGGTGCAGGACGTGATCACCGGGCTGTTCATCATCATTGAAGACACCCTGTCCATCGGCGACTGGGTGGTGCTCAGCTCCGGCCACGCCGGCACCGTCGAAGGCCTGACCATCCGCACCCTGCGCCTGCGCGACGGCAAGGGCTTCGTGCATTCGGTGCCGTTCGGCCAGATCAAGGCCGTGACCAACCAGTCCCGGCAATTTGCCTTTGCGTTCTTCTCCGTGCAGTTCACCTACGACACCGATGTCGACCAGGCCATCGAGCTGATTCGCGAGGCCGGACGTTCGATCGCCGAAGACCCGTTCCTGAAATTCAACCTGCAAGGGCCGCTGGATGTGTTTGGCGTGGACAAGATGGACCTCAACGGCGTGGTGCTCACGGCGCAGTTCCGCACGGTGTCGGGTGGGCAGTATGCAGTGAGCCGGGCGTTCAACCAGCAGTTGAAGAAGCTTGTGGATAACCATCCGGCGGTGCACTTCGCGCAGACTTATCCACAGCAGGTGATGTTGCCCAAGCGGTTGGTCGAGGAGCCGAAGGCAGGGGAAGAATTGCCTGATCAAGCGCATTGATCGTTCCCACGCTCTGCGTGGGAATGCCTCTACGGACGCTCCGCGTTCGGTTTCCTGGGGACGCGGAGCGTCCCTGGCTGCATTCCCACGCAGAGCGTGGGAACGATCATGTGTCTGGCTAAAGGTGTTGAATCAGCTTGGTGCGAATTTCTGCCATCCCTTGAACATCCAATTCCACCCACAGATGCTGCTTGCTGGCAATCTGCGCCGCCACCGGCAAACCATCGCGATACACCAGCCGATTACTCGCCAGTGCCGGTACCTTCGCCCCCGGCAGCAAGGTGCCCGCCAGGTTCAGCGGGTCGACGCCGCACACCGCTACCAGGCTGCCATCGGTGGGGCGGCGGCGGGTTTCGCGCAGCAGCGGGATGGCTTCGGGCAGCGCGAACTGTTCGCCCGCCAGCCCGCTGACAAAACGCCCGCCGCGAATCTCGCCCCGCGCCTCCAAGCGATGAAAGGTGCGCAGCAGCTCGCGCCAACTCGGCAGCCAATCCGCCTCCCGCTCCAGCAAGCGCCAGAACACCACGCCGTAACGGCGCAGCAGGGTCATGGCGATGTGTTCCAGGGTGTCGGGCGGTGTGGGCGCGGGACGATTGCCTTGCGCAGGCGCGGGTTGGCTGCGGCGCAACAAGGCCCAGCGGCCGGCGTCGTCCATGCCACCGACAAACGCTCCGCGCCCGCGCCGACTGCTGCGGGCCTGGCGTTTGCTGGCGGGGGTGATCAGCGCGCGCAGGCCGGCGAAGCTGTCGGCATTCACCAACCCGGCGCCCACCAGTTCCTGCAAGGCGATTTCCAGTTCGCTGCGCAGCAGGTGGGCTTCGTGGGCCAGTTCATCGAAAAACAGCGCGCCGTGTTCGCTGAGGGCCTGATGGACTTTTTGCGTCTTGGGCGACAACTCATCCAGGGCCGTTTGCCCGGCCAGGCTGCTCCACAGCGCCACCTGGTTGCGCGGCAACAACACCACCGGCGTGCTGCGCAGGGCACTGGCGGAAGGCTTCTGGCGCGCACTCAGGCGCGTCCATACCCACTTGCCACTGCGGCACAACTCATCGAGCCAACTGGGCGAATAGTCCTTGATCCGCGCCGGCAGCAGGTCGCTGTCCCAGGCTGACGCCGCGGCCGGGAAGCCTTCGAACTGGCCGAGGATCGACGGCAACACGGCATTGCCCCGACCTTGGCTGGACGATGACAGGTGCTGCCAGTCGAACAGGAACCGCATGAAATCCTGCAACATCACCGGCTCGATTTCCCGGCGCAGGCGCTTGACCGTGTAGCGGTGGATGCGCGCCAGCAAATGCCGCTCGCACCATTCCTCCTGGCCGGTGCCCGGCGTGAACCGTCCGCGCAGCACATAGCCTTGTTGCTCAAGCTGCGCCAGGGCCTGGGTGACCTGCGGGGTCGACAGCCCCAGCGGGTAGGCGATGGCCTTCAACGGCAGCGGGCCAAAGGCACTGAGCCGGGCGCGGAGCACTTCCACCAGGGCTGCGTCGCTGTCCCAGGCTTCATCGAAACCGGCCAGGGACGTCAACGGCGGTTGCCAGCGGGCCTGTGGATAAACGGCTTGCAGGCAGGTCAGGCGCTCCAGCGGCACCCACAGGCCACGCTCGGCATTGATCTGCAGGTGACTGGCGCGACCGCTGGCGGCCAATGCCTGCAACCAATCCAGCCACGGCGCGTGGGCGTCGGCTTCGCTGTCGGCGATGCAGGCCAGGCTCATCAAGGCTTCATGCATTTCATCGAGATTGGCCGGCGCCGGCCAGGCCTCATCGCGAACCGATTGGATGGCTTCGGCGTCCAGTGCGCCGAGGTCGTCGGTGGCTTGTGGATCGCTCCAGCGCCGGTTGATCACCGCCTGGGTCCGTCGTTCTTCCAGCGGCGCGTCGTCGAGAAAGGTGTAGGGGCGGGCGCTGAGGATCTCTGCCGCCAGCGGCGAGGGCGCCGGCAGGTCGCGGCTGATCAGGCGAACCTCGCCCGCTTCCATGCGCCGCAACAGCGTCAGCCAGCCTTCGCTGTCCATGGCTTCGTGCAGGCAATCGTCGAGGGTCTGCTCCACCAGCGGGTGGTCGGGGATCTCACGCTCGCCGGCCAGGTTTTCCAGGCAGGCGATCTGGTCGGGAAACACGCTGGCGATCAGGTCTTCGCTTTTCATCCGCTGGATCTGCGGGGCGACTTTGCGCCCGCCGGCGTAGCGCGGCAAGGCCAGGGCCACGCCGGCGTTCCAGCGCCAGCGTACGCCGAACAGCGGCGCATCCAGCACTGCCTGGACCAGGATCTGCTCGGCGCTGTGGCTATTGAGGTAGCGCCACACTTCGTCCAGTTCGAAGCTGTGGCTGGTGGACAGCGAGAGCACGATGGCGTCTTCACTGGCGGCGGCCTGCAATTCGAAGTTGAAGGTGCGGCAGAAGCGCTTGCGCAAGGCCAGGCCCCAGGCGCGGTTGATACGGCTGCCGAAGGGCGTGTGGATGATCAGTTGCGTGCCGCCGGACTCGTCGAAAAACCGCTCCATCAGCAGCGTGTCCTGGGACGGCAGGGCGCCGAAGGCCATGCGCGCCGGGGCCAGGTAATCCACCAGTTGTTCAGCGCTGGCCAGGTTCAGTTGCAAGGTGCCGGTGAGCCAATCGAGGGCCGGTTGCAGGTTGCCCGGCGTGGCGGCCAGCAGTTGATCGAGCTGGGCTTGCAGGCGCGCCACGGCCAGGGACAATTCGGCGCTGCGCCCCGGCGCTTCGCCGAGCCAGAACGGGATGGTCGGCGGCTGTCCCTGGGCGTCCTCGACCCGCACGCGGCCGGTCTCGACGCGAATGATGCGATACGACGTATTGCCCAACTGGAACACATCGCCGGCAATGCTCTCCACCGCGAAGTCTTCGTTGACGCTGCCGATGTTCAAGCCCTGGGGTTCGAGCAGCACGGCGTAGTCGGCATTGTCCGCAATGGTGCCGCCGCTGGTCACCGCCGTGAGCTTGCTGCCGCGGCGCCCGCGCAAGGTCCGGGTCACGGCATCGCGGTGCAGGTAGGCGCTGCGCACGCCCTGGCGACCATTGAGGCCTTCGGCGAGCATCTGCAACAAGGCCTGATAGTGGTGGTCGTCCAGGTCCGTGTAGGGCGCCGCGCGGCGGAAACTCTCCAGCAGCGCCTGCTCCTGCCATTCCTGGCAACTGACCTCGGCGACGATCTGTTGGGCCAGTACATCCAACGGCGCCTTGGGGATGTGCAGGATGTCCAGCTCGCCACGGCGTACGCAGTCGAGCAGGGCGGCGCATTCGATCAAGTCGTCGCGGGTGGTGGCGAACAGGCGCCCCTTGGGTGTGCCGCCGACCTGGTGGCCGGAACGACCGACCCGTTGCAGGAATGCCGAGATCGAACGGGGCGAGGCGATCTGGCACACCAGGTCGACATCGCCGATATCAATGCCCAGCTCCAGGGACGCGGTGGCGATCAGCACCTTCAGCTCGCCGCGTTTGAGGCGTTGTTCGGCGTCGAGGCGAAATTCCTTCGCCAGGCTGCCGTGGTGAGCGGCCACGGCGTCCTTGCCCAGGCGCTCGCTCAGATGACGGCTCAGGCGTTCGGCCAAACGCCGGGTGTTGACGAACACCAGGGTGGTGCGATGTTCCCCGGCCAGCTCGGCGAGGCGGTTGTAGACCAGTTCCCACACGTCATTGGCCATCACCGCCGACAGCGGCACTGGCGGCACCTCGATGTCCAGGTCGCGGGGGCGGGCGTGGCCGATGTCGACGATTTCACAGGTGCGTCCCTCACCGACGAGAAAACGTGACACCGCTTCGATGGGCTTTTGCGTGGCGGACAGGCCGATGCGCATCAGCGGTTCGGCGCACAGGGCTTGCAGGCGTTCCAGGCTCAAGGCCAGGTGGCTGCCGCGCTTGCTGGCGGCGATGGCGTGGATTTCGTCGACGATGACTGTGCGGGTGCTGGCGAGCATCTGTCGGCCGGAATCGGAGCCGAGCAGCACGTAGAGCGATTCGGGAGTGGTCACCAGGATGTGCGGCGCGGTCTTGCGCATCGCCGAGCGTTCTTTCTGCGGCGTGTCGCCGGTACGCACGGCGGTGGTGATGTGCAGGGGCGGCAGGTCCATTTGCCGCAGCTGTTCGGTGATGCCGGCCAGCGGATTCTGCAGGTTGATCTGGATATCGTTGCTCAAGGCCTTGAGCGGCGAGACATAGACCACCAGCGTCTGGTCCGGCAGGCCGCCCTGTTCCAGGCCGCGGTGCACCAGGTCATCGAGCACGGCGAGAAAAGCCGTCAGGGTCTTGCCCGAGCCGGTAGGCGCCGCCACCAGGGTCGAACGCCGCTGGCCGATCAACGGCCACGCCCGGGCCTGGGCGGCCGTGACCGCCGGGAAGGTCTGGCTGAACCAGGCGCGAACGGCGGGGTGGAAGCCGGCCATGGCGTGGTTGGCTGGGAGAGGCAGATTCATGGGGCAGTTATGCGGGTGGGTTGGGCAAGATGCAAGTACCACTTGAGACCCTTATTGCCTGCCAGGGCCTCATCGCGAGCCTGCTCGCGATGAGGGCCTCAAGACCTGCACAAACCCGGCGATCTGCACATTGCGGATGACGGTTGCGCACTAAACCCGCAAAATGCAACGATTCCGACAACGCCTGCGGGCGTTGTCGACCAAATTCTTGTGCCAATAGACTGGGCCTGCTGACTTTATGCGAATGCGCCTTATGTTACTGGGCGGCGGAAATGCCCTTGGGCAGGCGCTGATTCGCCTCGGTGCAGAAGAAGACATCGGTTTTCTTGCCCCCCGCCCTCCCGAAGACGGTTGGGATGCCGCGAGCCTGACGCAACTGCTCGACGACACCCGCCCGGACGCCTTGATCAACCTGGCGTACTACTTCGACTGGTTCCAGGCCGAGGCCGTCAGCGAGCAGCGCCTGGCCAGCCAGGAGCGCGCTGTCGAGCGCCTGGCCGAGCTGTGCCAGCATCACAACATCGTCTTGCTGCAACCGTCGAGCTATCGCGTGTTCGATGGCTCCCGCGCCACGGCCTACAGCGAGAAAGACGAACCCGTGCCCCTGGGCGTGCGTGGCCAGGCGCTGTGGCGGATCGAGCAAAGCGTGCGCGCCACCTGCCCGCAACACGTGCTGCTGCGGTTCGGCTGGCTGCTGGACGACAGCGCCGATGGCATCCTCGGGCGTTTCCTGGCCCGGGCCGAACAGCCCGAAGAGCTGTTGCTGGCCGACGACCGCCGCGGTAATCCGACGCCAGTGGACGATGCCGCGCGCGTGATCATCTCGGTGCTCAAGCAACTCGATTGCGCGGCGCCGCTGTGGGGCACCTACCATTACGCCGGCCACGAGGCGACTACGCCGCTGGCGCTGGGCCAGGCGATCCTCACCGAAGCCCGCGCCCTGCATCCGCTGGCCATCGAGTCGCCCACCCCCCAGGCCCACGCCGCACGGCCGGACGCCGCGGAAGAACCGCAGCACGCGGTGCTGGCCTGCAAGAAAATTCTGCACACTTTCGGGATCAAGCCCCGCGCCTGGCGCGCGGCACTCCCGGGCTTACTGGATAGGTTTTATCGCCATGGCTGAAGGCCCTGTTTTAATCACCGGCGGCGCGGGTTTCATTGGTTCGCACCTGACCGACGCCTTGCTCGCCAAGGGACATTCGGTGCGCATCCTCGATGATTTGTCCACCGGCAAGCGCAGCAACCTGCCGCTGGACAACCCGGCGCTCGAACTGATCGAAGGTGACGTCGCCGATGCCGCGCTGGTGGCGCGGGTCATGGCCGGTTGCAGCGCCGTCGCGCACCTGGCGGCGGTGGCCTCGGTGCAAGCCTCGGTGGACGACCCCGTGCGCACCCACCAAAGCAATTTCATCGGCACCCTGAATGTCTGCGAAGCCATGCGCCAGAACGGTGTGAAACGGGTGCTGTTCGCCTCCAGCGCAGCGGTCTACGGCAACAACGGCGAAGGCGAGTCCATCGACGAAGAAACCCCCAAGGCCCCGCTCACGCCGTATGCCTCGGACAAACTGGCCAGCGAGTTCTACTTCGACTTCTATCGCCGCCAGCACGACCTGGAGCCGGTGGTGTTCCGCTTCTTCAACATCTACGGCCCGCGCCAGGATCCGTCCTCGCCGTATTCCGGGGTCATCAGCATCTTCAGCGAACGGGCGCAGAAAGGCCTGCCGATCACCGTGTTCGGTGATGGCGAGCAGACTCGGGATTTTGTCTACGTCGAAGATTTGGTGGATTTGCTGGTGCAGGCCATCGAAAAGCCCGAGGTGGAAGTGGGCGCGGTGAACGTCGGCTGGAACCAGGCCACGACCCTCAAGCAGATGCTCCAGGCCCTGGCCGCGGTGGTGGGCGATCTGCCGCCGATCAGCTACGGCCCGGCGCGCTCCGGCGACATCCGCCATTCGCGGGCCGACAATCATCGGCTGTTGCAGCGCTTCAGCTTTCCCCCGCAAACCCCGATGAGCGTGGGGCTGGCGCGGTTGTTGGGACGCTGATTTCAGCCTCGACAAAAAAAGGCGCCTTTCGGGGCGCCTTTTTTGTCACGGCCTACAACGTTGTGGCGAGGGGATTTAGCGAAACGTCGCACCGCCCCGTTGGGCTCTGTAGGTGCTGCCGAAGGCTGCGATCTTTTGATCTTTCGCTCGCGACTCAATTGTCTGCGACAAGATCGCAGCCTCGCTTCACTCGACAGCTCCTACGGTCAGCGGGGCGGTGCGACGTTTCGCTAAATCCCCTCGCCACAGGGTGTTGTCATCTTGCAATTGCGCAGGCTTAGAACTTGTAGCCCAACCCCACCATGTAGATCCATGGGTCCACATCGACATTCACCTTGGCCCGGGTACCACCGGCCACGGCGTTGTTGTCCACATACGCGGTGGTGTCGATGTCGATGTAGCGAATCTGGCCGTTGATCATGATGTTGTCGGTCAACATGTAGTCCGCGCCCACTTGCCACGCCATGCCCCAGCTGTTGCTCGCGCGGAAATTGCTGAAGCCGTTGGCGCTGGCTTCGCTGCCGACGTGTTCGTCGTAGATCCAGGTGTAGTTGATGCCGGCGCCGACATAAGGCTGGAACGTCGACTTGGCGTCGAGTGGGTAGTAGACCAGGCTCAGGGTCGGCGGCAGGTGCTTGAGGGTGCCGAGCTTGTTGTTGGCCGCGCCCAGGGCGGTGCCTTTGATCTTCACGTCGTGCTCGAACGGCGAGGCCGCCAGCAGTTCGATCCCCAGGTTGTTGGTGATCATGTAGGCGAAGTTCAAGCCCAGTTGCGTGTCGCTGCTCATGGTCGCCTTGCCGCCCAGGTCGGCACCGGCCAGCGGGCCACGGTCGACCTTGACGCTGGAGCTGTCGGCTTCCGGGTTGACGGTGATGGCACCGGCGCGAACGATGATGTCGCCAGCCGTGTGGGCCTGGGCGAGTGGGGCAGCGAGCGCGAGGGCGGCGAGGGAAGCGCAGAGCAAGGACTTGTTCATAAGGGCTCCAGAGGGCATCGAAATTTGATGTCCCATGGTACGAAGCCGTCTGGTCCGGTCTTTTGACACAGCTCAATGAGTCAGGGGGTGTTTAATTGACTCAGCTCAATAAAAACGCTGATGGGAAAATTTGAGGGAACCATCGCGAGCAAGCTCGCTCCCACATTATTCGACCGTATTCTTTCTGAAGAAACACGATCAACTGTGGGAGCGAGCCTGCTCGCGATAGCTACCTCACCAACAACACATCACCACCGCATTCACTCCGGCAGCTCATACACATAAATTTTCTCCGCCTCCATCTGATACCCGGCATCGGCCAGTTCACTGGTGGATGGCTTGACCTGCATCGGTCCTTCGACCCAGTACGGCTGGTACAACTCGTCGAGCTTGACCCCGACTTCACTTTTCACATGCACGATCTGGTTGGACGGCGGTGGCGGTACGTGGATGCAGGCGCCGAAATACGGCACCAGCAAGAAGTCCGTGGTGCGACCTTCCTCGCTGACTTCCAGCGGCACGATGTAGCCCGGTAAACGAATCTGCTGGCCATCGAGGGCCTTGACCACCGGGGCGTTGGGTAAATCCTGCTTGGCCGCTGGGGCGGATTCGGCGGCCAGGGCATCGCTCATCTTCGACAAGTCGTGCAGCGGCGTCATGTTTGGCACTTCCGGCGGCGCGTCCGGCGGGATCATTTCCGACCAGGCCAGGTCCCTCGGCTCGGCCGCCCACAGCGGCAGGGCAACCATCATCAACAGCGCAAGCAGGGCGCGGGGCATCTTCAACGTCCTCATAAACGGATCGACAGGCCGTCGGCCAGCGATTGGCGATAGGCGCGCCAGGCCGGCACGCTGCCCATCAGCAGGGCGGCGACCAGGATGCCAGCCAACAGCGTCCATTCATATTCGCTCGGCCAGCTCAGTGGCAGGTACAAGCCGTAGGCCGACTGCACGTAACCCTGGGCGGCGGCGATGCCAATGTACAGCAGCGCCAGCCCGGCGGTGACCCCGGCCAGCGCCAGGGCAAAGGCTTCGAGCACCAGCAGCGTCGCGATGTGCCACGGCCGCGCGCCCACCGAACGCAGGATCGCCATTTCCCGACGACGCTCATTGAGGCTGGTGAGAATCGCCGTGAGCATGCCGATCAACCCAGTCAGGACCACGAACAACGAAATCACGAACAAGGCTTTTTCCGCCGTGCCCATCAGGCTCCACAATTCCTGCAGCGCCACGCCGGGCAGGATGGCCAGCAGCGGTTCGCCACGGAACTCATTGATCTCGCGCTGCAAGGCAAAGGTGGAAATCTTGTTGTTGAGGCCGAGCATGAACGCGGTGATCGCCTGGGGCGTGAGGTCCATGTTGCGGGCCTGGTCGGCGCTGATGCGGCCATTGCCCTGGGCCGGCACACCGTTCTTCCAGTCAATGTGGATCGCCTCCATGCCGCCGAGGCTGATGTGCAGCGTGCGGTCCACCGGGGTGCCGGTGCGCTTGAGAATCCCGACCACGGTGAAGGGCTTGTCGTCATGCTTGACCAGGCTGACCACCGCCACGCCGTGGGCCAGCACCAGTTTGTCGCCGAGTTTGTAGTGCAGCGCCTCGGCCACTTCGGCACCTAGCACCACTTCGAACGGATCGGTTGCGAACGCCCGGCCATCGGCCAGCGCCAGGTGTTGCTGGCGGCCGTACTGGTAATGCTCGAAGTAGGCCTCTGTGGTGCCCATCACCCGATAACCACGGTGGGAATCGCCAAGGGACATGGGGATCGCCCACTTCACTTTCGGGTTATTGGCGAACTGTTCGAAGCTGTCCCAGCGGATGTTGTTGGTGGCGTTGCCGATGCGAAACACCGAGTACAGCAGCAGGTTCACAGAACCTGAGCGGGCGCCGACGATCAGGTCGGTGCCGCTGATGGTGCTGGCGAAACTGGCCCGCGCCTCGGTACGTACCCGCTCCACGGCCAGCAACAAACAAACAGAAAGGGCGATGGCAAACGCGGTGAGGATCGCGGTGAAGCGGCGGTTCGCCAGGCTGGCCATGGCTAGACGGAACAAATACATCTCAAACCTCGAGTGGCGTGGCGGCGCGATTGAGATCGGCCAGCGACAGGTTGCGGTCGAACAGCGGCGCCAGGCTCTGGTCGTGGCTGACGAACAACAGGCTCGACCCGGCCTCGCGGCATTCGGCGAACAACAGCCGCAGGAAGTTTTCCCGGGCGTCGTAGTCCAGGGCCGAAGTCGGTTCGTCGGCGATCACCAGTTCCGGTTGGCCGATCAGCGCCCGGGCGGCGGCGACCCGTTGTTGCTGGCCGATGGACAACGAGTCGGCACGCCGCTCCAACAGGTTCGGATCGGTCAAGCCCAGGTGGGCCAGCAGCGTGGCGGCGGCCTGATCGACGCTGCCATGGCGCTGGATCGCCCGTTGTGCGCGCAATTTCGAGAAGTGGCAGGGCAGTTCGACGTTCTCGCGCACCGAGAGAAACGGCAGCAGGTTGAATTGCTGGAAGATGTAGCCGGTGTGGTCGACGCGAAAGCGGTCGCGACTGCCGGCGCCCAGTTCGGTGAGTTCCTGGCCGAGCAGGCGGATGCTGCCGCGATCCGGTGTCTGCACACCGCCCAGCAGCCCTAGCAAAGTGGTCTTGCCGCTGCCGCTCGGGCCCTTGAGAAACAGCGTCTCACCGGCCTCCAGGCGAAACGCCGGGATATCCAGCAACGGCGGATGCCCGGGCCAACTGAAGCCCAGGTCGGAGAGTTCGATGAGTGCTTGGGTCATATTTGCCGCTTCAAAGTGGAACCTGTGGGGGACCTGTGGGAGCTGAGCTTGCTCGCGATGAGGGCACCACATTCAACTTGGATGTTGATCGTTGGGCCGCTATCGCGAGCAAGCTTTGCTCCCACCAGGCTTGTTCCCACATTGGGGTTGCGATGAATCAGAACTTCAGGGCTGGCGCCTTGGCCGTCACTTCCACGCCTTGCTGGCCGCTCGGGCTGATCAGTTGTACCTGAATTTTCTGGGTGGCCGGGAAGGTTTTGAACAGGGTCGCCAGGTCCAGGTTCTTCAGCGCACCCGGGGCGGCGCAGGTGAATTGGTAGTGGGCATGGATCTCACTGTGCTCGTCGTGGTGCTCGTCGCCATCTGCGTCTTCGTCATGGTCGTGATCGTGGTCCGGTTCATCGCCGAACAACGGGCTTTCCAGTTCCTGCTGGGCCACGGTGCATTTGGCCGCAGCGGGCAGGTTGAACAGCGCCAGCGGTTTGTCCAGCTGCGCGCGTACGGCGGCGACCTTGGCCTTGTCGGCATCGCTGGTGGCGGCGTGTTCGAAGCCCACCAGGTTCATCGCCGGGCTTTCCAGTTCCAGCTCCAGGGTCTGGCCGTCCAGGGCAGCGTTCAATCGGCCCACACCGTGTTCATGGGCGCCGAGGCTGCCATGCTCGTGGTCATGATCATGCTCGACCGCTGCGTGAGCGACAGCCAATGGCAGCAGGGCGAACGGCAAAGCGAGAAGCAGACGACGCATGACGAGTCTCCGAAAAGGTTATGTAATCTTATAACGAAAGTGCGGAGAGTTTGACCGTCTGCTTGGCGTCGCGCAAGGGCCATGGGAGCATGCGAACATGAAATATTCAGGAGCACGGTGATGTTGCGGATACGCGGAACCGTCGGCGATTGGCCGGTGGACTTGTCGATCGAAATGGATGAGGGCGACTGGGCGCAGCTCGGCGCGCAGTTGCAAGTGGCCAAGTCCGAGGGTGTGGCGGTACCGGCGACCAAACCGGTGAGTCAGGACGACGCCCAGTGGCAGATCGCCAAGGAACTGCTGCGCAAGGCCGGGCAACTGAGCGGCCCGGACCTGCTGGAACAGCTCGAAGGCCTGACCGGCAGCGCCTCGGCGGGCAAGCGCCTGTTGGTGCGCTTGCGCCATAGCCCGGATGTAAAAGTCATCAGCGGCGGCGACACTCCACTCTACAGCTGGCACGAAACCGCGTAGGAGCTGTGTAGGAGCTGTCGAGCGGAGCGAGGCTGCGATCTTTACCCAGACGCTTGAATCTCAAGCGAAAGATCAAAAGATCAAAAGATCGCAGCCTCGCTTCGCTCGACAGCTCCTACAGGGGAATCAATACAACGCCGCGAACAGCTTGCGCCGATAAGTCGTCACCAGCGGATGATCGTTGCCCAGCAGTTCGAACACCTGCAGCAAGGTCTTGTGGGGCAGGCCTTCGTTGTAGCTGCGGTTACGCACGAACAGCTTGAGCAGTGCATCGAGGGCCGCTTCGTACTGCTGGCGCGCCAGTTGCTGGATCGCCAGTTGGTACACCGCTTCATCGTCCTGCGGGTCTTTCGCCAGGCGCGCCTTGAGGTCGGCGGCGTCCGGCAGGTGCTTGGCCAGGCCGAGGAACTGGATCTGCGCCTTGGCGCCGGCGAGGGCGGCCTTGTGCTCGTCGCTTTTCACCGCGTCGAGCACGGTCTGCGCTTCGTCCAACTCACCGCGCTCGGTCAGGCAGCGGGCATACAGGATCAAGGCCTTGGCGTTGGTGTTGTCTTCACCCAGCAATACCGTGAGCACGGCTTCAGCGTCGGCGAAACGACCGTCGTCGAACAGCGCCTGGGCCTGTTCGAACGGATCGGCCGCAGCCGGCGGCGGCATCTGCACATGGGGTTCGAGCATGGTTCGCACCGCCGACTCCGGCTGGGCACCGGCAAAGCCGTCGACGGGTTGGCCGTCCTTGAACAACACCACCGTTGGCAGGCTGCGAATGCCGAAGCGGGCGACAATGTCCTGCTCGATGTCGCAGTTGACCTTGGCCAGCAGCAGTTCGCCCTGATAGCTCTCGGCAATGGTTTGCAGCATCGGCATCAGGGCTTTGCACGGCGCACACCACTCGGCCCAGAAATCCACCAGTACCGGTTTGTGGAAAGAGTTCGCGATCACCGACTGGTCGAAATCGGCGGTGGTGGCGTCGAAGATGTAGGGCGTTTCCTGAGTCATGGGCAATCTCGTAGAGCGCTTGAATGGGGCAACTATACGGCTTGGTGGGGGTGGCTGAAAGCAGGGAGGTCTTTCGTCTTGTGGTGTCCGGTAGGACGCCTTCGCGAGCAAGGGATCTCAAGTGTTCAGGCGACTCCTGTGGGAGCGAGCTTGCTCGCGATGCTTTTAAGGCTCGCGCCGCGCGTGGTACAGGCTCACATGCCGAAACTCTTCAGGCTCGGCCAGGTCCGGCAAGGTCATGGCCTGGAGCATTTCGATGCGTCGGTACAGCGGATGCTGGAAATCCCGCACCCGGGAGTCGGCCACCAACGCCTCACGGCCACGGCTGAGGAACTGGTCGAGCAGCGGCAGGTTGGCCCGGTCATAGAGCACGTCGGCGACCAGGATCAGGTCGAAGCGATCGGCCTCGGCGAAGAAATCCGTTGAATAACCCAGCTCCACGCCATTTAGCTCGGCATTGGCCTGGCACGCGGCAATCGCCAGCGGGTCGAGGTCGCAGGCCACCACTTCCAGCGCCCCGGCCTTGACCGCCGCGATGCCCGCCACGCCGGAACCGGCGCCAAAATCCAATATGCGCTTGCCCTCGACCCACTGCGGCTGTTCGGCCAGGTAGCGGGCCATCGCCAGGCCGCTGGCCCAACAGAAGCTCCAATAGGGCGGCTCGTGGAGAATGCGGCGGGTTTCTTCCGGGCTGAAGGCGCGATCCATGTTGTCGCCGTCGATCAGCCACAACTTCAAGTCAGCGCCGGGTAGCGGGCAGGCTACCAGGCGCGCGTCGCCGAGCAATTCACTCAACGCCCGTTGCAGGTCTTGCGGTGCACTCATGGCGCTTTGACGAATTGCAGGGCGCCCAGTGCCTGGGTGGTCGGTTGGCCGATGCGTTGCTGCGGCAGGTGCAGGATCAACTGGCCTGACTGGCTGGCGCGGCCACGCAGTTCCACGCGGGCGCCGACCGGGAAGGCATCGGGGTTGAAACGCAGGCGGAAGGGCAGGGCCTGGTTGGTGCCGATCAGGCTGGAGCTGGCGAGTAACTGCTGTGGGCGGTCCTTGTCATCGATCACCAGCAACGCCAGTTCGACCTCGGCTCCGGCCGGTACGCCTTGCAAGGTGCCGCTCAATTCGCGCTGATACGCCGGCAGCGGCCCCAGTTCGGCCGCCTGGCGGGCTTTTTCCTGGGCCTGTTTCGGCGCTGGGGCCGGGGCGGGAGCGGCGGGCTTGGGGGCGTCGCTGCTGCACGCCATCAGCAGGCTGAAAAGACTGAGCAAAACGAGCGATCGTAGCGGCATGTGTGGCTCCAGCAAGGTGAATTCCATGGATCTGACGGTAAGCCCGTCTGTATACCGTAAACCCTATGGCTTGTCTTGCCAGTGGGATGCGCTACCATGGCCCTCCCTTTTTTTGTTGCCTGCCACCATGCACTGTCCCTTCTGCGGTGCCAACGACACCAAGGTCATCGACTCGCGACTGGTCGCCGAGGGCGAACAAGTCCGCCGCCGCCGCGAATGCCTGGCTTGCGGCGAACGTTTCACGACGTTCGAGACCGCTGAACTGGTGTTGCCGCGCCTGATCAAAACCGACGGCAGCCGCCAGCCGTTCGATGAAGAAAAACTGCGCGCCGGCATGCAGCGCGCCCTGGAAAAACGCCCGGTGAGCGTCGAGCGCCTGGAAGCGGCGCTGGTGCACATCAAGCACAAGCTGCGGGCGACCGGCGAGCGTGAGGTCAAATCCCTGGTGGTCGGTGAGTTGGTGATGGCCGAGTTGCAGAAGCTCGATGAAGTCGCCTACATCCGTTTCGCCTCGGTGTACCGGCGCTTCCAGGACCTGAACGAGTTCCGTGAAGAAATCGACCGCCTGGCCCGCGAACCGGTGAAAGAATGACCGCCTCGGCGCAGCAGGCCATCCTCGACGCCCACTACATGGCCCGTGCCCTGGAGTTGGCGCGGCGCGGTCACTACACCACCCACCCCAATCCCCGGGTCGGTTGCGTGATCGTGCGTGACGGGCAGATTGTCGGCGAAGGCTGGCACATCCGCGCTGGCGAGCCCCATGCTGAAGTCCATGCCCTGCGCGCCGCTGGCGAACAGGCCCGCGGCGCCACGGCCTACGTGACCCTTGAGCCGTGCAGCCATCACGGGCGTACGCCGCCGTGTGCCGATGCGCTGGTCAACGCCGGCGTGGCGCGGGTGGTGGCGGCGATGCAGGACCCCAACCCGGAAGTCGCCGGGCGCGGCCTGCAACGGCTGGCCCAGGCCGGTATCGCCACCGAAAGCGGCGTGCTGGAGGGTGAAGCACGCAAGCTCAATGAAGGTTTTCTCAAACGCATGGAGCAGGGCCTGCCGTTCGTGCGGGTCAAGCTCGCCATGAGCCTCGATGGCCGCACCGCCATGGAAAGCGGTGAAAGCCAGTGGATCACCGGCCCGGCCGCACGCTCGGCGGTCCAACGCCTGCGCGCCCAGGCCAGCGTGGTATTGACCGGCGCCGACACGGTGCTGGCGGACAACGCCCGGCTGACCGTGCGCGCCGATGAGCTGGGGCTCGATGCCGAGCAGACGGCGTTGGTCATGAGCCGTCCGCCGCTGCGGGTGCTGGTGGACGGTCGTCTGCGGGTGCCGCTGGATGCGCCGTTCTTCAAGGCTGGCCCGGCGTTGGTCGCTACCTGCATGGCGGTGGAAGAACAATACGCCAACGGTCCCGAATGCATGATCGTGGCGGGCGATGACGGCCAGGTTGATCTGCATCGCCTGCTGGTGGAACTGGCGGGTCGTGGCGTCAACGAGGTGCTGGTGGAAGCCGGTCCGCGCCTGGCGGGGGCTTTCGCCCAGCAAGGGTTGGTCGATGAGTTCCAGATTTTCATCGCCGGCAAGTTCCTCGGTTCTTCGGCGCGACCGCTGTTGGACTGGCCGCTGGCGCAGATGAAGGACGCCCCGCAGCTGAAAATCACCGAAATCCGCGCCGTGGGCGATGACTGGCGAGTCATCGCCGTTCCCGTTGCGCAGGCGCGCGTATAATTCCCGGCTTTCGCGCAAGCGGCGGCCTGTTCTCGAGGAGGACTCCATGTTTACCGGCATCATCGAATCCATCGGCAGCATCCGTGCACTCACCCCCAAGGGCGGCGATGTGCGGGTCTACGTCGAAACCGGCACGCTCGACCTGAGCGACGTCAAGTTGGGCGACAGCATCGCGGTAAACGGCGTGTGCCTGACGGCCGTCGAATTACCGGGCAACGGTTTCCTGGCGGACGTCAGCCGCGAAACCCTCGACTGCACGGCCATGAACGACCTCAAGAGCGGCAGCCCGGTCAACCTGGAAAAAGCCCTGACCCCCACCACTCGCCTGGGCGGGCACCTGGTCAGCGGCCACGTGGACGGCGTCGGCGAAGTGGTCTCGCGCACGGATAACGCCCGGGCCGTGGAATTTCGCATCCGCGCGCCGAAGGAATTGGCCAAGTACATCGCCCACAAAGGCTCGATCACCGTCGACGGCACCAGCCTGACGGTCAACGCGGTGGATGGCGCCGAATTCCTGCTGACGATCATTCCCCACACCCTGAGCGAAACCATCATGGCCTCGTACCGGCCAGGTCGCCGGGTCAACCTGGAAGTCGACTTGCTGGCCCGTTACTTGGAGCGCCTGCTTATGGGAGACAAGGCCGCAGAGTCTGACTCTTCACAACGGCGGGCGGGTAACATCACTGAAAGTTTTCTGGCCGCCAACGGCTACCTCAAATCCTGACCCAAGGGGGTGCCGCGTGGCGCTCAATAGCATCGAAGAACTGGTTGAAGACATCCGCCAAGGCAAGATGGTCATCCTCATGGATGACGAAGACCGCGAGAACGAAGGCGACCTGATCATGGCCGCCGAGTGCTGCAAGGCCGAGCACATCAACTTCATGGCCAAGCACGCCCGTGGCCTGATCTGCATGCCGATGACCCGCGAGCGCTGCGAGCTGCTGAAGCTGCCGCTGATGGCGCCGCGCAACGGCTCGGGCTTCGGCACCAAGTTCACCGTGTCCATCGAGGCCGCCGAGGGCGTGACCACCGGTATCTCCGCCGCTGACCGCGCACGCACGGTGCAGGCCGCTGCCGCCCGGGACGCCAAGGCCGAAGACATCGTCAGCCCCGGCCACATCTTCCCGCTGATGGCCCAGGCTGGCGGCACCCTGGCCCGCGCCGGCCACACCGAAGCGGCATGCGACCTGGCGCGCATGGCCGGCTTCGAACCCAGCGGCGTGATCTGCGAAGTGATGAACGACGACGGCACCATGTCCCGTCGTGCGGAGCTGGAAACCTTCGCCGCCGAACACAACATCAAGATCGGCACCATCGCCGACCTGATCCATTACCGGATGATCCACGAACGTACCGTTCAGCGGATTGCCGAGCAGCCGCTGGACAGCGAACTGGGTCAGTTCAACCTGGTGACCTACCGCGACTCGGTGGAAGGCGACGTGCACATGGCGCTGACCCTGGGCACCGTGTGCGCCGAAGAGCCGACCCTGGTGCGCGTGCACAACATGGACCCGCTGCGCGACCTGCTGATGGTCAAGCAACCCGGTCGCTGGAGCCTGCGGGCCGCCATGGCCGCGGTGGCCGAGGCCGGCAGTGGCGTGGTGCTGCTGCTCGGCCACCCGCTCGATGGCGACGTGCTGTTGGCGCACATCCGTGAAACCGGCGACCAGGCACCGGTGAAAAAACCGACCACCTACAGCATCGTCGGTGCCGGTTCGCAGATCCTTCGTGACCTGGGCGTGCGTAAAATGCGCCTGATGAGCGCACCGATGAAATTTAATGCGATATCCGGTTTCGATCTGGAAGTTGTAGAATACGTGCCCTCCGAATAATAGCCCGGGATTTTCCGGCCCTGTATTCGTGGCTAATATCACTGAGGAGCGCGTTATAGAACGCGCTCCGGCTCTTTAAGAGATCTGACGAATGACCCTGAAGACCATCGAAGGTACCTTCATCGCCCCCAAAGGCCGCTACGCTCTGGTAGTGGGCCGTTTCAACAGTTTCGTGGTCGAGAGCCTGGTTGGCGGTGCGGTCGATGCCTTGGTTCGCCATGGCGTGAGCGAAAGCGACATCACCATCATCCGTGCCCCTGGCGCCTTCGAAATTCCGCTGGTTGCGCAGAAAGTCGCTCAAAAGGGCGAATATGCGGCGATCATCGCCCTGGGCGCGGTCATTCGTGGCGGTACTCCGCACTTCGAATACGTGGCCGGCGAATGCACCAAGGGCCTGGCCCAGGTGTCCATGGAATTCGGCGTGCCAGTCGCTTTCGGCGTACTGACCGTTGATTCCATCGAGCAAGCCATCGAACGTTCCGGCACCAAGGCCGGTAACAAAGGTGCCGAAGCTGCCCTGTCCGCCCTGGAAATGGTCAGCCTGCTGGCGCAGTTGGAGGCCAAGTGATTAGCGACGAAAGCGATCGTTTCAACCCGCGCGATCCAAAGCCTGCGGATGCCGGCAAGCCATCGAAGAGCGTCAAGCGCCGCGAAGCCCGTCAGCTCGCGACCCAGGCGCTGTACCAATGGCACATGGCCAAGCAATCGCTGAACGAGATCGAAGCGCAGTTTCGGGTCGACAACGATTTCAGTGATGTTGATGGCGCTTACTTCCGCGAGATCCTGCACGGGGTTCCGCAGTTCAAGACCGAAATCGACACTGCGCTCACGCCTTGCCTGGACCTGACCATCGAAGAGCTGGACCCGGTTGAACTGGCGGTGCTGCGCCTGTCCACCTGGGAACTGCTCAAGCGCGTCGACGTACCGTACCGCGTGGTGATCAACGAAGGGATCGAACTGGCGAAAGTCTTCGGTTCAACCGATGGCCACAAGTTCGTCAACGGTGTGCTCGACAAACTCGCCCCGCGTCTGCGTGAAGCTGAAGTGAAGGCGTTCAAGCGCTGATTGGCGCTTGCAGCGACTATGGGCGAATTTGAGCTGATCCGTAACTACTTCGCCGCCGCGCCTTGCGCGCAAGGCGGCGAGGGCGTTGCGCTGGGGATCGGCGACGACTGCGCCTTGCTGGCCGTTCCTCCCGGGGAACAGCTGGCGGTGTCCACCGACACGCTCGTGGCCGGTGTGCATTTTCCAGACCCTTGCGACCCGTTCCTGCTCGGCCAGCGCTCGCTGGCCGTGGCGGTCAGCGACCTGGCTGCCATGGGTGCCAACCCTTTCGCCTTTACCCTTGCCCTGACCTTGCCGACGGTGACCACCGATTGGCTGCAAGCCTATGCCCGCGGCTTGAACCAGATGGCCCAGGCCTGTGGCGTGGCGCTGGTGGGAGGCGATACCACGCGTGGGCCCCTGAGCCTGACCATGACAGTGTTCGGCCACGTGCCGTCCGGCCAGGCCCTGACCCGTAGCGGCGCACGGCCCGGCGATCTGCTGTGTGTGGGCGGCGAGCTGGGCAATGCCGCTGGCGCATTGCCGCTGGTGCTCGGCCAGCGCCGCGCCGAACCTGTGATTGCCGAGCCGTTGCTGGCCCATTACTGGTCGCCACGTCCGCAGATCGACTTGGGCCTGGCATTGCGTGGCAAGGCCAGTGCGGCGATGGATATTTCCGATGGCCTGCTGGCCGATTGCGGGCATATCGCCCTGGCGTCCGGGGTGGCCTTGCAGGTTGAACGGGACCGACTGCCGTTGTCCAACGCTTTGGTAGCGTTTCTTGGCCGGGCGGACGCCGAGCAGGTGGCCCTGAGCGGCGGTGACGATTACGTGCTGTTGTTCGCCGTGCCACCGAGCCGATTGTCGGCGTTGCAGGCCGCAGGCTGGCCGATACACGTGATCGGCAGCGTACTGGCCGGGCAAGGCGTCACGCTGGTCGACAGCGTCGGGCACGACATCACCCCGCCAGTGCGGGGCTATCAACATTTTCGGGAGACACCGTGACAGATCATCCCAACCAGGTCCCGGCAGAGTTCGTTCCGCCTTCGGTCTGGCGCAATCCCTGGCATTTCCTGGCATTTGGCTTCGGTTCGGGGACTTTGCCCAAAGCCCCGGGCACTTGGGGCTCGCTGGTTGCGCTACCCTTCATACCGCTGTGGCAGATGTTGCCTGACTGGGGCTACTGGTTGATGCTGGGCATCACCATGCTGTTTGGCTTCTGGCTGTGTGGCAAAGTGGCGGACGACCTTCGGGTGCACGATCATGAAGGTATCGTCTGGGACGAAATGGTCGGCATGTGGATCACCCTGTGGCTGGTACCGGAAGGCTGGTATTGGTTGCTGGCGGGTTTCCTGGTGTTCCGTTTCTTCGATATCCTCAAGCCGTGGCCGATCCGCTGGATCGACCGGCACGTACACGGAGGTGTCGGCATCATGCTCGATGATGTTTTGGCCGGGGTTTTCGCCTGGCTGGCAATGCAAGGATTGGTGTGGTGTTTCACCTGAGGGAGTCAGGCATGGGCGTAAGCCGCGCACTACTGCTGTTGCTGTGTTTGGGAGCCTGTATAGGGGCGAGGGTGGCCGAGTCGATGCCGCTGCCTGACAAGGTCCGCGCGGCCAGCGAGGAGTGGGCCGATTACACCCAGGCCGATGGCCAGGGAATGGGCTGGGACATCTTGCGTGCAGTGTTCGAGCCTGAAGGCGTCAAGCTGGAGATCCGCAGCGTGCCCTACACCCGCTCGATCGGGTTGGTGCAGCGCGGCGAGGTCGATGTGCAGGTCGGTGCCTATCGGGATGAGTCCGAAGGCGTGCTTTACCCGAAGTGGCACTATGACGTCGATCACATCTATGCCCTGGGGCTGGCGTCCAAGCCGACGCCCACCCTGGCGACGATTGGCAGCTATCGGCTGGTATGGATGCGCGGCTACGAATACAACAACTACCTGCCGAACATCCGGCGTTTCAATGAGATTCACCGGTCGGTGGGTATCTTGCCGATGCTGATTCATGAGCGAGCGGACTTTTACATCGATGCATCGATGGAAATCGAAGAAGTGCTCGCCAAGGCCGACGACCCCAAGCAATTCAAACTCTCGCCGCTGATCAATTTGCCGCTGTACCTGGGCTTCGCCAACAACGAAAACGGCCGTGTGCTGCGTGCGCTGTTCGACCGACGCATGGAAGTGCTGGCGAAGAACGGCGAGTTGAAGCCGATTTTCGAACGCTGGAAGCAACCCTATCCTTTCGACGAGCACGGCAAGCCACCGAAGCCTTGATCAAACTTTTCGATGCTGATAGGCGATAATTCAGCCTAAGCGTCTGTCGGATCGTGCTGTTACAATGCCCGCCTCTGCGAATCTCCAGTACTAGATCAGGAGCACACCGGTGCCTGTCGTTTTTGTTGCCGCTTCCAAGCTGCCAACGCCGTTTGCGCAATTCACCATGCATGGTTTTCTCGATGAGGCCACCGGCCGCGAGCACGTCGTGCTCAGCCTGGGTGATTTTACCGACGGTTCTCCGGTGTTGGGCCGCCTGCATTCCGAATGCCTGACCGGCGACGCGCTGTTCAGCCAGCGCTGCGATTGCGGTTCGCAACTCGAGGCCGCGCTGCAGGCCATCGCCCGCGAAGGCCGTGGTGTGTTGCTGTACCTGCGCCAGGAAGGTCGTGGCATCGGCCTGTTGAACAAGATCCGTGCCTACGAACTGCAAGATGGCGGCGCTGATACCGTGGAGGCCAACGAGCGCCTGGGCTTTGCCGCCGACCTGCGTGACTACAGCATTTGCCTGCCGATGCTCGAACACCTGGGTATCAAGTCCCTGCGGCTGATGACCAACAACCCACGCAAGGTCAAGGCGTTGACCGACATGGGCATCGTGGTGGCCGAGCGTGTGCCGCTGCACACCGGTCACAACCCCCACAACAAACTCTACCTGGCGACCAAGGCCAGCAAGCTCGACCACATGATGGGTAACGAGCACCAAGGCGAGGTTGACCGGGCATGACGCGCGATCAGGTTCGGCGGCGGCTGTCCGTCAGTTGGTGGAAATACCTGGCCCTGGCCTTGCTGCCACTGTTCATGATCAACGCGGTGTTCGGCCAGGGCGAAGCGATTCTGCCGGTGCTGGAGATGCCGTTGTTCATTGCCGGCATGGCGTCGATGTTTGTCAGCCTGCGATTCTTCAGGCCGTACAGGGACGCTCTGATCGCCACCCAGAAAGCCCTCGACACGCGCGAAGAGCCCCAGGCTTGGATTGACCTGGCGGCCCGTCGTCGCGCCGCCTTCCTGGTGGCCGGGCTACCAGCCTGGGTCGGTGCCCTTGCAGTGTTCGTTGGCCTGGAAGCGGTGCCGTTGATGCTGCTGGCCTTGTCGACTGCCGTGTTGTTCTACCTGTACCGCATCCCGCGCCAACTCGGCTGATGAACCGCTGGCTGGCGGTCTTGCTGCTGGCCGTCAGCGCTTCGACGATGGCGGCTTCGCGGGTCGTCAGCCTCGCGCCGTCGCTGTCGGAAATCGTCGTTGAACTGGGTTCCGCCGACCTCTTGGTGGGCGTGCTGGATGGCGGTGATCGTCCGCCAATCCTTAAAGACCTGCCTTCCGTCGGGCGTTACGGCCAGCTGGACATGGAGCGCTTGCTGAGCCTCCAGCCCGACCTGCTCCTGCTCTGGCCTGGCAGTGTCGGCCCGGCGCAGCGCGAGCAGCTCAAGGGCTTGGGTATTCCCATTTATGTCGCCGAGCCCCGCAGCCTCGACCAACTCGTCGCGCAAATTGAAGACATTGCCATACAGCTCGGTCGTCCGGAGCGGGGCGTGCAGCGGACGGCGCAGTTGCGTGTGCGTCTTGCGGCGTTACGCCAGCGCTATCGACGGGCCCCACCGTTGCCGGTGTTCTACCAGGTCTGGGACCGGCCGCTGTACACCATCGGGGGCGGGCAGATCATCAGTGATGCGCTGGCGGTGTGCGGAGCCCGCAACGTCTTTGCCGACCTGAGCGTGCCGGCCCCGCAGGTGAGTGTGGAAGCGGTGCTGCAGCGCAACCCGCAGGTCATCCTGGCCACGGAACAGGCGCAGCTCGACGCCTGGAAAACCTGGCCGGTGGCAAAGGGGCGGTTGTTGCTGGTCAATGACAAGGGGCTGGAGCGGCCCAGCGGGCAGATGATCGAGGCGACGGCGCGGTTGTGTGAGTTGATTGCGCCAGACAGATAGACCGCGGCGTCTGCAATCGCGAGCAAGCTCGCTCCCACATGGGATTTTGTTGTGAACACAAAACCTGTGGCCACTGAAGATCAACTGTGGGAGCGAGCCTGCTCGCGATGAGGCCGGCCAGGCACCACAGGTTCTGGATCAGAGGGAGGGGGTCCAAGTAACCCCAAACAACCAGGTCCGACCCTCCTCCCGATACCCATACTGGCCCCCATCATGGCTATACAGCGCCCGGCTGTACCCCTTGTCCAGCAGGTTATCCACCTTCATCTCCAGCTTCACTTCCCGAGTCAACGCCCAACTGCCGCGCAACCCGAGCAGGGCATAGCCGCCCAGGGCATGGCGGTTGTTTTCATCGTCGTAGCTGCCACTCACCGCTTGCCAGGTGGCGCCCAGGCCCAGGCGGTCGAATTGCCGGTCCAGGTCCAGGCTCAAGGTCCGCCGGGCGCGGCGGGCCAGGGTATGGCCGCTGTCACGGTCGCGTGGGTCGATGATGGCCAGGCCCAGGTTGCCCTGCCAGCCGAACACATCCTGCAGGTAGGCCATCTCAAAACCGTTGATCCGCGCCGAGGCGACGTTCTGTGGGCGTGAGTTGCTGCCAAAGATGATCGCGTCTTCCAGGTCCGTGCGGTACAGCGAGGTCTCCAGGCGGGCGCTGTCGCTCAGTTGGCTGCGCCATTGCAACTCGTAGCTTTTCGCCGTTTCGGGTTTCAGGCCAGGGTTGCTGAAGTCCGGGTAGTACAGGTCGTTGAAGGTCGGCGCGCGGAAACTTTCGCTGTAGGTCAGCAACAGGTCGTTGTCCGGGTTGAGCGGCAGGGTGAGCGTGCCGCTCCAACTGTTCTGGCCGCCGAATTGCTGATTCTGGTCGCGACGCAGGCCCAGTTCGGTGGAGAACGTTTCGGCCTGGAAGCGATGCTGGATGAACGCGGCACGGTTCCAGCGGCTGTCTTCGTCGAACGGCGTGCTGCTGTTGACCCGGTCCTGATACCAGTCACCGCCGACGATCAGGCTGTTGCGCTCGTCCAGCGTCACGTCGTTCTGCCAAGTCACTGAATCGCGGTAGGTGTTAAAGACTTCGCGGACGTCGCTGAGCTTGTCGAAGGTCTTTTCACGGTTCTCGCTGTGGCCCAGTTCCAGGCGTGACTTCCAGGCCTCGTTGATTCGCCCGTCCACATAGGTGCTGAAGCTGCTCACCGCAAACTCGCTGTAGGGTTGCTGGGGCAGGGATTCGAAGGTGGCTGGGTCGAAGCGGCCGAACGGGTTGTCGTATTCGCTTTTGCCACGGTTATCCAGCAGGTTCAGGCCAACTTCCAGGTCATCGCTGGCCGCATGGCTCAGGCTCAGGCTGAAAGACTGGTTGCGGTTGGCATCGTCGTCGCGATCGCTGGCGTAGGACTCGCGGGTCCGATTGCTTCCGGCGCTCTCGTCAAGGCTGGCGCCGAGGTTGAAGCGGGTCTGGTCGTCGCCGCCGGACAGGCCCAGGCTGCGTTCCCAGGTCTTATGGTTGCCGACACCCACATGCAGGCGCGGCTGCAGGCCTTGCTCGTTGCCGCGACGGGTGAAAATCTGAATGACGCCGCCCACCGCATCGGCACCGTAGATCACCGAACGCGAACCGCGCAGCACTTCCACGCGCTCGATCTGGTTGATGTTCAGGCGCTGCAGGTTGCTGTCGCCGGAGGTGGCGTTGCCGATGCGCTGACCGTCCACCAGCACCAGGCTCTGGGCCGATTTGGTGCCGCGAATGTAAATCCCCGGCAGGCTGCCGCGCCCACCCAGCGGTGCCACCTGCACGCCTGGCACACGGCTGAGCAAGTCAGTGACGCTGGCCGGCTGCAAGCGATCGATGTCGTCGCGGGTGAACACGGTATTGGCGGCGCTGCTGTCGTTGCGGGCCTCGACCTGGCGGTTGGCGCTGATCACGATGTCGGGCAGCTTCAGGGCCTGGTCGCGCTCGAAGGTGTCGGCCAGCAGGTCGGGGGTGGGTAGCAGGGAGAGGGCTAGGGTGAGGCGGAGTTTCATTGACGTTCCGTGATTTCTTGGTCCACACAAAAACCAATGTGGGAGCGAGCCTGCTCGCTCCCACAGGGGATCTGTGTGGTCTGAAAATTACAGGCCCAGCAACTGCAACCGCTGGCGCACCGCCGCTTCGATCCCCACCTCGTCCAATCCACATTCGGCCAGCATCTGCGCCGGCTTGGCGTGTTCGACATAGATGTCCGGCAAGCCCAGGTGCAGCACGGACTTGAGGATGTTTTCCCGGGCCAGGAATTCGCTGACCGCCGCGCCGGCGCCGCCCATGATGGCGTTTTCCTCGAGGGTGACCAGCAGGTCATGGCTGCCGGCCATCTCGCGCACCAAGGCTTCGTCGAGGGGTTTGACGAAGCGCATGTCCACCACGGTGGCGTCCAGGGTCTCGGCGACTTTCAGGGCTTCGGCCAGTTGCACGCCGAACACCAGCAGGGCGGTTTGCTTGCCCTGGCGGCGGATCACGCCCTTGCCGATCTCGATCGGCTCGAGGTCAGTCGAGATCGTCGCGTTCGGGCCGGTGCCACGCGGGTAGCGTACTGCCGCCGGGCCATTGAACAGGTGGCCGGTGGTGAGCATCTTGCGCAGCTCGTTTTCGTCGCTCGGGGTCATCACCAGCATGCCGGGGATGCAGCGCAGGAACGACAGGTCGAAGCTGCCGGCGTGGGTCGGGCCGTCTTCGCCCACCAGGCCGGCGCGGTCGATGGCGAATAGCACGTCGAGGTTCTGTACGGCGACGTCATGAATCAGTTGGTCGTAGGCCCGTTGCAGGAACGTCGAATAGATCGCCACCACCGGCTTGGCGCCTTCACAGGCCATGCCGGCGGCGAGCGTCACGGCGTGCTGCTCGGCAATCGCCACGTCGAAATAGCGTTGTGGGTAGCGTTCGCTGAAGGCCACCAGGTCCGAGCCTTCCTTCATCGCCGGGGTAATGCCCACCAGGCGCGGGTCGGCGGCGGCCATGTCGCACAGCCACTGGCCGAACACGCCGGAGTACTTCGGTCCGCCGGCCTTTTTCGGCGCGGCCGCCGGAGCGTCCAGGGGTTCGAGCTTGGTGATGGCGTGGTAGCCGATCGGGTCGACTTCCGCCGGAGCGAAGCCTTTGCCTTTCTTGGTGACCACGTGCAGGAACTGCGGGCCCTTGAGGTCGCGCATGTTGCGCAGGGTGGCGATCAGCGTTGGCAGGTCATGGCCGTCGATGGGGCCGATGTAGTTCCAGCCCAGTTCCTCGAACAGCGTGCCGGGGACCAGCATGCCCTTGGCGTATTCTTCGGTGCGGCGGGCGATTTCCCAGGCGCCGGGCAGGCGTGACAGCACTTTCTTGCTGCCTTCGCGCATGCTGGCGTAGGTGCGGCTGGAGAGGATCTTCGCCAGGTAGTTGGACAACCCGCCAACGTTGCGCGAGATCGACATGTCGTTGTCGTTGAGGATCACCAGCATGTTGGCGTCGACTTCCGGCGCGTGGTTCAGCGCCTCGAAGGCCATGCCCGCGGTCAGCGCGCCGTCGCCGATCACGGCAATGGCCTTGCGCTCGCTGTTTTGCAGGCGGGCGGCAATCGCCATGCCCAGGGCGGCGCTGATGGAGGTGCTGGAGTGGCCGACGCCAAAGGTGTCGTATTCGCTCTCGGAGCGGCGCGGGAAGGCGGCGATACCGTCCTTCTGGCGCAGCGTGCCCATGCGTTCGCGACGACCGGTGAGTATCTTGTGCGGGTAGGCCTGGTGCCCGACGTCCCACACCAGCCGGTCGTCCGGGGTGTCGAACACGTAATGCAGCGCGATCGTCAGCTCGATGACGCCCAGGCCCGCGCCGAAGTGCCCACCGGTCTGGCCGACCGTGTAGAGCAGCTCCAGGCGCAACTCATCGGCCAGGGTTTCCAGCTCGGCTTCACCCAGGCGACGCAGGCCGTCCGGCGTGTTGGCGCGGTCCAGCAGGGGCGTGGTCGGGCGCTTGCGGGGAATCTCTTGAAACGTCGTGGGCATCAGGCGAATCGTTATAGGTATAGAAAGAGGCGGCAGTTTACCTTATGCATCGCAAGCTGCCCACGCGTAGGCCGGAACTTGGCCGATACGCACTTATGAATGGGTTGACTCTGTATCAGCTGCGTCGTTCGACGATATAGCGCGCCAAGTCGCGCAACGGCTCGGCCGCCGCGTCAAAGGGTCGCAGCGCGGCCAGGGCCTGGTCGCGCAGCTCCAGGGCATAGGCCTTGGCAGCGTCGAGGCCGAGCAGGGCCGGGTAGGTCGGCTTGTCGCGGGCGATGTCGGCGCCCTGGCGTTTGCCCAGGGTCTGGGTATCGCTTTCGACGTCGAGGATGTCGTCCTGCACCTGGAACGCCAGGCCGATGGCTCGGGCGTAGGTCTGCAAGGCTTGCAACTGGGTGGGTGTGGCCCGACCGCTGGCCAGGGCGCCGAGTTTGACGCTGGCTTCTATCAAGGCGCCAGTCTTGTGCCGATGCATGTATTCCAGGGCGCTCTGGTCCAGCTTCAGGCCCACTGAGCCCAAGTCGATGGCCTGGCCGCCGACCATTCCGGCAGGGCCTGCCGCCAGCGCCAGGGCACTGACCATGTCCAGGCGAACCTGCGCCGGGCAATCGCTCAGGGCTGGATCCAACAGGGCGCTGAAGGCCAGGCTCTGCAAACCGTCGCCGGCCAGGATCGCGCAGGCTTCGTCGAATTGCTTGTGAGTAGTGGGCTGGCCGCGTCGCAGGTCATCGTCGTCCATGGCCGGCAAATCGTCGTGTACCAGCGAATACGCGTGGATCAACTCCACCGCACAGGCGGCGCCGTTGGCCTGCTCGGCCTGGCCGCCCAAGGCTTCGCACGCGGCGTAGGCCAGCAGCGGCCGGACACGCTTGCCGCCGTTCATCACGCTGTAGCGCATGGCTTCGTACAGGCGCGCCAGCTCCGGGCTCGGGGTGCTGAACAAGCTATCCAATGCAGCATTGACCCGGGCCTGGCTGCTGGCCTGATAGGCGCCGATCATTCAGGCTGTTCCGCGTCGAAAGGTTCTTCGGTCAGCTCACCGTCACGCTCGAGCAGCAATTGCACCTTCTGCTCGGCCTGGGCCAGCGCCGCCTGGCAGTCGCGAGTCAAGCCGATACCCTGCTCGAAGGCGGTCAGCGAGTCTTCCAGCGACAATTCGCCGTTCTCCAGCCGTTCGACCAGCGTTTGCAGGTCGGCCAGAGATTGTTCGAAATCCAGTGCAGCTTTTTTGCGGGCCATGGCGGCTATTCCGGTTGACTGTTAAACCGGCGCGACACTAGCAGACATGGGGTATTGGGGCAAATCAGGACCGCCGGGCGTCACCCCGATCAGCAAGGATGTCGGAACCTGTGGCGAGGGGATAAATCCCCTCGCCACAAATGATCTCAATCAGCGGGATAGTTTATTCGGTAACGGGTGCTGCGCCCGCCGCCGGGCATCCGCTCCAGGCAACCTTTCTCCAGCAGTTCCGCCAGGTGTCGCGTTGCTGTCGCCTTGGAGACCTTGGCCACGGCTTGATATTGAGTGGCGCTGATCCCCTGCCCGAAGCCTTCTTCGCCGCCATCGAGCAACCGGTTCAGCACTTTGGACTGTTCAGGCGTGAGTGCCGAAGCTCGATGGGCCTGCCAGAACCGGGTCTTGCCCAGCACGCTTTCGATCTGTGTCATCGCTTTATGCAGGCTGTGCAACAGTGTCTGCAGGAACCAAGTCAGCCAGCCGGTGATATCCAGCGTGGCTTTCTGGCTGTTTTCCAGGATTCGGTAATAACCGGCGCGGTCGTCCAGGATGCTCACGGACATGGCGTAGAAACGGATCGCCTGAGCCTCACCCTGGGCCAATGCCAAATCGGTCAGGGTGCGGGTCAGGCGACCATTGCCATCGTCGAATGGATGCAGGGTAACAAACCAGAAATGAGCAATGCCGGCACGCAGTAGCGGATCGAGGCTGACCTGATGGCGACTGGCTTCGAACCAGTCGACGAACGTTTGCAATTGCTGTTCAAGGCCCTGGCGAGGCGGCGCCTCGAAGTGAACGATAGGTCGGTCCAGCCTGCCTGAGACCACTTGCATCGGTTCGTCACCGCGCAGCGTACCGACGCGGATCTGTCGGTGGGCAAAGTCGCTGGTTTGATCAGGAAACAACCACTCATGCCATTCCAGCAGGCGTTCGACCGTCAGGGGCTGGTTGAAATGTCGGGTCGCGTCCAGCAACAGGTTCGCCAAGCCTTCGCTGCGTTGGCTGACCGGGGTGTCGTCGACGTGCTCGAGGCCCAGGCGGCGAGCGAGGGACGAGCGCACCGAGCCGACATTCAATTGTTCTCCTTCGATAGCCGAAGAGGTCACGATGTTTTGCAGCAAGGCATCCAGTTCGTTCTGGGCACTGAGGGAAGCCGTGACCGTGCCCGTCATGCCGAGCAATTGACCTTGTGTCTGCACGCATTCGCGTAGCAGGGGGGCCAATGCTTCAGCTTGCCAGCGGAAGTCGGGCCAGTCGGGCTGTTGCCAGATCCAATGAGGTGCCATGAGCCTGTCCAGAGATGAATGAGCCGAATAATAGCGCTATTCGGCTCATTTTGTGAGCCGAATAAATCCTCTATTCGGCTCACGTCCCCCTCAGTACGTGATTTCCCACACAGAATCGCGCGTTCCCCGATTGTGAAAAAACCGTCAAATCGATACTCTTCGCGCCATCTACGGCCCCCTTGCGACGGGGCCTTCAGACGAAACCTGAATAATGACAAGCGCGCTGAGGATTAGCGCCGGGTTGCGTCGTGCATGGCAGGAGGCATACGTGCGTTTTCTTTCTTTATTGATCGTGCTGATGGGCGCGCCACTGGCGTGGGCGCAGCCTTCTGCCGAGATGTCGGAGCCGGTGGGCGGTTGGCGCTACAGCGGCTTGCTCGATCGCACCGAAAACCCGCAAGTCGCCTATCCCACACCGCCCATCGACCGGGGCGTGCAGCGCAACCGTACGATGATCGAGGGCCGGCTCAAGGCCATGGGCACGGCTCGCCAGCCCCACAGCCTGGCGGTCAATGGCAATCCACTGAACCTCTATACCGACGACGAGGGGCGTTTCGCCCGGCCGTATGCGTTCGGCGCCGGCTCCAACAGCGTCGAGGTGCGCAGCTCCGAAGGCCAGTCCCTCAAGCGCGTGCAATTCTACGAAGCCAACAACCTGCGCACCCCGGCGCAGATCCGCGTGGTGCTGGGCTGGGACGACCCCAAGGCCGAACTCGACCTGCATATCGTCACACCCGACGGCCAACATGCGTTCTTCGGCCAGCCGGCGCTGAGCAACGGCGGCGGTCTCGACCCTGATGGCGTCGATGGCCCCGGCCCTGAAATGTTCACCATGACCGCACCGATGCACGGCACCTACCTGGTCTACGTGAACTATTGGGGCAACTACGGCAGCGGCGGCTACAACTTCGATGAGACCAGCAACCAGAACGAGGTGATCACCTCGCAGATCAACCTGGTGCTCAACGAAAACACCGTCGATGAAAAACGCGAGACCTTTGTCGTGCCCCTGCGCGCCATTGGCGATCTGTTGCTGGTCAAGACTTTCAACTACTAAGTATCCGCTCCACGGATGAACAGGCCCTTGTGAATATGAGCGACAACACTGCTTCCCCGACCACGCCGACACCTGTCGCCAAACCTGTGCGCCGCTGGCCGGCGATACTGATCGGGCTGTGCCTGGTCGCCGGTGTGGCCGCCGGGCTGGGCTGGTTCATCAACAAGCCCAAGGCGCCGCCCATGGAGTTGGCGTTGGAAAAGCTCGGCGTGAGCCGTCCCGACGGCTTGCTCGAGGCCCATTCCCTGAGCCAGTTGCCCAAGGACCTGTTGGCGGTGCCGTTCCTCAAGGCCACGCTCACCGAGGACTTCGTCTTCTATTACGAGGCCCATGCCGACCGTCTCGGGCTGATCGGCAGCCTGCGCCGGATCATCTACGAGCATGACCTCAAGCTGCAGGACAGCCTGATCGAAGCACTTTTCGACCAGCCGGCCGATGTCGCGTTGTGGCGTGGTGCGGACGGTCGCCTCAAGGACTTCCTGTTGGTGATGGATCGCGGTGGCCTGGCCAAGGTCCTGGAACCGTTGGCGAAAGTCGCCCTGGACGACACTCAGTTGAGCAAGCTCAGCGACCTGAAAGTCAGCGGCGATGAAGTCGCGCTCTACCAGCTCAACTACAACGCCAGCAAATCCCTGGTCTTCGCCTCCCATGGCGACAAGCTGGTGGTGCTGTCCAACCCGACCAAGCTCTACGACAAAGGCAATGGTCCTACCGACGAACGTGGCATGGTCTCGACCCAAGCCCTGGAAGCACTGCTGGCCGGTGAAAAACTGTTCCCCGAAGCCTTCGGCCTGCCGCTCAAGGCGCCGGAGGTCAAGCAACGCATCTCGATCAACGCCAGCGTGCTCGCCATGGGCTACCAGCGTTTCATCCCGAACTTCGCCGGCTTGCGTTTCGACATGGACGACAAGGGCTGGCACAGCTTCCTGGCGATGGACGAGCTGGAAAATCAGCCGGACTTCGACTTCAAGCCGATCTGGCAAGCCATGCCCATGGGCGCCAGTGCCTGCGTGGCCTTGCCCCTGGCCGCCGAGCAACAGAAACCGTTGCTGGTAAAACTCGGTGCCGACGAAAAAGCCGCCCAGGCCATGGTCGACCATGTGGCCGGCGCGGCGGGCCTGTGCTGGTACGCCGATTCGCGCCTGTACACGCCGCTGCTGGTGGCGAGCCTGAATGAAGACGACGGCAAGCTCGACGCCGACCTGGGCAACCTGTTCGGTTCGATGGTCGGTGCTTATGAAAACAACGTTGCCGAGCATGCATTCCCGGTGGTCGAGAAGCAGCAAGGCCCGACGCACCAGTGGCTGCGTCAGGTCAGCTCCAATTTCGGCCCCTACCTGGCCAAGGAAGCGGAACAGCCTGACGCGATTACCGGCAAGGCCTTCCTGCGGGTCAGCCTGGCACGCCACGGTTCGACCTTGCTGTTCTCCCTCGATGACAAACTCGTGGACAAGGCCCTCGGCACCCTCGACAAACGCTTCCCGCCCATGGCCGACGTAGTGCCCAAGGACCTGCTGATGCCGGTCTACTTCGGCCCGGACTCCATGGCGCAGTTGATGCAGCGCGAAACCCTCGACAGCCTGCCCCAGGACATGGAGCCGGTGTTCTACAACGCCGCGCAAACCTACCTGATCCCGAAACTGCGCACCCTCGGCGGCTACGGCAAATACGCCCTGACGTTGCCTGAAGGCAGCGAGCCGGATGGCCACTGGCAGTGGCTGCCGCTGGAATGGAAAGCGCTGTGACAGCACTGATCCGCAACTCCGCGTTGACGCTGCTGCTGGCGTTGCTGCTCGGCGGGCCTGCGCTTGCCGTCGAGGCGCCGGCGTTGGACGTGCAGCAATCCCAGGTCTTTCGCGCCTGGTTTGTGCGCATCGCCCAGGAACAGCTGACCAAAGGCCCGAGCCCGCGCTGGTATCAGCAGGACTGTGCCGGGCTGGTGCGCTTTGCCGCCAACGAAGCGCTCAAGGTCCACGATGAAAAATGGCTGCGCAGCAATGGCCTGTCCAACCGCTACCTGCCGCCGGAACTGCCACTGAGCGATGGGCAACGGCGCCTCGCCCAGCAATGGCAGCAGGGCGGCGGCAAGGTCGGGCCCTACGTCAACGCCATCAAGCTGATCCAGTTCAACAGTCACCTGGTGGGCCGCGATGTCGCCCAGGCCCGCCCCGGCGACCTGATGTTCTTCGATCAGGGCGACGACCAGCACCTGATGATCTGGATGGGCCGCTACATCGCCTATCACACCGGCACTACCACCCCAACCGACAACGGCATGCGCTCCGCAAGCCTGCAACAACTCATGAACTGGAAGGACACCCGATGGATACCCGACGCAGCCAACCCCAACTTCATCGGCGTCTATCGACTCAACTTTCTCTCCCAATGACCGGTGCCCGCATGCTGCGCTTGTGTTCAAAATTGCCCCTGCTGTTTGCCCTGTTGCTGGCACCTGTCGTGAATGCCGAAGACACGGTGGAGCCCAGCGGTTACACGCCGGTGTCCGGTGAAAGCTTCTTCCTGCTGGCCGACAGCAGCTTTGCCAGCGACGAGCAGGCCATGGTCCGCCTCGAAGCGCCGGGCCGTGACTACCGTCGGTTCCGCATGGAGCCCTACGGCGGCGCCGATATCCGCGTCTATCGCATCGACAAACCGCTGGATTTCCTCAAGCGCCAGAAGAACCTGCACCGCGTGGTCAGCGATGGCCAGTTCAAGGGTGAAGGCCTGTCGAACACCCTCGCGTACCTGTGGGACAACTGGTACCGCAAGTCTCGTCGAGTGATGCAACGGGCGTTTTCCTACGAATCGCGCCAGCAAGTCACCGAAGAAGTGCCGGAACTGAAGATCGGCGACGCCCTGGTCGCGCCGACCCCGTACGACGCACCGCCACAATTCGCCTTGATCCCGGGCTTGCCGGTGGTCAGCCAGTTCCGTTATCCGCTGTGGCAGGCCAAGCCGATCCAGCCGCCTGCGGGCGTCAACCTGGCCGGCTCGTCCAGCCAGTTCGTCAACGTCGCGCCGGGCAACGTCTATGTACCGCTGGGCCAGTTGAAGCCAGGCCTGTACCTGGTGGAAGCGCTGATCGGCAAATACCGCGCGACCACCATGGTCTTCGTCTCCAACACCGTGGCCGTAAGCAAGATTGCCGGCGATGAATTGCTGGTCTGGGCCGCACGCAAGCATGAAGGGCGTTCGGTGCCCAAGGTCAACGTGCTGTGGACCGACGGCCTGGGCGTGATGAGCAGCGGTGCCACCGATGAAGACGGCCTGCTGCGCCTCAAGCACGTCAGCCCGGAGCGTTCGTTCGTCATTGGTGAAGACGAGGAGGGCGGGGTATTCGTCTCGGAAAACTTCTACTACGACAGCGAAATCTACGACACCAAGCTCTATGCCTTCACCGACCGGCCGCTGTACCGGCCGGGGGATTGGGTATCGCTGAAAATCGTCGGGCGTGAGTTCAAGAACGCCCGTGATTCAGTGCAACCGACTGCCGCCGACGTCAATGTCAGCGTGCTGGACGCCACCGGTACCGAGCTGCAAACCCTGGCCTTGAAGCTCGACTCCAAGGCTGGCACCCAAGGCCGTTTCCAATTGCCGGAAAACGCCGTGGCCGGTGGCTATGAACTGCGCTTGCGCTACAAGGACCAGCTCTACAGCAGCGCCTTTCGTGTCGCCGAATACATCAAGCCGCACTTCGAGATTGCCCTGAACCTGGCCAAGCAGGATTACCGCACCGGCGAGCCGGTCAAGGGCAACCTTGTGCTGCTGTACCCGGACGGCAAACCTGTGGTGAATGCCACGGTGAGCCTGAGCCTGCGCGCCCAGCAACTGTCGATGGTCGATAACGAGCTGCAATACCTGGGGCAATTCCCGGTCGAGCTGACCAGCAGCGAAGTGACCACCGATGCCAAGGGCAACGCGATCCTCGACTTGCCGGCCGCCGACAAGCCGAGCCGCTACACGCTCACCGTATTCGCCAGCGATGGCGCGGCGTATCGGGTCAAGACCACCAAGGAGATCCTCATCGACCGTGGCGCGGCGAATTTCCGCCTGAGCGCTCCCCAGCGGTTCAGCGCCGCCGGCCAGAAGGTCTCGTTCAGCTACGCCAATGAAGGCGGCAACGAACAAGCCAAAGCCGTGACGCCAGGCAGCTATGCCTGGGTGCGCCTGGAAGACCAGAGCACCGGCGAAGGCAAGCTGGCGGCCAAGGACAAGGGCTTCAGCCTGACCTTCGAGCGCCCTGGCACCTACAACCTGACGCTCAAGGACGACCACGGCCGGGTCATTGGTGCCGCCGCTCATGCAGTGACCGGTGAAGGCATCAAGGCCGTGCCGGGCACTGTCGAGATCGTCTTCGACAAGCCTGAATACAAGACCGGTGACGAAGCGCTGGCGCTGATCACCTTCCCGGAACCGGTCAGCGATGCGCTGCTGTCGCTTGAGCGGGACAAAGTCGAGGCCACGGCGCTGCTGTCCAAGGGCGGCGACTGGCTGAAGATGGAAAAACTCAGCGACACCCAATACCGCGCGCGCATTGCCGTGAAGGATAGCTTTGCGCCCAACCTGACCTTCTCGGTGCTGTACACCAAGGGCGGTCAGTACAGCTTCCAGAACGCTGGCATCAAGGTGGTCACGCCGCAGATCGACGTCGCCGTCGTCACCGACAAAGCCACCTATCGCCCAGGCGACACGGTGACCGTGGACCTGAGTACCCAGTTCGCCGGCAAGGCGACCCCTGCTCACCTGACGGTCAGCGTGGTGGACGAAATGGTCTACGCCCTGCAACCGGAAGTGGCCCCGACCATCGATCAGTTCTTCTATCACCCGCGTCGCAACAACGTGCGCACCAGTGCCAGCCTGTCGTTCATCAGCTACGACGTGGCACTGCCAGGCAGCCCTGGCGCGCCGGGCAAGGCCAACCGCAGCGAACGCGGGGTCAAGGTACTGGAGCGGCCACGTCGTGAAGACGTCGACACCGCTGCCTGGCAACCGGAGCTGGTCACCGACGCCAACGGCAAGGCCCGGTTCACCTTCAAGATGCCTGACTCGCTGACCCGCTGGCGCATCACCGCCAAGGCCATTGCCGACGACGGCCAAGTGGGCCAGAAGAAACAGTTCATCGCCTCGGAAAAACCGCTGTACCTGAAGTGGAGCGGCCCGACCCGTTTCCGTATGGGCGACAAGCCGCAACTGGGCCTGTTCGCCTTCAGCCAGTCTGAAAAACCCCTGAAGGCCGAGCTGCTGATCCGCTACGCCGGCGCCGAACAGCGCATGGTGGTGGACCTGAAAAACGGCATCAACTACGTGGCGCTGCCGGCTCTGGAACTGAGCAGTGGCGACTTGAACGTGCAGTTGCAATTGAATGGCGAAACCCAGGACGCCCTGGCCATGCGCTTGAACGCCAGCGGCAATGGCTGGCAAGTCACCCAGAGCCAACGCCTGGATGTGGCGAGCGGCGACACCCCGCTGGCCCTGCCGGCCGACGCCAGCGATATTCGCCTGCGCCTGGACGACAGCCCGCAAGCGTTGTTCCGTTCGGCCCTGGATGACCTGCTGAGCTACCCGTACGGTGGCGTCGAGCAGACCGCCAGCCGCCTGTTGCCGTTGAGCATTGCCTATCCGACCCTGGCGTCGAACCCGCAGATCCGCGACCGCTTGCGGTTGATCATGCAGAACAGCCGCTTGCGCCTGGTGCAGATGGCCGGCCCCTCGGCGAGCTTTACCTGGTGGGGCCAGGACGGTGAGCCGGATGCCTTCCTCACCGCCTATGCCTATTACGCCGACTGGCACGCCAGCAAGGCCCTGGACCTGAGCCTGCCGCCGGAGCACTGGCAGCGGGTGCTGGATGTCTACGCCAAGCAGGCCGGCGATACGCCGCTGCTGCAGCGTGCGCTGATCCTGTCGTTCGCCAAGCAGATGCAACTGCCGGTGAACACCCTGCTCAGCGGCTTGATGGACGACCTGGCCAAGGCCAGTGAAGACAGTACCGAGAGCGTGTTGGACAGCGGCGAAGACAGCCTGGTCATGAACGCCCCGGATTCGGCCCTTGGCTTGGCCAGTGCCCGTGTCCTGACCGCGTCCCTGGCGAAACAAGCGAAGGTGCCGTTGCCGGCGGCCTTCAGTCGTCAAGCCGATGCCGCGCAACAGCAACTTGAACTCAGCTCGCAGCCGTTCGTCGAGGCCCTGGTGCTGTCGTTGCAGAGCTTCGATCAGGCCCGCGCCACGGCATTGCTGGAGCGTGTGTTGCCGCAGCAGTCCACCTTGGAACGGGCCCTGGCCCTGACCTGGTTGCAGGGCAGCATCGAACAGGCGGCACCGGCCGTGGCCCTGGCGCCGGGCGAAGGTTGGGCAGCCAAGCAGGGTGTGACCGGTGAAACCTACTGGCAGTGGCAGGGTGCGCAGCTTCCAACGATGCTGACCCTGACCGGTGCCCAGGAGCGTCCACTGCAAGCGGCACTGAGTTTCCAGAGCCAGCAACCGCCGGTAGCGCCAATGGCCGTGTCCATCACCCGTCGCCTGTCGCGTCTGGTGCCAGGCGACGAGGCCTTCACCTTCAAGCTCGAAGCCGTGGGCAACAAACCGCTGTCCAGCGACAGCCTCTACCTGGATGAAGTGATCATCAACAGCAAGGCGCCGACGCCACTGCGCTACGGCATGCTCGAAGTGCCGCTGCCGCCGGGCGCCGATGTGGAGCGCACCACCTGGGGTATCCAGTTGATGGGCAAGGCCGACAGCGAACCGACGTCCCTGGAAAAAGCCCGCTTCGAGCCCGGCCAGATGGCGTATGCAGTGCCGGTGGATGCCCTCAGTGGCGAGCTGCGCCTGCGGCACTTGGTGCGCTTCTCCCAGAAAGGTCAGTTCACCTTGCCACCAGTGCGTTTCACCCAGGTCTACGCGCCGCAACATCAGGCGCGGGAACAGAAACCGGCGCTCGGTCAGGTCACGGTCAACTGATATGCGTTGGCCGCTGGTTGGGTGGCTGTTGTGCTTGATCCCTGCGCTGGCAACAGCGCAGGACGGGCCGTTGCGCCTGGCCTTCGACGGTCAGTTGCTGCAAGTGAGCCAGACCCAGGTGCTGGCTCGCCAACCATTGCCCGACACTTTGCAGGCGCCACTGGGCAGCCTGTGGAAGCTATTTGTCTATGCCTGGCTGGTGGACACCGACGCTCGCGAGCCGGTCTATGAGTGCCGCGGCGAGTCGAAGGAAGAGGTCTATTGCTGCAATGCCGGGCAGAGTATCGGTCGCGACCAGGCACTGGTGAAATCCTGTGGCTTGTATTTCGAGCCACAGCGGCTCGGGCTGTCGGCCTCGAACTGGCGTGATTACTGGCAGGCCCGTCAGGCGCCGGCATGGTTGTTGGATCTGCCGACCTTGCAACCCCAGACGCAAGTGCCCGTCGCGCAATTGCTCAAGGCCCTGGCCACGCTGCCGGCCCAGGAGCAGGCCCGACGGGTGCTGCTGGACGTGGTGCTCAGCGCGGCGGACGGGCGGCTGGTCGGCGAATTGGGCAGTCGCCTGCGGGTCAAGACCTGGAGCTGGCTGGGTGACCAGGGGCCTTCATCGCGACAGGGCGGTTTCGCCGGTTGGCTGGTCGATGGCACCCCGGTGTGGGCCGGTGGGCGAGGCACCAGCCAGCAGGTCTTGAAGGTCTACGGCGAAGGGTTGGCGGCGGCATTGCCATCGCGCTGGCCAGCGGAAACCGGGCGTTGCGTGGAAGTCGGCCTGTTTGCCCGCTATCCGTTGCAACGGGTGATGGCCGGTGACCGTCCGGCCTCGCCGGGTCAACTGCGTGGCGACTACCGCGTCGAATTCACCAACGGCAATCAATTGGACATCCACAGCGATGGCGAGCTGTTCTTGATGCCCGGCAAGCTGGTGGCGCGCCTGGACCGGGAGGAATACGTCGCCCGGGTCTTGCAGCGCGAAGCCAAGGCCGAGCCTGCCGAAGCCGCCAAGGCCCTGGCCGTGGCGATCCGCACCTACCTGCTGCAGAACGCCCAACGCAACGGTGATTGCCTGAGCATCGACGACAGCAGCCATCGCCAGCGTGTCGCGCCACGCCCGGCGGCGCCGGAAACCCGCGCCATTGCCGCCTGGACCAGCGACCTGGTCCTGGCCGGCACCGATGTCACCTACCATTCCGACCAGCCGGGCCCGGACAAACTGTCCTGGGCACAAGCGGTGGAGCAAGCCAACGCCGGCCAACGCTACGACGCCATCCTGCTGCATGCCTACCCGCGTGCCAGCCTCAGCCGCTGGGACAACCCGGTGGCGTCCTGCGAGGCGCTGCCCGCCGCCCAGGACTGGCTGCTGAAGCAGCGCCGGGGCTGGCGCGAGCGGTTGGGAAATGAAGTGGGCTACAACGAAATCAGCGCTTTCGCCGTCTGCCGCGTCGCCTTCGGCCGGCCTTATGTCGACCGCGAGCGCCAGCGCATCTATGTGCGCGGCGTGCTGTCGCTGCAGGATCGTCTCGACCTGACGCATGAATATCTGCACCTGGCCTTCGAAGCTCATCCCAACGGCCAGGACGAAACCTATATCGAAGGGCTCGCCCGTCACCTCTTGCTGGAATAGACCATGACACTCCGTTATCCACAGGTCTTGCTGTTGCTCTGCGCCCTGACCGCGTTGCCCTCGGCCATGGCCGCCGACTCCATCAAGCTCGACACCCCCATTGGCGGCTGGCGCAGCGGGGCGCCGGGCGGTGAAGGTGAAAGCTTCAGCCAGACCGTCAACTACCCGGCTTCGTCGGTCAACACGCCCCCGGGCCAGGCCAACACCGCCCGTATCACCGGCCAGATCAAAGGCGCCCCCAAGGACAGCAACGCGCCGGGCCAACTGATCGTCAACGGTGTGAGCCTGCCGCTGAAGCTGGATGAGGAGGGTCGCTTCGACCGGCCGTTCTCGTTCCCCAATGGCAGCAACAGCGTTGAAGTGCGCAGCGCCGATGGCCAGCAGCGCCACCGCACGCAATTTCTCAACACCAGCGGCGGCGCGACTCCGGCCAAGCTGCGGGTGTTGCTGACCTGGGACAGCGACGGCACCGACCTGGACCTGCACCTGGTCACGCCCGACGGCGCCCACATCTGGTACGGCGACCGTGCCGTCGCCAACGGCGCCGCCCTCGACGTCGACGTCACCACCGGTTATGGCCCGGAAATCTTCGCCATGCCCGCGCCGATCAAAGGCCAGTACCTGGTGTATGTGAACTACTACGGCGGCGGTTATCGCTACCAGGACGACGGCGAGGAAGGCGAGGGCGGTGGAGAACACGCGCAACAAGCCCTGACCACCGCACAAGTTACCGTGATCACGGAGGAAGGTACGCCGAACGAGAAGATGGAAACCTTCGTCGTGCCAATGCGGGCGGTGGGTGAACTGACGTTGGTCAAAAGCTTCAGCTATCCGTAAGCAACCCTTGTGGAGAGGAGCTTGCTCCCGCTGGGCTTGTGTAGGAGCTGCCGCAGGCTGCGATCTTTTGATCTTTCGCTTGAGACTCAAGTGTCTGGGGAAAGATCGCAGCCTCGTTGCACTCGACAGCTCCTACTGCGTGTTTTCTGTGGGAGCATTTGTGACAAAGAAATATCTCACGCGTGAGCTATTGTGAGGTTTGGAAAGTACCTGTAGTGTTTCTCACGCGTGAGTTTTTCACAGTGGGGTCAGTACCATGTCAACCAGCTCTCCATCAGACCCGTCAGACGGGTCTGTAACCGATTCAGCGAGCCGCACGGGAGAGCGCGCCAAACCCTCCGCGAAAAAACCGTCGAGCTTCTATATGAGGCAGATGCGCGCGGGCCTGAGTGCCGCCGGGTATGTGAAACACGAGACTTGGGTGCTTCCCGAAAACCGAAGCCTGCTCAAGCAGATGGAGAAACAGCTACGCCAACCGATTCTGGCTGGCTCATTCATGTCGGAGGATTACATGAGCGCAGGTAATAACTGGAACATCGATCGCCTCTACAGCGCCCTTCAGGCCCTGGACGAAGTGGTCGCGAACGACATCACCCTTTCTCTCGTTCAAGGTTCCGAGTCCAGCATCAAGCTGGAAATGAATGATTTTGGTGGCCTGCCGATCTACATCGCGGTGGTGGGCGACCAGATCATCGTCGATACCGTCCTGGTGGACGTCGAGTCGATCAACGACGTGGCGGCCTTCAACGATGCCGTGCTGCGTAGCCGGGAAATGTTCCCGCTGTCGTCCATCGGCATCGAGACCATGCCCAACGGACAGGTTGTCTACAACATGTTCGGTGCGTTGAGCTCCGACTCCAGCCTGACCAACGTCGTGACCGAGGTCAAAACCCTCGTCGACAACGTCCAGCGCGCCAGCGAAGCCTTCGAACGCTTCTTCATTTAATTCACCGAACAGGAACTATCCAATGACTCAGTCCATCTGGAGCAAATTGTTCACCGCACTGCGTGGCGGTGCCAGCGAAGTCGGTGAATCGATCGTCGACCAACAGGCCCTGCGCATCCTCGACCAGGAAATTCGCGATGCCGACAGCGCGCTGGCCAACGCCAAGCGTGAGCTGGTCACCATCATGGCCAAGCACAAGCTGGCGACTGATCGCGTCGGCGAATACAACGCCAAGATCAAGGACCTGGAAGCCAAGGCCCTGGCTGCGATCCAGGCCAACCGCGAAGACCTGGCGCTGGAAGTGGCCGAAGCCATTTCGACCCTGACCAACGAACTGGACGCCGAGCAGAAGCACGCGACCGAATTCGGCGGTTACGCAGACAACATGCGCAAAGACATCACCAAGGCCGAAAGCCGAATCAAAAGCCTGCGTCAGCAAGTGGACATGGCCAAGGCCCGCGAAAGCGTGCAGAAGGCCCAGGTCAGTGCTTCGATCGCCAGCGGCGGCGCCAATGGCAAGCTGGAAACCGCCGTCGGTACGCTCAACCGCCTGCAGGCCAAGCAACAGCAACGCGCCGCCGAGCTGCAAGCCCAGGACGAACTGGCCGACGCTTCGACCGGCTCCGACCTGGAGCGCAAGCTGCGCGACGCCGGCATCACGCCGAACGAAGGCAGCGCCAATGCGATCCTGGAACGCTTGAAGAAAAAATCGGCTGAGTAATCGGTCAAGCCCGTAGCGAGGGACTTGCTCGTGCTGGACTTTGTAGGAGCTGGCGAAGCCTGCGATCTTTTGATCTTTTGATCTTTTTCTTTTGATCTTTTGATCTTTCGCTTGAGATTCAAGTGTCTGGGGAAAGATCGCAGCCTCGTTGCACTCGACAGCTCCTACACAGCTCCTACACAGCTAGCTCCTACATAGGTCCCTCGCCACAATAGTGTTCGGCACGCCATGGATTTAATTGTGAGGCAGGTACTTTTATCCAAGCCCCGCAACAGGTTTAATGCTGTCCGGCCACTACGCTCGAGCCCTCAGGCGCCAGAGCGATGATCCCGCCAGGAACGAAGCCCCACGGAGTCAGGGACGAAATGTCGATTTTCCTTTTGTTGCGCACGTACGCTGCGTCCTTCTTCCATCGGTTCGGCTGGGCGGGCCTGGCCATTGCGTTGGGCGTGCACCTGTCCACGGCCTGGATCGGCCTGGTGCTACTGGGCGAGCAACACCTCATCGCCGCCGCCACGTTTATCTACTTCTATCTCACCACCACGCTCACCGTCGGCTATGGCGATCTGTTGCCACAGACATCCGCCGGGCGAATTTTCGTGGCGACCTGGATCATGCTCGGGGGCATTGCCCTGTTGACGACGGTCATCGGCAAAACCACCAGCAGCGTCATCGATGTATGGAGAAAAGGCATGAAGGGCAAAGGCGATTTCACCGGTAAAGTCGGCCACACGGTTCTCATCGGTTGGGAGGGGGCCTCCAGCGAGCGGGTCATCGAATTGCTGCTGCAGGACGAAACGTCCAATGACAACCTGATCGTCATCTGCGATTGCGATCTCGAAGAAAACCCCATGCCCGGCAAGACTTCGTTCATCAAGGGCGACAGCCTGTCCTCCGTCGCGCTGTTGCAGCGTGCCGGCGTGCCGGGTGCCGAACGCGTGCTGGTGCGAACCCATTCCGACGACCTGACCCTGGCCACTGTGCTGGCGGTCAATCAATTGGGGCCCGCCGGGCATGTGGTCGCGCACTTCAATGACAGCGAAATCGCCGCCCTCGCCAGCGCCTATGCACCGAGCCTGGAATGCACCTCCAGCATGGCCATCGAAATGCTGGTGCGTGCCTCCCAGGACCCGGGCTCGTCCGTGGTCATCAATGAACTGCTCTGTGTCGGCCAAGGCGCTACCCAGTACCTGATGAAGCTACCCGAGGCGTTTGAAGCGACGTTCGGCGACCTTTATGCCCGGATGAAAGAGCAGCACAACGCTACGCTGATCGGCTACCGCGCCAAGGGCGCCCGCCAGCCGTCGATCAACCCGCCCGGCGCCACCCGCGTCGTGGGCGGAGAACTCTTCTACATCGCCTCCGCGCGTCTCAAGGAAATTTCCCATGGGGTGGTTTGATCGGTTGATGGGGCTTGAGGCCCCGAACGCGAACACGACAGCCGGCGATCACTGGTCTGCCACCGGGCCCCTGGGTCTGGCCTCCGGCAAGCAGATCATGTTCGATGCCACGCTCAAGTTGTTGTTCGACGGCAACAGCACCGTGGTCGTCCCAGGCAATCAACAGATATGGGGCCTGGGCATCATCGACCTCTGGCAGTCGAACTGGCTGTTGCGCTACTACATGAACGACCAAGACTACTGGCTGCAAGTGCACACCAGAGGCGACGTCTACGGTCAGGTCGAGTCGGTGATCCTGTTCAATTACCTCAGCTTCGTCGGGATCGACACAGACGAGGAGTTGCGCCGCCTCGCCGGCCCTGAAAGCCTGATTGGCCTGCCGACGTACACCTACGACGGCGTCGAGTACACCCGCGAATGGGGCACCGAGGCTGGCCAGACAGAGCTGGTGGCGTTTAGCGAGAGCGTAAGCGGTCCAGGCGCGTCCTATGTTAGGGAACATCATTCGATGTTGTATTCCCGCGACATCGGCCTGACGGATCGCCGGGAATTCCTGCTGTTCTCCGTCGAAGAGGACGCCGAAGGCTACGTCGCCCTGAGCACTTCGCTGGGTATTTCGCTGTACACCACTGATCTGAACACTTTTTGAATAAGGAAGAAGTCCATGCTTGAAGCGCTCTCCATTTCCCTGAACAAGGCCGCCGTGTTCGGCTTCGTCCTGTACATCCTCGGCGCCGCCGTGCTGTTCGCGCTGTTTCAGTTCATCTACATCCATGTCACGCCACACAAAGAGTTCGAACTGATCCGTTCGGGCAACGTGGCTGCGGCGATCGCCCTGAGCGGTGCCCTCATTGGTTTCGCCATCCCGGCCAGCAACGTGATTGCCTACTCGATCAGTCTGCTGGATTTCGTCGTCTGGGCGGTGATCGCCGCTGTCGTCCAGTTGTTGGCGTTCCTGGTGACCAGCCTGGTGCTCAAGGGCGCTTCGGCGCGCATCAAGAACGGTGAAATCGCCGCGGGTATCTACATCGCTGCCGTGGCCATCAGCGTCGGTATGTTGAACGCCGCGTGCATGACGCCTTCCACGAACTGATTGCGCCACGGAGAACTCGATGAAACGAAGCAAGTACGTCCAGCTTTCGCTGGCCGCGTCGGTCGCCCTGGCGATATCCGGTTGCGGGCCAACGGAAAAAACCTACAAGTTGCAGAAGAAGTACAACTTCCAGTCTGTCCAGCAATGTGTCGATGAAAAGCTGCCGGTGGACATTTGTTCCAACGCCTACATGACCGCCTTGTCTGAGCATCGTCGCATTGCCCCGGTATACGACAGCCAGGCCGATTGCGATGCCGACTTTGTTCCCGATTGGTGCCAGCAGGACTCGGCCGGCAAGTTCATCCCCAAGCTGGGCGGTTTCGAGTTGAGCGCCGATGGCGAGGTCACGCAATCCGAGGTCGACGCCGCCCGGGCTCAATTGCCGGCTTCGGAAGCGAACGTGGGTGGTTCAGGCTTCGGCAACCTGCTGACCGGCATGCTGATCGGCAACATGTTGAGCGGCCACCGCAGCAGTTATTACTCCGAGCCGGTCTACCGTTACCGCGATGATCGCGGCAACTTCGGCTCCTCGACGCTCAACCAGCGGGTGTCCAGTGGCTCGACCTTTACCAAGTCCAACCAGGCGCGGTATGGCAGCTACACCGACTCCGTCAAGAGCAGCAAGGCGATATCCGTCGCTTCGTCCACCTCTCGCGGTGGCTTCGGCAGCCAGTCCAGTGCCCGCAGCGGTTGGGGTGGTTCGAGCAGCTCCGGCGGTTGAGGAACCAGCGCCATGAAGAAGATCCATTGCGCAGAGCGTCCTGACTGGAAGCAGACCGCCGAGCAGCTCGGCTTTCTGTTCCACACCATCGACGGCGAACCCTATTGGGACGAAAGCGCGTACTACCAGTTCACCCTCAAGCAGATCGAGGACGACCTGGAGGACCCAACCAGCGAGATCCATGAGATGTGCATGGACCTCGTGGCCCGCGTGGTCCAGAGCGAAGAACTGCTGGAGCGCCTGAGCATTCCCGCGCCGTTCTTCGACCTGGTGCGCACTTCATGGCTTGAAGGCCACCCGCACCTGTATGGGCGCATGGATTTCTCCTACAACGGCACGGGCCCGGCCAAGCTGTTGGAGCTCAACTACGACACACCGACCAGCCTCTACGAGGCGGCGGCGTTCCAGTGGGGTTGGCTGGAGCAATGCATCGAGCGCGGTTTGCTGCCCAAGCATGCCGACCAGTTCAACAGCATCGACACCAAGCTGCACCAGGCCTTTGCCCAGTTGCAGCTCAAAGAGCCGTTTTATTTCGCGTCGATGAAAGGCTCGGTGGAAGACAAGGGCACCACGGACTACTTGCGTCTGATCGCGGGAAAAGTCGGCATTGAATCGCGGCACATCGATATCGAAGACATCGGCCTCAACAGTGACGGGCGTTTTGTTGATCTGGAAGAGCGCTGGATTCCGCACCTGTTCAAGCTGCATGCCTGGGAGTTCATCTTCCACGAGCCGTTTGGTGAAGCGATTGCCCAGTGTGATACGCAGTTTTTCGAGCCGGCCTGGAAGTCGATCATCTCGAACAAAGGCATCCTGCCGCTGCTCTGGGAGTTCAATAAAGGCCACCCGAACCTGCTCGCGGCCCACCTGGATACCGACACGAGCAAAGCGGTGCCCAAGGGCTGGGTGCGCAAGCCGTTCTTTTCCCGGGAAGGTGCCAACATCGAGCTGCAGACCGCTGATGGCCTGATCGTAAAAGAAGACGGCCCCTACACCGACGCGCCGTTCATCCTCCAGGAGTTCGCGCCGCTGCCACGCTTTGACGACAGCTACACCCTGATCGGCTCCTGGGTCATCGGCGACCAGGCTGCCGGCATTGGCGTGCGGGAAGACAACAGCCTGATCACCAAGGATTCAAGCCGGTTTCTGCCGCATCTGATCCTCGATTAATACCGTGGCGAGGGAGCTTGCTCCCGCTGGGCTGGACTGTAGGAGCTGCCGAAGGCTCGGGCCGCGTTCGGACGATCTTTTGATCTTTCGCTCGAGACTCAAGTGTCTGAGGAAAGATTGCAGCCTCGTTGCACTCGACAGCTCCTACGGCCCTGCGGCAGCAGGCTCGCTCCCACAGGTTTAGGTGTTCGTCACAGGCTTTTTCAGGTCCACCAGTACCGCACCAGGTGGAAGAAGATCGGCGCCGCGAAGCACACCGAATCCAACCGGTCGAGCATGCCGCCGTGGCCTTCGATCATGTGGCCCCAGTCCTTGACGCCGCGGTCGCGCTTGATCGCCGACATGACGATGCCGCCAGCAAACCCCAGCAAGTTGATCAGCAAGGCGATGAGGAACGACTGCCAGGGATTGAACGGCGTGATCCACCACAGCGCGCCACCGATCAGCGAGGCCAGGAAAATGCCGCCGACAAACCCTTCCACGGTTTTTGAGGGCGACAGGTTCGGCGCGATCTTGTGTTTGCCGAACAGCTTGCCGCAGACGTACTGCAACACATCCGAGAGCTGCACCACGATCACCAGGTACGCGATCAGCAACAGGTTGCGCCCTTCGAAACCGGCGATGTCCAGCGTCAGCAGGGCCGGGACGAAGGAGATGCAGAACACCGCGATCATCAAGCCCCACTGGACCTTGGAAGCACGCTCCAGGAAGTGCGTGCTGTCGCCGCCCAGGGACGCCAGGATTGGCAGCAGCAGGAACACATACACCGGGATGAAGATCGAAAACAGCCCGTACCAGTCGTAGTAGATCAACAGGTATTGCAGCGGCAGCGCCAGGTAGAACGCGGCCACCAGGGCCGGATAATCACTGCGCCGGGTCGGGGTCAGGGTCAGGAATTCCCGCAGGGCGTAGAACGACACCGCGTAGAACAACAGGATCACCGCGGCGTTGCCGAGCCAGAACGCGATGCCGATCACCAGCACCATGATCCACCAGGCATTGATCCGGGCATTGAGGTTGTCGATGACGGAGTTCGGCGCGCCTTTGGTCCGCAGCCTGAGAATGAAACCGATCAACGAAGCCAGCACCAGAATGGCGCCGATCCCGCCAAACAACATCAGGGTATATCGATCCATGTCAGACGTGCTCCGGGGCCAGTGCCAGCAGCGCGGCGCGGCTGCGTTCAAGAAATTGCTCTTTGCTTTCACCTTCTTCGATGCACAGCGGCGCGCCGAAACTGGTGGTGCATAACAGCGGCAGAGGCAGCACCCGGCCTTTGGGCATGACGCGGTTGAGGTTGGCGATCCACACCGGGATCACCTCGACCTCGGGGTGATTCTTCATCAAGTGATAGATCCCGCTCTTGAAGGGCAACAGGCCTTCCTCCGGATTGCGCGTGCCTTCCGGGAATATGATCAGCGAGTCGCCGTTTTCCAGCGCATCGAGCATCGGCTGCAATGGGCTGTAGGAAGGGTCCTTGCGCTCGCGGTCCACCAGCACGCCGTTGAACACCCGGTTGATGATGTAGCGCCGCATCGGGCTGGTTTGCCAATAATCGGCCCCCGCTACCGGGCGGGTGAGCTTGCGCAGCGCCGGCGGCAGCGAGGCCCAGAGCAACACGAAGTCACCGTGGCTGCTGTGGTTGGCGAAGTAGATCCGCTGCACCGGCGTCGGCGCGCAACCGAGCCACAGGCTGCGAGCGCCCGTGACCATGCGGGCGGCGGAGGTGATGAGGTTGGCGACCACGGGTTCGAACATGAGGATTCCTTGTCCTGAGAAACATAAGCATAACTGTGGCGAGGGAACTTGCTCCCGCTGGGCTCTTGTAGGAGCTGTCGAGCGAAGCGAGGCTGCGATCTTTCCACAGCCCATTGAGTCGAGAGCAAAAGATCAAGATCAAAAGATCGCAGGCTCCGCCAGCTCCTACATACCTGAAGCTAACCAGGGACTGGCCAGGATGAAGCCCAGCACCAAGACAACTTGTATGGCCAGCAACCGCGATTGCCGGCGCAGCAGCAACAACGCGCCGTGCCGGCGTTCGGTCCACAGACGGCCGGCCCGTGCGGCCGGTTGCAGGCCCAGCGAGGTGAGGGCCTGGTCCAAGGTATAGGTGCGTTCGGCCAGGGATTGGGTGCTGTCAGCCATGCGCTGGAACAGATCGGCATCGAATGCCACGCGCAGCGCCCAGTATTTTTCCAGCACGCCGAGGACGATCAGTGCGGCACTCAACAGCAGCAACCACGGATCGATAACGCCCACCAGCCATTGGCCCAGTCCTACCAGCGCTGCCAGCAGCGTCAGCCCGGTGGAAAACTGGTCCAGCGAATGCCCCCGGCGCAACAGGCTCGCCACGGTGTGGAGCTCCATATCAGTGATCATGGACATTCCCCTGTGCTGTGGATAACTGCTCCAGCGCGCGACGGTGCGCCGCGTGCAAGACGATACGCGGTCGAGCGCGCTGGATTTGCACGATCGCCGCGTCAACGTTCGCTGCCCGCCCACTGTGCAGCAACCAGGCAACCACCGCGGTGGCGCTGCGTGAATAACCCAGGGCGCAGCAGACCAGCACCGGCCCGTGCTGGCGCAGGCTTTCGATGGCCTCTGCCGCTTTCAGGCATTGCTCGGCGGTCGGTGCGGTCAGGTCAAGCACTGGCAATGAGCGATAGGCGACCCCCGTGCTGTCCATGGACAGTTCCGCGCTGAGGTCGAGCACCCCGGTAAACGCGCTGTCCTTCAGCTCCATCGGCGTGGGGATCCGCCCGAGCCAGACGCCATCCGCCGCCTGATCCGGCTGCGGATGCTGGCGCGTCCACCAACGCGAATTGATCCACGCCGCTGCGAGATAAGGCGCCAGCAACCAACGCGCCGCCGGACTCAAGCGGCCATCGGCACGCTTCTGGAAACCGTCGGCACCGAACAGCAGGTAATTCAGCGCCACCATGAGCACCGCGACCGCCGGCCAGATCAGCCATAGCCACGCGCCGCCGAAGGCAAACGCCGGGATAAACAGCGCCGCCGCGCCCAAGCCATAACGCAAGGCCAAGCGTCGGCGGGCAGGATCCGTCGCCAGACGCGCACTCAGCAGCGGACTCGGACGGTCCAGCGGCCACAGCCAGACACACAGCCAACCGGCCAGCGCGCCCGTGGGCAGGTCAATGAAGTGATGTTGATAAGTGGTCAGCACCGACACGCCGATCAACGCGAACCAACCGTGCATCACCCAGCGCCAGAAGCCCTGCAGATGCCGCTGATAGCAGACCCACAGCACCACCAGCAACGCGATGTGCAGCGACGGCGCCTGGTTGAACGGCTTGTCGAAACCCGCCAGCACTTCGAACAACCAACCGAACACCCCGTCCATTTCCGGGCGGGGGAAGGTAAAGCGCAACGGCCAGAGTAAAAAGCAACTGACCGCAATCGCCTGCGCCGTGAGCAGGCGCAAGGCGTGGCGCTTGAGTTCTTCGCGGCTGGTGGGCAACAGCAAGGACAGGCCGTACAGCAGATCGATCGACCAGTACGGCACGATGGTCCAGGCCATGAACGGCATGTGGCTTTCCCAGGCGAACACCAGCGTGCCGACGTCGTCACGCTGGGACGTGACCCAGGTGGCGAAGCCGTAAGTGGTGAAGAACAGCGGCGCCAGCAACAGCAGCCACAGCACCGCCGGTTTCAGCAGTGCGGGCTCGCGGGCCGGGGCGATGACGGCGCTCATTACTGCACTCGCTGGGCCAGCGAAACGCTGAAAATGCCCCATTCATCGACCCGCAGGGTGATCTTGCGGAAGCCCGCCGCCTCAACCAATTGATCCATCTCCGCTTGGGTGCGTCGACGCATCACCCAGGCCTGACCTGCGCGGTGGCTGGTGAGGGCGCGGGCGATCAGTTCCAGTTGCGGGTGCCACGGCTGGCCGGTGTAGACCAGGAAACCGCCAGGCTCCACGGCCTCGGCCAGGCCGGCGAGGGAACCACCGACCAGTTGGTTGTCGGCAAACAGCTCGTACAGGCCCGACACCACGGCGAGGGTTGGTTTCGGCTCCAGCGCCGCCAGATCCTGGCGGTCGAAGGCATCGCCTTTGACGAATCGGGCGATATCGCCCAAGCCTTTTTCCACGATCAGCGCACTGCCGTCACGCACGTTGATGTCGCTGTAGTCGCGCAGCAGGATCGACTCGGGCAACGGGCTGACGCCTTGCAGCGCTTCGAGAATGTAGCGGCCATGGCCGGCGGCGATGTCGACGATGCGCACCTCGCGGTCTTGGGCGCGCAATTCGGCCATCGCCAGGCGCAGCAATTCCTCGACGTTCAGCTTGCGTTGGCGAATGCCGCGCCAGCCGATGGAGTTCAGGTAGTTCTGGTCAATCATCTTGCCCAGCGCCGAGGTGCCGGTGGGGCGGTTGCGGTAGACGTAGTCCAGGGTGCTGCCGGAGTCGAACCCGGTGTCGAAGCCCAACTTCACCCCAGCCGACAACTTGCTGCCAAAGCGCATGCTGGCGCGGGTCATGCGCCAGTAGAGGTCGCGCAGCGAGTTGTGCGGCAGCGGCGTGGCCAGGGTTTCGGCTTCGGCGCAGGTCGCGCCCAGGCGATCGGCGTCGAGCAGGGAAGGGCGGTCCAGCGGTCGGGCAAAGTTCTGCTGGATGAAGCGGCGGGCACTGGCAACGGCCGGCGCGCGGTTCTTCTCGCCGAGGGTGTCGTGGAAGAAACCCGGCAGGATGTGCTTCTCTTTGTGCAGGCTGCCCAGGCGCTCGAAGAACTGCTCCTGGGGTTTGCGGTGCACGACGAAGTCCGAGCCGGAGATCAACAGTTGCGTCGGCACCTGGATCGCCTGGGCATCGGCCACCACGCGGTCGGCGGCTTCGTACAGGCCCAGCAGCACGTTCACCGAAATGGCTTTGGTGATCAACGGATCGCTGTCGTAGGACGCCACGCGCTCCGGGTCATGGCTGAGGAATTTCGCCTTGACGTAGCTGTTGACGAAGAAATTGCCACGGAACTTGCGCATTAGCGCCAGGCCCGGACGGGCGAATGGCACGTAAAGCTTGACCTTGAACGCCGGCGACGCCAGCACCAGCGAGCGAATGCGCGGCGCGTAGTCGTGGACCCAGGTGGACGCGATCACCGCGCCGACGCTTTGTGCGACCACGGCGATATTTGCTTCGTCGATCTGATGCGCCACGCCGATGTGATCGCAGAAGGTCTGCACATCCCGCGCACTGGTGGCAAAGCTCGGGCTGTCGCCCCGTTCGCCAGGCGACTGGCCATGGCCGCGTGCGTCCCAGGCAAAGAAGTCGAACCCGGGCAGGTCCAGTTCATCCACCAGGTGCGCAATGCGCCCGGAGTGTTCATGACCGCGATGAAACAACAACACAGCCTGGCGGGGCTCACCCGCCGCCGCGTCGACAGCCGGCCAGTGCCGGTAGAACAACTCCACGCCATCGTGGGTGGTGAACGTCAGTTCCTGGGCTTCGCGCATTGCAAGTTCCTTTATGCTGAGGGAGCGTTTTCCTTCACTTGGTCCAGGCCATGACGGACCCGATTGACCAAGGTGTAAACCAGCAGGGCGGCAACCACCGCCATCACACCATCTACCCAGAGCGCCCCGAGCCAACCCAGGGCAATGCCGGTCGCCAGCACGCCCAACACAAAGGCGCGATCACTCTTGCCCATCGGCCCGTCATACCGCCGCGAAGCCCCCACCATCGCCCCGAGCACGCCGGCGTATTCGCTGAACAACGCCAACAGCGTGACCAACAACACGAGCAACAGACTGGTATCGGCAAACAGGGCAAAAGGCAGGATCAGGGCAGCGTCGGCGATGATATCGCATAGCTCATTGAGGTAGGCGCCCAGATGCGATTGCTGGCCGAACTCCCGCGCCAACATGCCGTCCACGGCATTCAACGCCATGCGCAGGAACATCCAGATCGGCACCAGGACGAAGATCCACGGATGGTTGGCAAACCAGGCGATGACCGCGCCGACCAATACCGAAACGATGCCGGCGAGCACCGTGACCTGGTTGGCGGTGACACCGTTGCTGTAGAGGCGTTGAACCATGGGGCGCAGCAGGTTTTGAAAGGCGGGCTTGAGTTGGTAGATGGAGGGCATCGGGGTGAGATCTCGGCCGGTTGCGGGGCTGGGCTTATACAGGTGCGAGATTACGATAGGTTGAAGGCTTGCATGCGGGTATTTCTTGAGAATGAGGGCGGGTAGGCATCTATTCGCGCATTTATCTGTGCAAGACACCCGGTAAACTGAAAAAAACACTAATCCTGTGGCGAGGGAACTTGCTCCCGCTAGGCCCTGTAGGAGCTGTCGAGCGAAGCGAGGCTGCGATATTTTCACAGCCCATTGAGTCGACAAGATCAAAAGATCGCAGGCTTCGCCAGCTCCTACACCGTCGAGTGGGAGCAAGCTCCCTCGCCACAATGATTCATGCCGCCTTAAGTTAAGGGGAGGCTGTGAGAGCAACTGTTCACACATTCCCAACCTCACCGCAGTTCCCCTGTGTGCGAGCTTGCTCGCGATGGCGGTCCATCAAACAAATAGACCTTCAGCCTGCTGACCATCTGCATCCACAATGGCTGTAAATCTGACTCAAACCCTCCCGCCAGGGCAAATGAACAAAGGAGTGTTTCAAATGCTGCAAATGGATTGGCTCACTAACCACATGGATAAAAGCGACCAGATGGCCGAGTGGCTCCATCGGGAATTCAGTTATGAATTTGCCCAGCAATCCCTCGCCAGTTGGCAGCAGGAATTCGCTGCGGGGCAGCACGATGGCCGCTGGAAGTGCCTGATCGCCATGGAACACGACCAGTTGCTCGGCGGCGCTTCACTGGCCAGCCACGACCTGCCTGACCGGCCAGAGCTGGGCCCATGGCTGGCGTGTGTGTTCATCACCCCAGAGGCTCGACGCAGAGGGCTTGCGGCGCAGTTGATCGAAGGCATCTGCAGCCATGCGCGAGAGGCTGGAATCACCACCTTGTTCCTGCACACCCACAGCCAACGTGATTATTACGCCAAGCTGGGTTGGGACGTGCTGGAGTGCTTTGAGGCTTGGGGGGAAGAGCAGTGGCTTATGGTGCGGTGTTTGTAATCTCGGTATGAGCGTTAGCGTCCAACGTGCAGTGGGCCGCCGGGGTGGAGTTGGGGAAAAAGTCTTCTTGGTAAGACTTACGCGGCTAGAGTCCTAGACTTGAGATTTTCAGTCTGCATAATGATCTACCGAGACTTTGCTTGTAAGAATTAAAAGATCAGATGTCTGCCTATTGCAGCGTGAATACTGACCCATAAATGTCAATTGTAGGTTTTACGAGTTTTCGCGTAGAGATAACAGCCATCGCTTGTGATAATCAAGTTGAATGTTTACGTCTGTGACTAAACTCTTGTCCTCGTAATCAAATATTTGGACTATGTTCTCCCTGCCTGCGGCTTTGCCCCAAGAGACTTCGTAAGCTGCTAGTCCGCTAGCCATTTGCGAGCACATACGCGAAGGGTAGACGTTGATTTTCGAACCCTTGCACAGGAATTTAACGTTGGGAAAATCTTGTCTTACCTTGCCGAAGCATGTGTAGTAATCAAAGTCTGTGTATGTTTTTTCTGGCTCACCAGGAATTTTTACTGTCAGAGCTATATCTCCTCTGTCGTATTCAAGAGTTGCGTAATTGATTTTTCCGTGAAGTTCAATAGTTATTTTTTTAATGGTCATTTTATGGGGGTGCCTGCCGGAAGGGCGCATCAGTAAACTTTTCTAGCTACTCTGCGTCCATAATTTTTCTATACTTATCGAAAATGACCTCAGCGTATTTTTCGCCCGAGATAAGGTTTTCGTAAAATGATTCATCAGTCGCCCATTCTGAAAAAACCAATTGAGTCTGATTCTCGCTATTGCTAGCTTCTTTGGAATTAAGCTGCCAGTGGGTTGAGAGACGTTTGTCAATGGTCTCGAAAAAATCTGCAGCAACGGGGATTGGGTATTCATCGTAATCGTCGGGGCATAGATATAACCAGGGGCAATTATCCCAAAATTCAATGCCGTAGACGACATACTCTTTCCCTATTTCCAAATCCAGTTCGCCATCCGGGAGAGATATGTAGCGTTTTAGTCGTGTGAGTGTTTCTGGTGAGAGCTTGTCGCTGTTTAAGTTGTTCACTATGCATCTAACTTTCATTTCTTGATATCTCCGGGTGGTACTGATGGGTCATTACCCCAAGGCTTTATGTCGTCAGTGCTATGCTTTTTGAATTTAAAATCCATTAGTTTGTCTGTACTCGGGTCCAGAACGTAATGCACTACGGAATCGTTTCTGTTATTGGATTTTGTCTTTAGTTCCCATTTCTCCATTCCTTTGAATTTTGGATCGTCAAGCTTCTTTATGATTTTTTTTCCGCGATGTTCTTTTGCGGCCTGTAATGTCATCTGATCCTGAATACTTTTAGGTTCTCGACTCCATTTGTCTGGTTTTGGTGGTGCCGGAGGTGGTGGCTCTCCCTCATCCACCCCGACCTTCGCCGCCGGATCCTGCTCCCCAACCGCCGGCTTTTTACATCCATCATTCCCCGGACAATCCACCAACCCCAACGGATCCACCCACCCCGTCGGGTTCAGGGTATACCGATACCCATTGAGCCCACCCGCCAGCTTGCTCGGATCCGCCGTCAGATACCGCCCCGTCTCCGGATTGTAGTAGCGATGCCGGTTGTAATGCAGGCCGCTTTCCAAGTCGTGGTACTGGCCTTGGAAACGCAACGGTTGGTGCAATCGGGGGCCGTTGCCGTGGCGTAGTTCGGTGAGTTTGCCGTAGCCGTTGTAGCGCGAGGCCCAGACGATGTCGCCTTGGTGGCTGGTCAGTTCCTGCGGTGTGCCGAGGTGGTCGAGGTGGTAGTAAAACGGCGTGGCTTTTTCCGGACCTTCGCCTTCGAGCAGTGCGAGGGGGCGGAAGGTGCCGGGCTCGTAGACGTAGCTTTGGTAGTGGCGGTTGCTGCTTTCGGCGATGACTTGGTCGCCCTGCCAGATGAATTCGGTGGTCTGGCTGTCCACGGTCTTGCTGATGCGTCGGCCGAAGGCGTCGTAGCGGTAGGACGTTTCGTTGCCGTCCGGGGTAGTGAGGCTGATGAGCCGGTGTTGGCTGTCGTAGTGGTACTCGGTAACCAGGCTCTGGGCTTTGCCGCGGCATTCGCGAACAAGGTTGCCGTAGGCGTCGTAGTCGTAGTGGCGGTCGCCCTCCATCAGCAGGCGGTTGCCCTTGAGGGTGGTCGGGCCGGGGCGGTCCATCATCAGCAGATTGCCCGCTGGGTCGTGGGCGAAATGTTCCGGGGCTTGGCTGTGGGTGTAGTTGATGCGCAGCAGGCGATCTTGCACGTCGTACTGGTAGCTGCGTCGGTTTCGTGTGTCGGACAGCGCGGCGAGGTTGCCATTGGCGCTGTAGGAATAGTCGCGCCAGAAAAGTTGTTGCTGCTGGGTTTGCCACACGGTCTGGGCTTTGAGGCGACCCTGTTCGTCGTAGGTGTAATCGCTGAGCAGCAGGCCTTGCTGGCGTTGCCGTTCGCGCCCGCCTTTGTAACGGTGTTCGGTCAGGCACGTGCCGTTGAGGTCGATGGCAATCAGCGCGCCGCCCGGTGCGTGGCGGTAGTCGAGGGTGCTGTGATCGGGCAGGCGACAATGGATCAGCCGGCCGACGCTGTCATATCGATAGCGCAGGGTGGCCCAGCCCTGGTGTTCGACGACGAGCCGGTCTTGCGCGTCGTATTCGTAGGCCAGCGGCCAGTGGCCGTCGTCGACGCTGACCAAGCGTCCGAGAGCGTCGTAGCGGTAATCGATCGTCGCGCCGTCCGGCAAGGTTTTGCGCAGCAGGCGGCCGGCGGTGTCACGTTGGTACGCGGTGATTCGTTGGCTGCCATCGGCGCCAAACTCGGTTTTTTCCAGCAGGTGGCCGTTGAGGTCGTAGGCATAACCGGTGCGCTGGCCGTCGAAGCCGGTTTCCTGTCGGATCAGTCCGCCGGGCGTGTAGTTCAGCTGATATTTTTCGCCGGATTCGTTTTCGATTTCGGTCAGCAACAGCCGCGCCGAGTCGTAGCGATACTTCAGTTCACTCCCGTCGGGGTTGAGGCGTCGGCTGACCAGATGCAAATCGTCGGCGTATTCGTAGCGGGTGATGCGTTCCAGTTCGTCCCGTTCGGCGGTCACCTTGCCGTAGGCGTTGTAGCTCCAGGCGCGGGTCGCGCCGGTGGGCAAGGTGGTCTGGAGCAAGCGACCCACGGCATCCCATTGGTAATGAGTGACAGCGCCGTGTTCATCCTGGCGGGTCAGCAGACGGCCTAGGGTGTCGTAGGAAAAATGCCGTTGGCTGCCGTCGGGCAGGGTTTCTTCGGTCAGTTGGCCGAGGCGACTCCAGGTGAAGCGATGTTCGCCACCGTCCGGGTCATACGTCGCCAGCAGTTGCCCATGCGCGTCGTAGGCATATTCCGTACGCCGGCCGTCCGGGTCGATGAGGACGATCACGTTCCCCCGCGTATTGCGCCGATAGGTCCACACGGCTTTGCCACGATGCCGAGCGTGCAGGAAACCGTTGCGGTATTCGTAAGACGTGGGCTCGCCTTCGGGCGGAATCAGCGCCACCAGCCGTCCGACATCGTCGTAGCGGTATTCGGTCACGGCGCCCAGCGGGTCCTGCTCGGCGATCAAGCGACCTTGTTCGTCATAGGCCTTGAGGTGCTCGCCTCCATCGGAGTCGACCTGGCGCACCAGCCGCGCCCGATCGTCGTGGACGTACACTTCCTGGCTACCATCTAGGTTTTGGACAATGACGCTGCCGTCCTCGCCCCAGGTGTAGCGGCTGTCCAACTGCGCAAACGAGGCCCAATGCCGCACACAGCGGACCGTCGGGCCGACGCCTTGCCATTCCCAATAAAAGCTCGCGCCGCCGGCCAGTTGTCGCTGCAGGATGATGTGTCGGTCGTCGTAGTCGTAGCGTTCGCTTTCGCCAGCGGCGTTGGTCGCTTCGATGAGTCGCCAACGCGCGTCGTAGCGGTAGGTTGCCAGCGTCTGTTCGGTGCGCCAGGCTTCATCTGGCAGCCGTTCGGGGTGAAAGCTCTGATAGTCGATGGCGACCAGGTGACGATGCTCGTAACGCAGGCGCAGGCTGCGCTGGGCGCCGTTGTCCAGGCGGCTGATATCGCCGTAGATGTTGCGCTGGATGGTCAGGCGGTTGTCGTACCGATCGCTCAGGGCGATCAGATGACCGTCGCGAAAGTGTAGGAAAGGGGGGCCTTCGCCGGGCTGGGCGACAATCAGTTCGTCCGGCTCGCTGCTCAGGTAGATCGCCGCGCGGGCCAGGCTGTTGTGGATCGCCGGACGTTGCAGGTTCGGTCGGGGGAACGAGGTGCGACGGTTTTCCTGGTCGACCCAGATGACTTCCTCGCCTTCGATCAAAAGGCGATGGGCCAGGGCATGGCTCCAGCCGAGGCCGAGGCCGACGTCCAGTTCGGCGGCGCTGGTGCGGTAGAGGCGGGTGAAGACAAACGGCAGGCGTCCGTCGAGCGTGCCGTCTTCCAGGGTCAGCAGTTCTTCGCCGGTGACCATCGACACCGGGCAGCCGTTGGTGCGGGTCTGGGCGGCGCTGTCGGCGGGGTCGCCGTTAGGGTTTTTTGATTGGGTGGAGGCGTCGTCGTGGGGTTCGTATTTGCTCAGTCGCGTAGCGGCTTGGGATTTTTCCCGCACGATTGGGGTCGGATTGCTGACCAACTGCGGCGTGGAGTCCCCAGTGGTGATCTGCAACGGTCTGACAGGCGCTGGCCCCACCGACGACCCTCGGCCGGCGATTACTACCGGCTTCAGTACATCGGCATGTTTGTCGAAGCTGCCCCCGCCGAGTTGACCCAGGCGCTGGCTCGATGCCTGCAACCATGCGCGGGCGCGTTCCGAGCGGACATGACGCAGCACTTTACCGCTCATGCGCAGTCCCACGCCTAGGCCACCGGTCACGCGCGTCAAGAGCAAATTGATCAGAATCGAGGCGCGCATTTCCCCCAGGACTTCGGCCATGTACTGCGGCGGGAGCATCCGCAGCCAACCGACGAACGCCGCGGTATAGACGAAGAGCAAGGGCTCATCGCTGAGGATCATCAGGCCTTTGGCGATAGCCTCCGACGAGGCTTTCAGCAGTTGCTCAAGCTCGACCTCGGTGAGGTATTCCAGCAGCTTTTCACTGTTGGCCTGCAGATCCGCCAACAGATCGAAGACCTGTTTTACGTCGTCCCATAACTCAAACAGGGCGTTTTCAAAACCACGTAGCTGGGCCTCCTGCAATGCGTTGAAGCGCTTTAAAAAACCGCTCTCGGAAGACTCCTTCCACAACGGTTGAAACTCGTTCCATTCCGCTTTCAGCCAACCTTCGAGCTCGACGATCTCGTGCTGGTAGGACGCGTATAGCGCCTCGACATGATCGCTCGTGATATTTGGAAAGAAACTGATGCGGTAACGCTGGCCGCGGTCGCATTCGGATATTTCCAAAATGCCGCTGGGACCAATGACATGAGGGATCGGATCGCCAAAGATTTCCTTCCCTTGCTCGTCTTTAGTGATCGGCTCCAACACCACTGGTGTGTCGCCGATCGGCACGAAACGCGAGGACTGGAACATGTGCACCAGCGTCAGCGGGCCTTGTGCTGGACACCTTGCCACCACGGCGCTGACCTGCTTGCCATCGTCCTTCGCCGGTGCGAGCGACACCTCCTGGCCAACTTTAAACACCTGCTTAATGTCCAGCGTCCGACTGGTCCAGAATCTTTCCGCCCAACCGTCGTAGTCGCCCAGGCAGCGGCGAAAATCCTGCAACACTTCCTCGACATCGGGCGAGTTCATGGCGGCGAAGACCAGCGAACCAATGGCACCGGTTAAAGACGGGATCTTGTCAGGGAACTTCATGCAGGCAGCTCGCGGCGCAGGAGTGGGCGCGAGACTGTGCCGGGGATGGCAGGGGAAATAAGTCAGGTAAAGAAGCGGGGCGTGTAGGGCATTTCTCTAATTAGGCCAACGTTGTCAGGATTCTGCCAAAGCCCCTTGGCTTATATTGCGGTGCTTATAGTCATCGGCGGGGTTAGCACTCCAATCGTTTAAATTTAGCGAATCGCCCTACATCCTTCGTTCCCTTCCCCTGACTTAATTTCCCCGTCATCCCCGGCAGAGTCTCGCGTTCCTCCCCGCACCGCGAGATTCCTGCATGTTTGCCCCCGACAAAGTCCTGGCTCTGAACAACACCATTGGCTTGCTGGTGGTGGCGACCATGGACCCCGAACAGCCGGATGTCGATGCGATTTTCCAGGACTTTCGAACCTGCCTGAACGACTACGATAGTTGGGCTGAAGGCTTCTGGACCGGTTGGGCGTTGGATCTTGAGCAAGTGTTCAAGGTCGGCAACGAGGTGTCCCTGGCGGCGCCGAAAAACCTTGATAAACCCATCAGCGCCACGGTGGTGGCCTGCCCGGCGGAGGGGCCGCTGACGCTGGTGCACATGTTCCAGGCGGCGCGCTTCGTGCCGATTGGCGACACGCCGGTGATGCTGGAACCGGTCATTGGGGGCGAGCCAGGGCAGGAAACTTTCGGTGAGCCGATCCATCACGTAATCGGCCCCAGCGGCATTCTGGAAGTCCCTGAGTGTTGGCGAGGCCAGCGTTATCGCATCACCTTTTTCCCCCATGTCACGGCTGATCACGTCAAGGCGTTGTACGCGTCTTACCAAGGCGTGATCGACGAACTTGAGGGCTGGCTGAAAGCGGAGTGGGAGCAGTTTCAACCGCTGTGGAAGGAGTTTTCCGACGCCGGGTTTCTCGAACGCTACGGCGTGTTGCAGCAGGCTGATTTGCGCGGCTTCAAAAATGCCCTGCATCAGCTGTGGGACGACGTTAAACAGGTTTTCGGGTTGCTGGCCGATCTGCAGGCCAACAGCGAAAAGCTGTTGGAGTACCTGACCCAGGCTGAGCTTGAGCAACTGCTGAAGGCGTCCTCCGAGGCGATTGCCAAAGGGCTGATGGTGTTGAGTGACGAGCCGTTGCTCTTCGTCCACGTGGCCGCGTTCACCAGTTGGGTACGAATGTTGCCGCCTCAGTACGCGGCCGAAGTTGTCGGAGAGCTGCGCGCCTCGGTGCTGATCAATTTCCTGCTGATGCGTTTGACCGGGGGGCTGGGCCTGGGGCTGCGCATGAGCGGAAACGTGCTGGGCCGGGTCCGCTCCGAGCGGGCCCGGGAGTGGTTGCTGGCGTCGAGCCTGAGATTGGGCCAACTCACCCCCGACCGGCTCAATCAGCATGCCGATGTGCTCAAACCGTTGGTGGTCAGCCAGCGCGGACCTTTAAAACCGACGCCTGTCGGACCTTTGCACATCACCCCGGAACACTCTGCCCCCCTGTCCGTCAGCAATCCAGCCGCCGTGGCGCGGGAAAAATCCCAGCCCTCTACACGCCTGAGCGAGCACGAACCCCACGACGACGCCCCCACCCAGTCGAAAAACCCCAACGGCGACAGCGCCGACACTGCGGCCCAGACCCAAACCAGCGGCTGTCCGGTGTCGATGGTCACTGGCGAAGAGCTGCTGACCCTCGACGATGGCACCCTCGATGGCCGCTTGCCGTTCGTCTTCACCCGTTTNACCAGCGGCTGTCCGGTGTCGATGGTCACTGGCGAAGAGCTGCTGACCCTCGACGATGGCACCCTCGATGGCCGCTTGCCGTTCGTCTTCACCCGTTTGTACCGCACCAGCGCCGCCGACCTGGACGCCGGCCTCGGGCGCGGTTGGAGCCATGCCCTGGCCCATCGCTTGGAACTCGAGGGCGAGCAGGTCACCTGGGTCGACCAGGAAAATCGCCGCACGACCTTTCCGCTGCCCAGCGCCCAGCGTCCGGCGATCCACAACAGCCTGGCCCGCGCGGCGATCTACCTGGGCACCGAGGCGGACGAACTGATCGTCGCCCAACCCGGCGAAAACGCCCCATTCCTGCACTTTCGCGACGGCCACCTGAGCGGCCTCAGCGACCGTTACGACAACCGCCTGACCCTCCAGCGCAACATCCATGGCGACATCAGCCGCCTGGACAACGGTGCCGGGCGCGCCCTGCGCCTGCGTTACGAGCAGCGCCACCTGATCGCCGTCGATCTCCAGCGCAACATCCATGGCGACATCAGCCGCCTGGACAACGGTGCCGGGCGCGCCCTGCGCCTGCGTTACGAGCAGCGCCACCTGATCGCCGTCGAYTACCAGAGCTTCCATCCCGCYATCACCCTCGACGAAGCCTGGCGGACCGAACAGACGCTGRTGTCCTACCGCTACGACGGACGTTTCCGACTGATYGAAGCGACCAATGCCGCCGGTGAAAGCGARCGCTACGACTACGACGACCAGCACGTCATCCTCCAGCGGCAACTGGCCGGCGGGGCGAGTTTCTACTGGGAGTGGCAAGGCGTCGGGCCGGCGTCTCGCTGCGTACGGCAYTGGGCCTCGTTTGCGCAGATGGACAGCCGCTACACCTGGGGCGAAGACGGCAGCGTCACGGTCCAGCACCTGGATGGTAGCCAGGAGGTATATGTCCACGACGAGCGGGCGCGGCTGGTGCGCAAGGTCGAGCCCGACGGCGGCGAGCACCTCAAGGCCTACGACGAACAGGGCCGGCAGCCAGGAGGTATATGTCCACGACGAGCGGGCGCGGCTGGTGCGCAAGGTCGAGCCCGACGGCGGCGAGCACCTCAAGGCCTACGACGAACAGGGCCGGCTGATTGCTGAACAGGACCCGCTGGGCGCCGTGACCGAATACCGCTACGACGAGGTCGGACGGCTGGTGGCGCTGCTTCCCCCGGACGAGACGCCGACGTCCTACGAATACCGCAACGGTTTCCTGCACNTGACCGAATACCGCTACGACGAGGTCGGACGGCTGGTGGCGCTGCTTCCCCCGGACGAGACGCCGACGTCCTACGAATACCGCAACGGTTTCCTGCACGCTCGGCATCGTGGCAAAGCCGTGTGGACCTATCGGCGCAATACGCGGGGGGACGTGATCGTCCTCATCGATCCGGATGGCCGGCGCACGGAATATGCCTACGACGCCCATGGGCAACTGCTGGCGACGTATGACCCGGACGGTGGCGAACATCGCTTCACCTGGAGTCGCCTGGGCCAACTGACCGAAGAGATCCTGCCCGACGGCGGTCGCCGGTGTTTTTCCTACGACGCNCCCGGACGGTGGCGAACATCGCTTCACCTGGAGTCGCCTGGGCCAACTGACCGAAGAGATCCTGCCCGACGGCGGTCGCCGGTGTTTTTCCTACGACGCCCTGGGGCGTTTACTCAGCCGCCAGGACGAACACGGCGCGCTCACGCACTACCAATGGGACGCCGTCGGCCGCCTGCTGCAGGTGACCTTGCCCAACGGTGCCACCCGGACCTGGCTCTACAACGCCTACGGCAAGGTTACCGCCGAGTGCGATGAACAAGGGCGGGTCACCCGCTACGAATACGCCGACGACCTRCACCTGGTCAGCCGCCGGCTGAACCCCGACGGCAGCGAGCTGAAGTACCGCTACGACTCGGCGCGGCTGTTGCTGACCGAAATCGAAAACGAATCCGGCGAAAAATATCAGCTGGACTACACGCCCAACGGCTTGATCCGACAGCAAGTCGGCTTCGACGGCCAACGCACNGCTGACCGAAATCGAAAACGAATCCGGCGAAAAATATCAGCTGGACTACACGCCCAACGGCTTGATCCGACAGCAAGTCGGCTTCGACGGCCAACGCACCGCCTACGCCTACGACCTCAACGGCCACCTGCTGGAAAAAACCGAACACGGCGAGGACGGTTCACAACGGCTCACCCAGTACCAGCGCGACGCGGCCGGGCGGCTGCGGGTCAAGACCTTGCCCGACGGCCAGGCCATCGAATACCGCTACGACGAACTGGGCCGGCTGGTCCACGTCAACGACGGCAGCGATCATCCGTTGGCCTTCGAGTACGACGCCCAGGATCGGCTGGTCTGCGAGCACCAGGGCTGGGGCACCCTGCGTTATCGCTACGACGCCTGCGGGCGCCTCAACCATCTGCGCCTGCCGGACGACAGCCAGCTCGACTACCACCATGCCCCGGGTGGCGCACTGACCGCCATCGACCTCAACGGCTCGCGCCTGACCGAACACCGCTTTGTCGGCGGTCGCGAACGGCAACGTCAGCAAGGCCGGCTGCTCAGTGACTACACGTACGACGAACAGGGCCGCCTCAAGGCCCAGACCGTGTGGCAGAGCCAACAGCAGCAACTGTTCTGGCGCGATTATGCCTACAGCGCCAAGGGCAACTTGCAGACCCTTTCCGACAACCGAAACCGCCGCAGCTACCAGTACGACCCGCTGGATCGCCTGACCCGCATCGATTTTTCCCACAGCGAACCGCCGGAACACTTCNACCCTTTCCGACAACCGAAACCGCCGCAGCTACCAGTACGACCCGCTGGATCGCCTGACCCGCATCGATTTTTCCCACAGCGAACCGCCGGAACACTTCTGCCACGACCCGGCCGGCAACCTGCTGATGCAGGACCGCCCCGGCCCGACCACCCTCAAGGGCAACCGCCTGCTGAAGGAGGGCGACCGCCACTACGACTACGACGCCTTCGGCAACCTGCTCCGCGAACGCCGCGGCCAGGCCCTGGTCAGCGCCTACCGCTACGACAGCCANGAAGGAGGGCGACCGCCACTACGACTACGACGCCTTCGGCAACCTGCTCCGCGAACGCCGCGGCCAGGCCCTGGTCAGCGCCTACCGCTACGACAGCCAGCACCGCCTGATCGGCGTCACCACGGCGGACGGGCGCGAAACGTCCTACCGCTACGACGCCTTCGGCCGACGCATCAGCAAGACCGTGGACGRCCTGACCACGGAGTTTTTCTGGCAGGGCGACCAGGTCRTCGCCGAAAACAGCCCACGCCACCACCGCAGCTACGTCTACGAACCCGGCACCTTCCGCCCACTGGCGATGCTTGATGGCGAAGGCCCGGAAAAAGCCNATCGCCGAAAACAGCCCACGCCACCACCGCAGCTACGTCTACGAACCCGGCACCTTCCGCCCACTGGCGATGCTTGATGGCGAAGGCCCGGAAAAAGCCACGCCGTTCTACTACCACCTCGACCACCTGGGCACGCCCCAGGAACTGACCAGCTACAGCGGCCAGATCGTCTGGTCAGCGCGCTACAACGGCTACGGCAAACTCACCGAACTCCAGCACGGCGGCGGCGAACAGCTTGAGCAACCTTTGCGCTTCCAGGGCCAATACTTCGACCCGGAAAGCGGACTGCACTACAACCGTCACCGCTACTACAATCCCGAGACTGGCCGCTACCTGACGCCTGACCCGAGCAAACTGGCGGGAGGGCTCAATGGGTACCGGTACACCCTGAACCCGACGGGGTGGGTGGATCCGTTGGGGTTGGTGGATTGTCCGGGGAAGGGTGGGTGTAGGCCGGCGGTTGGGGAGCAGGATCCGGCGGCGAAGGTCGGGGTGGATGAGGGAGAGCCACCACCTCCGGCACCACCAAAACCAGNGGAAAGCGGACTGCACTACAACCGTCACCGCTACTACAATCCCGAGACTGGCCGCTACCTGACGCCTGACCCGAGCAAACTGGCGGGAGGGCTCAATGGSTACCGGTACACCCTGAACCCGACGGGGTGGGTGGATCCGTTGGGGTTGGTGGATTGTCCGGGGAAGGGTGGGTGTAGGCCGGCGGTTGGGGAGCAGGATCCGGCGGCTAAGGTAGCTGCTGATCAAACGGAACCTAAACTACCTACTCCTAAAAAAGAGGAGGATTTCTTATATCGTGGTGATGAGCGAAATCCCGAAGACGTTTTTGAACATGGCTTTAAAAGCAAAGGTAAAAGCAAAAATTTGTTCTTGCATTCTATGGATAGTGACTCGCCTCCTAGTTATTACATTAGTACCTCCTACTCAAGAGATGTGGGGAAGAGGTTTGCTACCGGTGAGTACACTAAAATAGGGTATTTATACACGTTGCAAAAAATTCCAGGGCACGATTTGCAAAAAGAGCTAGGGGGCGCATATTTGTTTGGGGCTGAAAAAGAAATTGCAATTCCAGGTCGTATAAAAAATGAAGATGTGCTTGGTGCGACCTTGATACTTGATAACGGAAAAGAGTTTGGCTACTCCATACCTAATCCTAATAGGAGAATAAAAAAATGATTTCTAAGGTGGAGGTATATGTCTCTAGGGGGGGAGAAAAGGAAAAGACTTGCCTTGTGTGCGATTCTAAGAGTATCGCAATAACTTTTTCTGTGGCAGATGGTGTTGATAGAATATATTCTGGTGGCAATTTTTATAAATGTTTTGCGAGTCTTAGGCGAGACAATCCGGATGTGATTTTCTTTTGTAAAGGTGCTAAGAAAAATGTTCATCCGTCTGGGATGTCGGCACAGATGTCGCTTGGGCTAAAAGCGTATGAGCTGAGCATGGGTGTCACCCCATCGCTCGATGATATTGTTTATATATTTGACTATGATGAAAATAACTTGGCAAGCGATCCGGGTGAGCAAGAAGTTTTCTTTAGAGAATGGGTTAAGTCTCGTTTGTTATAGCTATGAGTGTGAGATTGCAATTCCTGATCGGATGAGGGCGGAAGATATTATCGGGATCACCCTACTCGTTTGATCGTTCCCACGCTCCTGCGTGGGAATGCATCCCGTGACGCTCTGCGTCACATCCAGAAGCGGAATGCGGAGCGTCCTTGGCGACATTCCCGCGCAGGAGTGTATGGATTCTGTAGGGCACTCAATATCCAATTTTGACAGGTGGTGATATGACCTCTAGAGAAGTGGCAGTTGAAATTGATGGTGTCATTAATAAAGCGATCTTTAAATGTAGTCGAAAAAATATAGAGATGACCGTAACGATGCCAGATGGAATAGAAAGAAGTTACACGGCGGCGGATTTGTATTTGTGTCTAGGGATGGTTAGGAAAGATTTTCCGGATGTGAGTTTTTTATGCAAGGGAGCCAAAATCAATGTGCATCCCTCGCGAATGTCTTCGCAAATGGCTGGCGGTGTAGTTGCTTATGAAGTCCGTTGGGGAGAGACAGCGGATGAAAGTGACATAGTCAATATTTTTGATTATGAAGATAAGGATTTAACCAACGATATTACAGAACAGGTTGAATACCATCGGCGGTGGTTGCAATCGTTTAACGCTGGTCCTTGATCGTTCCCACGCTCCCGCGTGGGAATGCATCCCGTGACGCTCTGCGTCACCCTCCAGAAGCGGAACGCGGAGCGTCCCTGGCGACATTCCCACGCAGGAGCGTGGGAACGATCGATAACCACTGTCGGTTGTGGTGTTGGTTATTAGAAAATCTGACAGGTCACCAACCGGATACAATTTACTTACAGGATTTATTGAAAAAAATGAAAGATAAATACCCAGAGCTTTTCCAGTTCTTTGGATGCTACTTTCATCAAGATTGGATGTGCGAGTCATCAGATCCTGATGAAATAATAAGAAATTTTGTTTCGGGCTCTGCGCCTGAAATCGTTGACATGGTTAAAAATGAAATCTCGACACTATTAACAATTAAATTTTGTGATGAAAAAATGAGAGGATTCATTATGGATAAAATGCCTTGCAATTATTGCTATTGGATGGATTGGGCGTCTGGTGAAATGTGGCTAAAGCATATTCTGGACGTAATGAGTCGCACTGATACCTCTCCGCTTGATGGTAACTAGAAGAAGTAGCCGTATGCAGATTGGCAGACTGAGGTGAAGTCGTTTGGGCCGCGCGCTACAACGGCTACGGCAAACTCACCGAGCTCCGGCACGGCGACGGCAAGCGACTGGAACAACCGCTGCGTTTCCAAGGGCGAGACCACGTGCCGACGTCACCACAATTTCCAGTGTGGGAGCGAGCTTGCTCGCGATAGCGGAGTGTCAGTCACCCTCAATGGCAGCTGACCCACCGCCATCGCGAGCAAGCTCGCTCCCACAGGTTTATCAGTGACTTACAGGTCGTGGCTTTGCCCTCAGCCATTAAAAAAACCACCCCTTTGATCGTTCCCACGCTCCTGCGTGGGAATGCATCCCGTGACGCTCTGCGACACATCCAGAGCTGAACGCGGGGTGTTCCTGGCGATGTTCCCACGCAGGAGCGTGGGAATGATCGAATCTAAACTGGAATGGGTCAAAAACCCAAGGCATGGCACGATGGAGCTGACCATCAAGCGGAATCTAAAATTAGAAAATCCAACCTTTAAGCGGAGAAAGTAATGTTAGAGAGAAATAAGGAAATCGTTATTTCCGGGGAGTCTGCACTTGAAGCTCTAGCTGAAATTGAGTTTATTTTGATATCGCTACACAAGATGGGTAGCTACTACGGTGATAAGCCAATTGAAAAGTACCAGCGCGCCACCACGGAGTTCATAGATAATGAAAAAGTAACCCAGAAGCTCGCTAAAATTAGAAGGATCATCAGTGAAGGGTTTGATACAACTCTAGGCGAAGATGATATGGACGATATCGAGCGGCGTATGGAGGGTATTAATTTCTGGAAGCCCTAATAGATTTTTCGTTACGGTGCCTATGAAATGAACAGCAAGCCAACCAAGCACCATTATTATGAGGGGGTATGGACGTATGAGTTGAAGGGGAATGTGATGGGTGTTGACAATACAGTTGTGCGCGTTCCTTTGGCGAATGGCAAAAAATGAAAATAAAAATAGATGAAGTTAGGAGCGTCAGTGGCAATATCTCAGTAGCTTTTTCGACAGATTTTGGAAGCGCGGTCGCGACTTGGTCGGCCGATATTCCGAAAGTCGGTGAACAACATGATGTGGAATTTGAGATAGATGAAGAGTTTGCGTGGGGAAATAATGTCGATGTTTCAGGTGGTCGTTTTTCATTGAGCATAAAGGATAGGGTCATTTTTCTAAGCGCGTCTCTAGTCTCCATGGCTGAGGATGGGGTTGCGATAATTGATATCAATGGAACGAAAACAATGATTGAGTTGGAGGGCTGTCTTATGCGACCTCCGTTTTTTATAAGTCTAAGTTTCGAAAAATTAACCCTTTGCCCAGCTAATTTGTGAGCTGGAAGAATGATGCAACCAGTGACGCTCTGCGTACATCGAAGATGCATTCAGGGATGCTTATAGAATGAAGGGGGAGTGTGTGGGTTTGCATGAAGTAACTAAGCTTGGCGGGACTGTAGTTTTTGATGATCTTTCAAGACTGGATCAATCAAGGGATGTTCTGCTTGGTATAGACGATTTAAAGGAAGATATATTCCAGGCTTCTTTTCCGCTTGAGCAAATAATAGATATTGGTTGGTATCCTGAGTTCTGTGAGAGTGGATGCTTCAGGGTTCTTCTTGTGTCGGGCTGCAACTGGGACTCTCCTGTATGCTCTACAGAAGCTAAGAGTTGGGCTGAACTAGAATGTGCTTTGATAGATACGTTAAAAAAAGTCAAGGTTGCGTGAGGTAAGTATTGGTTGAGTTAAGTGTCGAAAATAAATCAACGAGGGCGGCCCACACAGCAAAAAATCAACGCCGCCCCCAGTGTTATTGATCGTTCCCACGCTCCCGCGTGGGAATGCATCCCGTGACGCTCTGCGTCACATCCACAAGCGGAACGCGGAGCGTCCCCGGCGACATTCCCACGCAGGAGCGTGGGAACGATCGATAACCTGTGGCGGGGGAGCTTGCTTCCGCTGGGCCGTGGTAGGAGCTGCCGAAGGCTGCGATCTTTTGATCTGGATCTTTCGCTTGATACTCAACTGGCTATGGAAAGATCGCAGCCTCGCTTCGCTCGGCAGCTCCTACGGCGTAGCCGAGCGGGGGCAAGCTCCCTCGCCACGATGATTCACACAGCCTTTAAGTCAACGGTCGCCTGTAGAGCAGGCGCTCACGCATTCTCGATGCCACCACAACTCCAGTGTGGGAGCGAGCTTGCTCGCGATAGCGGAGGGTCAGTCACCCTCAATGGCAGCTGACCCACCGCCATCGCGAGCAAGCTCGCTCCCACAGGTTTATCAGTGACTTGCAGGTCGCGACTTCGCCTCCAGCCATTAAAAAAACCACCCCTTTGGCACCGATAACATCGTTTCTCGGCCGCCCGGCTTTTCCCTATATTGGCCCTCAGATCCGGTGGATGGCTCAACGTCCACCCCCTCAGTGTGAGTAGCCTCAATGAACAATAAACCTGACAGCACAGGGCTTGATAACGCGGGAGCAGGGACCCGGGCGGTTTGGGGTGGGGAGCAAGTCAGGCACCCCTACAACGCCACGCAAACCCCTATCGTGGCCAGCGCCGCGTACGGTTATGACGACATCGACGTCTGGTACGACGTCGCCTTGGGCAAGGCCCCCGGCTTTATCTACAGCCGCATGAGCAACCCGACCGTCGAGACCCTCGAAGCCAAGATTCGCGAGCTGGAAATGGCCGAGTCTGCCGTGGCCTTCAGCAGCGGCATGGCGGCGATCAGCAGCGTGCTCTACACCTTCCTGGCCCATGGCGATCGGGTGGTGTCGACCAAGGACAGTTACGGCGGCACCAACAAGATTTTCGAAGAGTTCCTGCCGCGCACCGGCGTGGCGGTGACCTTGTGCGAGACCTTCGATCACGACGATCTGGAGCGTGAAATCGCCAAAGGTTGCCAGGTGCTCTACCTGGAAACCCCCACCAACCCGACCCTGAAAATCCTCGACATCCCGCGTCTGGTAGCAGCGGCCAAGCGTGTCGGCGCCCTGGTGGTGGCCGATAACACCTTCGCCACGCCGCTGAACCAGAGCCCGCTGGCCCTGGGAGTGGACGTGGTGATTCATAGCGCGACCAAGTTCCTCAGCGGCCATGGCGACGTGCTCGGTGGCCTGGTATGCGGCAGCGAAGCCTTGATGGCCCAAGTGCGGCATTACCGGGAAATCAATGGCGCGAGCCTCGACCCGTTCTCGGCGTACCTGATCATCCGCGGCATGAAGACCCTGGCGCTGCGCATGCGCCAGCAACAGCACAGCGCCCGGGCCCTGGCCGAATTCCTCTGCACCGAACCGCTGGTGGAGGCGGTCAATTACCCGGGCTTGCCGAGTCACCCGAACCACGCCGTGGCCTGCGCGCAGATGTCCGGCTTCGGCGCCATCGTCAGTTTTGTCCTGGTCGGCGGCATGGACACGGTCAAGCTGCTGCTGCCGCGCCTGCGCTTCGCCCATTGCGCCGGCAACCTGGGCGCGGTGGAAACCATCTATGGCCCGGCCCGCACCACCAGCCATGTCGAGAACACCTTGGAAGAACGCCTGGCCCTGGGCATCTCCGAAGGCCTGGTGCGGGTTTCGGTGGGCATCGAAGACACGGACGATCTATTGGACGATCTGAAACAGGCCTTCGCCTTCGTCAAAAAGACCCTCAATCCGCAGCTCAATGAAGTCCACATCGAGACCGCAAACTGAAGTTTGAAAGTTGGTACCCCATAACAAGGCTGTGAATGGGGCGTTCATGAATAGGAATAATAATAAAAGCTCAGTGGCGCTTGTCTTACTCGCGCAGACGTAGATGCGCGCCCTGACATTTCATGAGAACAACCATGTCCATAACAGAACAACAAACGAGTACGCGGGCCGGCTTCAAGCAGGAAATGCAGACGCGCCATATCGTCATGCTGGCCTTGGGCGGCGTGATCGGTACCGGCCTGTTCCTGACCTCCGGCTACACCGTCAACCAGGCCGGCCCCATGGGCGCGGTGATCGCCTACATCATTGGCGCGCTCATGGTCTACATGGTGATGATGTGCCTGGGGGAACTGGCGGTGCAGATGCCGGAAACCGGTTCGTTCAGCACCTACGCCACGCGCTTCCTCGGGCCGGGCACCGGTTACACCGTGGCCTGGCTGTATTGGCTGACGTGGACGGTGGCCATCGGTTCCGAATTCACCGCCGCCGGCATCCTCATGACCCGATGGTTTCCCGACACGCCGGTGTGGATCTGGAGCGCGCTGTTCGCCGGCGTGGTGTTCCTCACCAACGTGGTGTCGGTGCGTTTGTTCGCCGAGACCGAGTTCTGGCTGTCGTTGATCAAAGTACTGACCGTGGTGGTGTTCCTGCTGATCGGCGGTGGCGCGATTCTCGGCCTGCTGAACATTGATCAGGCCCACAGCATCGGCTTGAGCAACTTCACCCGCGAAGGACTTTTTCCTACCGGCTTCATGCCGATTGCGATGACGCTGCTGGCGGTCTCCTTCGCGTTCTCCGGCACTGAACTGATCGGCATCGCCGCCGGTGAAACCAAGGACCCGCAACGCAATGTGCCACGCGCCATCCGCACCACCGTGCTGCGCCTGGCGGTGTTCTTCGTCGGGACCATTTTTGTCCTCGCGACGCTGCTGCCCCGCGAGCAAGCCGGTCTGGTGGAGAGCCCATTCGTCACCGTGTTCACCTACATCGGCATTCCGTACTCCGCCGACATCATGAACTTCGTGATCATCAGCGCCCTGTTGTCGGCGGCCAACTCCGGGTTGTACGCCGCCTCGCGGATGCTCTGGACCCTCAGCGACCAAGGCCACCTGCCCAAGCAGTTCTCGGCCCTGACCCGCATGGGCACGCCGCTCAACGCGATCATCGTCAGCATGGCCGGCGGCGCGGCGTCGTTGCTCAGCAGCGTGTTTGCCGCCGACACCATCTACCTGGCGCTGGTGTCGATTTCCGGCCTGGCCGTGGTGGTGGTATGGATGAGCATCGCCGCGAGCCAGATCGCTTTCCGCCGCCACTATGTGGCCAACGGCGGCGACATTCGCCACCTCAAGTTCCGTGTTCGCGGTTATCCGTGGGTGCCGCTGGGGGCGCTGGTGTGCTGCAGCCTGGCGTGTATCGGGATCGCCTTCGACCCTGAACAGCGGGTGGCGCTGTACTTCGGCCTGCCGTTCATCGCCTGGTGTTACTTCGTGTATTACATTACCCGCAAAAGCCGCGAGCGACGCTTGTCGGTTGCCCTCGTGGCACAACCGTCCGACGCGTTCTAAGGCGCGTCGACGGGCGGGCAAACGTGCCCGGTGCGTGGGGGTCAACGAGGTACAGATCATGAAGCAAAAAACGTTGCCCCCGTTGAACTGGCTGCGGGCGTTTGAAGTGTCCGCCCGCTGCCTGAACTTCACCCATGCCGCCGACGAATTGTTTTTGACCCAGGGCGCGGTCAGCCAGCAGATCCGCCAATTGGAAAGCCATCTGGGGGTGGCGCTGTTCAAGCGCTTACCCCGTGGCCTGGGCCTGACCGAGGAAGGCCAGGCCTACCTGCCGGTGGTACAGGACGCGATCACGCGACTGGCGGTGGGCACCAACGAAATCTTTGGCCAGCACAAGCGCCGGCCAATCAAGGTGCGCGGCAGCCTGGCGTTTTTCGTGCACTGGCTGGCGCCGAAACTGGTGGATTTTCGCCAGGCCCATCCCCACGTCGACATTCGCTACATCAGCAACATCTGGGTCAAGGAACTCGATGGCGAAGACGACATGGAAATTCGCTGGGGCCACGGTCAATGGCCCGGCCTGGTGTCGCAACGCCTGACCTGGGACACCTTGTTCCCCGTGTGCTCGCCGGCCTTGATGGCGACGCTGAAAGTGCCGGCGGACGTGGCCAAGCATCCATTGCTGCATGTGCTGGGCTACGAAGAGGGCTGGGGTTACTGGCTGAAAATGGTCGGTGCCGACTCGGTGGATTCCTCGACCGGCATGCAATTCGACACGCTGGTCTGCACCTTGCGCATGGCTGAACTGGGGCAGGGCATCGCCCTGGCGCGCTCGTCGATGGTGAGTGACATGCTCGGCGACGGACGCCTGGTCGAGCCCTTCGCCCAGCGTATCGAAGCCAGCGAATCGTTCTACCTGGTGCGCAGTTCCGGGGCCGAGCAGCACCCGGACGCGGCGCGGTTTTCCACCTGGCTGGTGGAGCAGGCGCATCGCTTTAAATGAACTGTTTTACGGAGTTGACCATGCGCTATGTGAGTACCCGAAATTCAACCGTGCAGGTCGACTTCGAAAAAGTCGTGCTGTCGGCCATCGCCGAGGATGGCGGCCTGTTTGTCCCCGTCACATTGCCGCACTTCGAACCCCAGGACATCGCCAATTGGTCGACCTTGTCCTACGACGAACTGGCCTATCGAGTGATGCGTCCGTTCGTGGGCGAGGCGATCCCCGAGGCCGATTTCAAGCGGGTGCTCAAGGAGGCCGGCAGCCAGTTCAGTCATCGCTCCCTGGCGCCGTTGCATCAGGTGGATCGCAACGAATGGGTCTTGGAGTTGTTCCACGGGCCGACCCGTTCCTCGAAAGATTTTGCCGCGCAATTGCAGGCGCGGTTGGTGCAGTACTTCCTGCGTAAACGCGGGCGTCGCGCCGTGGTGATTGGCGTCACCAACGGCGACACCGGCCTGGCCGCCATCGAGGCTTTCAAACACTGCGACGAGACCGACGTGGTGGTGATTTATCCCGAGGCCGGCGTACCCCAAGACCAGCTTCAAGACCTGCAAGCGACGGCGCATCCGCGGGTTCATCAAGTGGCCGTCGATGGCAGTTTCGATGAATGCCAGACCTTGGTCACCCAACTGTTCCGCCAGCATGAGGCGATCAGTTTCAATTCCAGCAACTGGGTCAGCGTCATGGCGCAGTTGGTGTTTTATTTCCACGCCGTGCTGCAACTGGGCGGCGGTCAGCGGCCCATTGGTTTCAGCGTGCCGGCGGCGAGTTTTGCCGAAGTCTATGCCGGCTACATCGCGCAGAAGATGGGCTTGCCGATCACGCAGATGATCGTCGCCACCAACCAGAATGACGCGCTGCATCAGTTCTTTTTGAAGAACCACTACTCGCGATTGCGCGCCAGCAAGACCCTGTCGCCGGCCATGGATTTGTCGATTTTTTCCAACCTGGAACGGTTTCTCTGGGAGCTCTATGGGCACGACGACCAGGCCGTGAGCGCACTGATGCACACCTTCGAAACCCACGGCGAAATGACCATCGCCAACGAGTTCTGGTTGCAGGCGCGGATGATCATCGACTCGTACGCGGTCAGCGATGAGCAGACGCTGGAGGAGATCACTTCGCTGCATCGCGACACCGGCTACGTCATCGACCCACACACCGCCACCGGTGTGCTCGCGGCGCGCTTGTACCGGCGCAGCCTGGTGGCGCCGATGGTGACCTTGGGCGAGATATCGCCGGTCAAATCGGCGGTGTTGCTCGGCGAGTTGGGGATCCACATCGCGGCGCCACAACGCCCGGTTTCCGAGCATGGCCCGGCGCAGATTCATCGCATCCAGCCGGACGACCTCGGTGCCCTCCATCAACTGCTCGGCGCCCTATAACCGGAGGCCCCATGAAGCGAATGCTCGACCCCCTCGACGAACGCATCATCGCCGAACTGCGCCTCAACGCCCGCGCCGCCCACGCCGAACTGGCGGCCAAGGTCAACCTCTCGCGCAACGCCGTACGCCAACGCATCGAACGCCTCGAACGCGACGGCGCGATCCAGGGCTACACGGTGCGCACCGGCGAGGGCGCGCACGCGTCGTCGAACATCAACGCGGTGATCTTCGTCTACCGCTACGACCGCATGCGCGGCGCCGAGGTATTGCAGGCCCTGCAAGCCATGCCCGAAGTGCTGCAGTGCGATGTGATGAGCGGCGAGTTTGACTTGATGCTGCGGGTCGGCGCGGCGAACCCGGAGCGGGTGCACAAGGTGTGGAAAGAAATCTCGGCGTTGCCGGGGGTGGAGAACACCGTGACGTCGTTTGTGTTGTCGTCGGTGGTCTGAGCCCGGTAGTGCAGATCGTTCCCACGCTCCGCGTTCCGCTTCTGCGAGGTGACGCAGAGCGTCACAGGATGCATGCCCACGCAGAGCGTGGGAACGATCAGGTCGCAGGGGCTGGTATATCGATCGTTCCTCACGCTCCGCGTGGGAATGCCGCCAGGGACGCTCCGCGTTCCGCTTCTGGAAGGTGACGCAGAGCGTCACGGGATGCATGCCCACGCAGAGCGTGGGAACGATNCACGCTCCGCGTGGGAATGCCGCCAGGGACGCTCCGCGTTCCGCTTCTGGAAGGTGACGCAGAGCGTCACGGGATGCATGCCCACGCAGAGCGTGGGAACGATCAGGTCGCAGGGGCTGTGAACGATCATTCCTCACGCTCCGCGTGGGAATGCCGCCAGGGACGCTCCGCGTTCCGCTTCTGGAAGGTGAAGCAGAGCGTCACGGGATGCATGCCCACGCAGAGCGTGGGAACGATCATGTCGCGGGGGCTGTGAACGATCGTTCCTCACGCTCCGCGTGGGAATGCCGCCAGGGACGCTCCGCGTTCCGCTTCTGGGAGGGTGACGCAGAGCGTCACGGGATGCATTACCACGCAGAGCGTGGGAACGATCATGTCGCAGGGCTGTGAACGATCGTTCCTCACGCTCCGCGTGGGAATGCCGCCAGGGACGCTCCGCGTTCCGCTTCTCGAGGTGAAGCAGAGCGTCACGGGATGCATGCCCACGCAGAGCGTGGGAACGATTGAATCCACACCTACCGCTTTGCCCACCCCTTGGTCAAAACGCCCAAAAAATAGAGCAAATTGGCATATTTCACTGCCCACGCCACCTCCCTAACCTAGATCCCAACAACTCCAATCACCCGGATCAAGGACATAACAAAAATGACTGAATACAAACTGGCGCTGGTCGGCTTCGGCGGTGTGAACCGGGCATTGGCTCAACTGATTGCCGAGCGCAACCAACAGTGGAAAACCGAACTCGGCTTCACCCTGAAAATCGTCGGCGTGACCGACCTGTTCCTCGGTTCGGTGATGGACCGCCACGGCCTCGACGCCGCATTGCTGGCCAAACTGCCCACCACCAAAGGCGCCATGGCCCAACTGCCCGGCGGCACCGTCGATGCCCTCAACGAAGCCGTGATCAAAGACTGCGGCGCTGACATCATCGCCGAAGCCACCTTCACCAATCCGGTGGACGGCGAGCCCGCCACCTCGTTCTGCCGCTGGGCTCTGGAGCGCGGCAAACACGTGGTCACCACCAACAAAGGCCCCATCGCCCTGCACGGCGCCGAGCTCAAAGCCCTGGCCCAGCGCAACAACGTCGCATTCGAATACGAAGGTTCGGTGATGAGCGGCACCCCGGTCATTCGCCTCGCCAAACAGTCCCTGGCCGGCAGCTCGATCAGCGGTTTCGAAGGCATCCTCAACGGCACCTCCAACTTCGTCCTCACCTGCATGGAAGGCGGCCTCGGGTTCGCCGAAGCCGTCAGCCAGGCCCAAGCCCTGGGCTACGCCGAAGCCGATCCAACGGCAGACGTCGAAGGCCATGACGTGCGCCTGAAAGTGGTGATCCTCGCCAACGAACTGCTGGACGCCAAACTCACCGTCAACGACGTCACCTGCCGCGGCATCTCCGCCCTCAGCCTCGCCGACATCGAAAAAGCCCGCCACGACGGCGCACGCTGGAAACTCATCGGCGCCGCCACGCGCCAGGCCGACGGCTCCATCAGTGCCAGCGTTGAACCACGCCTGCTGAGCAACGACCACCCATTGGCAAGCATCAGCGGCGCCACCAACGCCGTGTCGTTCACCTCCGAACTGCTCGGCGCCGTCACCGTCTCCGGTCCGGGCGCCGGCCGCACCGAAACCGCCTTCGCACTGCTGTCGGACATCATCCACATCCACCAATCGGCAACCCGCAAACAGGAGCACAACCTGTGAACGTATCGCGCCTGGCCCTGGCGGTCGTCGAACCGCACATCGAAGTCCTCAACCCGTTTGACGGCAGCGTCGTCGGCACCGTCGCCGACGTGTGCGCCTCAGAAGTCCCACACCTGCTCGAGACCGGACGCAACGGCGCAAAAGCCTGCGCCGCCCTCCCACGTCATCGCCGCGCAAGCATCCTCGAACAAGCGGCACTGAACATCGAACGCGACGCCAAAGCCTTCGCCCGGCTGATCGTCGACGAAGCCGGCAAGACCCTCAAACAGGCGGAAAAAGAAGTCAAACGCTGCGTCAACACCCTCAAGCTCTCCGCCGAAGAAGCCAAGCGCAACGCCGGCGAAATCGTACCGTTCGACGCCTACGAAGGCGCCGAATCGCGCCAGGGCTGGTTCACCCGCGAACCCCTGGGCCTGATCGTCGCCATCACCCCCTACAACGACCCGCTGAACCTGGTCGCCCACAAACTCGGCCCGGCCATCGCCGGCGGCAACGCGGTGATCCTCAAACCGTCCGAGCTGGCACCGTTATCGGCGCTCAAACTGGTCTCGTACCTGGTCGCCGCCGGCCTGCCTGAAACCGTGGTCACCGTCGCCACTGGCGGCGCGGAACTGGGCAAAGCCCTGGTCGCCGCCCGCGACGTGCGGATGATCTCCTTCACCGGCGGCTTCGTCACCGGCGAACAAATCGCCCGCACCGCCGGCCTGAAAAAACTCGCCATGGACCTCGGCGGCAACGCCCCCGTCATCGTCATGGGCGACTGCAACCTCGACGCCGCCGTCGACAGCTGCGTCTCCGGCGCCTTCTGGGCCGCCGGGCAAAACTGCATCGGCACCCAACGCCTGCTCATCCACGCACCGATCTACGAAGCCTTCCGCGAACGCTTCGTCAACCAGGCCCAAGCCCTCGTCGTCGGCAACCCACTGCTCGCCAACACCGACATCGGCCCGATGATCACCCAACAAGCCGCGCAGAACGCCGAACAGGTGGTCAACGAAGCCCTGCAACAAGGCGCCACCTTGCTCTGCGGCCACCGCCGCCAAGGCACCTGCTACGCCGCCACCGTCCTGGAAAACGTCGATCATTCCAGCCGACTCTGGCGCAACGAAGCCTTCGCGCCGGTGGTGGTGTTGCAGCCGTTCGACACGTTCGATGAAGCCATCGCGTTGGCGAACGAACCTGAATACGCGCTTCACGCCGGGATCTTCACCAACGACCTCAGCACCGCGATGAGCGCTGCACGACGGATCGAGGCGGGGGGCGTGATGATCAATGACTCCTCGGATTTCCGGTTTGATGCGATGCCGTTTGGCGGTTCCAAGTACGGGAGTTTGGGCAGGGAAGGGGTGCGGTTTGCGTATGAGGAAATGACCCAGCCGAAGGTGGTTTGTTTGAATACGTTGGGTTGATGGGTCAGGTCGTTGGCGTCGGGCAGGTTGGTCACCTGCCCGTTTTTTTTGCGGCATCCAAAAAAGCCTCGATTCTTGCGTTTCACAAATATTTTTCAGGGGCTGCCGGCCAAATCGTCCTGGCTCATCTAAGCTGAATTTTCCTGGAATATGCGCCAAGTGCCTTCTCACACGAATGCGGCCAACCCGGCTTGCGGCACCGCTCAGCAGCCAGGCGGGAGGAAAGGATGCCGAACGTGCTGGTGGTGGTCTGGGACTTCGATACACGCAGATTAAGAGTCCCCGTCGAGAATAGTCTTCTCTGCATACAGCTTAGAATCGGGGCTTTGCTGTACATGGCGAGAACGGCCTTCGCCAAACATATCGATCGACATCAACTGGATTATTGTCTCGTCGTTGCCCCCGAGTATCTTTTCTCCAAGGAAATGCCTGTCTCGTTTATTTCGGAGGAAGAAAAAGAAATCATCCGGGCAACATTGATAGATATTTCAAAGATAAATCCATGGCTGATACTGGTCCCAGGCACGACGCTTTGGTTCAAGTCAATGTTGCGCCCAGATTCCAGGAAGCTGAGAAGGGGAACCCAGCAGTTGAAATCATGGGGGCAGACCAGAAATATCAACAAGGCAAAATATGGTGCGGAAATAGATACGGTTGTGAATGAAATCCCGGGGCGGGACCGCATGAACAAAGGGGTTTATGGCGATTATGCAAGGGCTACGAAGGAGCGGATCGCAACAATCGAAACAGAGGGTTCAGAAGCCGGCAACGGAATCGTTAGAAATACAGGCTTCATCATTTGGAATGGAAACGTTTTTTACCAGCATAAACGTTACCCCAACATAGGAAACGATGGGCTGGAAGAGCTGAATGACGCGCAGTTCTGGGAAGATAAGATATTCATGCCAGGCAGTTATCGGGAAACCCCAGCGGTCCATGGGCTGCAAATGGCTTTGGAAATATGCGCAGAGCATTTCATTGGCGCGACGGTTTTGCATAAGAACAACGTCCTGGATTTCCATATCCTGGTCTCGGCCAGTATTGTTCTCGATAAAGGTCGTGTAGGCGTAAAGCCTGGGGGGTATGTGGTTCATGCAGATTCAGAGGGCAGTGCAGTTTACCGGCGCGAAGCCATGAACCTGGTTCAACTCCAAGCCATTGATGAAACCGAAATAGGCTTGTTGGGTGTTGAAGCCGGCCGCGTCAGGAGTTTTGTTTGCGCGATTGCCTAGACCGAGCCTGACCTCGATGTGTGAAATCCAGAGCCGCGCTTACCCCGGGTATTGAGTGGCTGAGCATTCGTGACCCACCGCCATAACAGGCATTTCACACCCCCCACTGTGGGAGCGAGCCTGCTCGCGATAGCGCTTTACCAGTCAACATCAAAACCGCTGACTCACCACCTCGCAAGCAGCTCACCACGACCCGCTTCCCTTCATGCCGCCGACGGCGACAAATCTAAACCCCGTGTGGCTCCCCACCCTGCATTGACCTCTGCGCAAAACGCGCAGGCTCAGTTGCCCCATCCCCCTATGCACTGCCTCCACCCATTGCCCAGTTACGCGCGCTTTCCACCGAGTAGCGTTCAGAGCGCCGACCGTGCAGGCAACGTCGTCGATCTACCCAAGAACTAACTTCTGCAAACGTTCACGGCTGAAACGTATCAGCTGAAAGAAAAAACCAAATTATGCACAAATGCATTTTTATGCTTGACCCACATGCATAACCCCCTATAAGGTGGCTTCACTGTATGTACATACAGTATTTCTAAATCACTATTTATTTGAATCCATTCATGGACGAGGCAATAACTCATGAAAACCACCACTGAAAAATTCGGTGTAACCCCCCATCAACCCAGCCTCTGGACCCGCGCCGACGCGTTGAAAGTCCGGGCCGATGATCCCACCACCACTCAACCGCTGGTCAGCGCGGATTTCCCGGTACTGAACAACGACGTGTTCATCTGGGACACCATGCCCCTGCGCGACCTGGACGGTAACGTGACGTCCGTCGATGGCTGGTCGGTGATCTTCACCCTGACGGCTGATCGTCATCCAAACGACCCGCAATACCTCGACGAGGACGGTAACTACGACATCCTCCGCGATTGGAACGATCGTCACGGTCGGGCAAAGATGTACTACTGGTTCTCTCGTACCGGCAAGAACTGGGAATTCGGTGGCCGCGTGATGGCCGAAGGCGTTTCGCCGACCGCTCGCGAATGGGCCGGTACGCCGATTCTGTTGAACGACCGAGGTGAAGTGGACCTGTATTACACCGCCGTCACCCCAGGCGCGACCATCGTCAAGGTGCGTGGTCGGGTGGTGACCACTGAACACGGTGTCAGCATGGTCGGCTTCGAGAAGGTCAAGCCGCTGTTCGAGGCTGACGGCAACATGTATCAGACCGAAGCACAAAACGCCTTCTGGGGTTTCCGCGACCCATGGCCTTTCCGCGACCCGAAAGATGGCAAGCTGTACATGCTGTTCGAGGGCAACGTGGCCGGTGAGCGCGGCTCGCACAAAGTAGGAGAGGCAGAAATCGGCGACGTGCCGCCGGGTTATGAAGATGTCGGCAACTCGCGCTTCCAGACCGCCTGTGTCGGCATCGCCGTAGCCCGCGACGCAGACGGTGACGACTGGGAAATGTTGCCGCCACTGCTGACCGCCGTCGGGGTAAACGACCAGACCGAACGCCCGCACTTCGTGTTCCAGGATGGCAAGTACTACCTGTTCACGATTAGCCATACCTTCACCTACGCCGACGGTGTAACCGGGCCGGACGGCGTATACGGTTTCGTCGCGGACTCGCTGTTCGGCCCTTACGTGCCGCTGAACGGTTCCGGCCTGGTGCTGGGCAACCCGTCCTCGCAGCCATTCCAGACCTACTCGCACTATGTAATGCCAAACGGCCTGGTGACCTCCTTCATCGACAGCGTACCGACCGACGAAACCGGCACGCAGATTCGTGTCGGTGGCACCGAGGCACCCACGGTGGGCATGAAAATAAAAGGGCTGCAGACGTTCGTGGTGGCCGAGTACGACTACGGTTACATCCCGCCGATGCTCGACGTCACCCTCAAGTAACAGCAACGTAGGGGGTTCAGGTAGCGGGTTTGCGGTCGATGACAAAACCGTCGTGGATATGATCGAGATATCCCGCCTGATTCATTGCGACATTGCTCGCAAGCTCTATTGAAGAACGAGTCGTAACCCTCTTCGCGACTGGCTGCAAGGATGCAGCCGGTCGCGAATGCATTTCCGCACTGTGCACCTGGAGCGATGAGTTCTCTTAAGTAGTGCAGCAGCCCGTCGTACACTTCCCCAACCGCAGCGCCGCTCTTGGCTAAATGACGCTGACGCACGACATTCACGAGCAAATCCGCTCGGCCATCCCTATGTTTGAAATGCCTGACGCAAGCTCCTCTGTGGGAGCGAGCCTGCTCGCGATAGCGGTGTATAAACAATATTCCGGCCCGCTGTTTATCGTGTCTCCACGAGACCAGCCACGACCGACATCGCCTTGCGCCATTGCCTACAACTACGCCAGAATCCGCCGGCTTGTGCGTCTTGGAGGGCGTCGGTAGTTTGAATCCTGTCACTGAGCATCAGTGATCGGGTTTCGCAGCCCGGACTCTATAGGCGCACAACGTCACCTTCGAAAGCAGATCGCCCATGTCTGTGATTTCGTCAGAGGTGGCTGTGCGTGGGAGACCTTCGGGTCTGCCGGTCCCTAGAGTCCCGGTCTGCGAACCCGCGTACAGCTGCCACCCAATACTTCGTTTCGCAGCGAATGGTGGTAGCTCCAACAGACTCTAGGAGCTTTACCATGGCTAAAATTACACCGAATCCGCCAGCTACAGATGAGCATGTGTCTCGCGCTCAGTCTGCTCGTAACAAGAAGCTCGATGAAGCTGCTGAACGGGCTTTGGATTTTTATCTGAAGCCTACGCCGAAGAAAGAAACGTCCGACAATCCCAACAGCATCTTCCGCATCGCGCCTGATGTTGATTCGGAGTGTCTGCTCGCCAGTCTCAGTGAAAACCTGGCTGCGGCCAATGCCATGATCAATGATCTGGCGTTTGACCTTGAGGGATCGCGACGGCGCGTTGCGATGGGGATTTTGCAGGTGATTGAGGTGAGTGAACTGCTGGCGAATCGGGCTTTGGATATTGTTGAGGTGAGGTAGAAGGGCGAGTCATTCGCGCTTTGAGAGAAAAAAGGTCTTGCTCAGCAAGGCCTTTTTTCGTGAGAGCTCGCGGCAATGGGCGTCGGGTATGGGAGCGCCGAGGGTGCGCTGCTCAATTTCGGCTGTAAATTTCATTTAATCGCTGATGTCGATCTGATCACGGCAGCGCCCTAGGCCGGTAGCTATGCAGACTGGTTTATTAAATCGCTATTGTCGGTAGCGCTTGCCGCAGTGTGCTTTGCTTTCATTTTGAATCGCCAGCCCGTGTTATCTGAGCTGGGCATTTGCCCAGGAGTGTCTATGGCTAGCTTTCTGAGAGCTTTGATTCACACGGTGCTATCACCATTGGTACATTCACGTTCCCGATTCCCTGGAAAGGATGAGTACCAATATGCCAACAATGTGGATGGTTCGAGGTGATGGCGGTCGTCTCTATGACGACTTCAGGGATCGCAATCTGGCAGCCATCGGTTGGGCTCAGTTAGCACTTGCCGCAAAGCCTGGCGTTTCCCGGAAGGCCTTGATCCAAGCTTATAAGGAACTCCAACCTGGTATTAAGGACGCTAGCGCCGTATCGGGTGCTTCTCAGGTGTTCCGTTTCGTTAACGAAATCAAAGAAGGCGATACGGTCGTCACTTACTCGCCTGCGAACCGGACCTACTTGGTAGGTCGCTTCACTGGCGCATGCCAGCTTCGGCCCGATCTGGCAGACGATGGGATGTCGTTGACCAGGCCTGTTGAGTGGTATCCGCATGAGGTCGATCGCGACAAGCTAAACAGCGTCAGCAGAAATAGCTTGGGGTCCACGCTAACCATATTTAACGTCGCGGAGGTTGCTCAGAAGGAATTGCTTGCCCTTGCTACCGGTAAAGACGTATCGGCGCCGCCGAAGGACTTAATCGACGATCCCGAAGCTCTTGAAGATCCGCTGAAAGGTGTTCAGGAGATTGCTTTCGAGCGTATCAAGGACCAAATCAATAGCCTGGACTGGTCTGAAATGCAGGAGCTGGTCGCTGGCATCTTACGAGCGATGGGCTACAAAACGCTCGTCTCCCCAGCCGGTGCTGATCGTGGCAAAGATATCATCGCTTCGCCCGATGGCTTTGGATTTGAGCCGCCGCGCATTGTTGTCGAGGTTAAGCATCGAAATGTACGGATGGGGAGTAATGAGATCCGTAGCTTTCTTGGTGGGCGGCACAAGGAGGACCGAGGGCTGTATGTGAGCACTGGAGGGTTCACAAAGGAGGCGCTTTATGAGGGTGAGCGGGCTAACGTGCATCTGACAATGTGGACGCTGGATGAATTGGCTCGCACGTTGATGGCGCATTATCCAGCTACCGATCCAGAGACTAAGCGATTGGTGCCGTTGAGCTACTTTTACGTGCCTGCGTAGAGAGGTGTCGCTCGCCTTGTCGCTAAAGGCTATTTCGATAACACATTTCTTCCTTATGTCGTGTGCTGACGGTCGGTGCCAGTCTATTGAATGCAGTGGCGAAGCGCGTCGATGGCTTTGCATTTCTGGTCGGTTGGTTAAAAAAATTATTGTTTGAGCATAGTACTAAGCTTGGTCACGATTTTATAAACACACACACTTCGGTTTTTGTTGCCGCCTCAGGCGAAAGTGAAAGTGACTTAAATACGGAGAAAAATGATTGCAGGACGCAGATACGTTTCAAGGCATATCACACATGTATGGTATAAATTGCTATTAGACTTAAGTCTAAAGTGGGCGTTATTTAAAGTTAAAGCTAATGCTTATTGATTTCCTCCTTATGGACGAATTTTGCAGAAAGAGCGCTTGAAGTGGCAGTTTGATATCGTATATAAAGTGAGGTGAAGTTTAGGAGGCAGACAGGGAGGGTTGTAGATGGAGCTTGAAAGAATAGCACGTGCAGGTGGTGGCAATGATCTCTGGGGTTATGAGTGGGATCTGACTAAAAAGCCGCCGGCTAAATATAATCGTGTGTATCTTGGGGTTGAGCAGCCTCTGATGCTGATTTCAAATGCGTTTTATGCAAATGAGGCAGTATCATGGGCATTCGGGCGGACTCTAGGAAATATAGCAACCACAAATCCCAATGTTCTACTCAGATTTCCTGGGAGCAGTGGTGTAGATGAGATTCTTGAATGTGAAATAGTCGATGCTGGACTTTATCGGAACGGGAAAAGTCGTTTTTGGTGTCGTACTCACCAAAAACATTGGGGAACTTTAGCTGATATCGAGGATGCTGCTAGTTCGGGAGCTACTAGGTGTGCTCAATGGTCTCAGCCTATGTCTTATGTGGCTAATCCTTATGAGTTGCGACCTAGCAACCATGCCGAAGTTGGAATATGGTGTTCTCTTCCTCCTGCCTTGACAAACTACGGAACTCCGCCTCAACGACGTCCACGCATTCATGTGCATGTACGAGACTCCATTGAAGGTCGTAAAGTAATAGACCAAGATTTCGATGCGCTGGCGGTTGTAGTTGATCCGAAATTTCATCTATTTGCACCGTCGTCAATTAATAAAATTCATATTACTCCACCTGCTGTTAGTGATTTTATGCTGGCATTAGAGCATGGAATCCCTGTGACGTGCTTTAACTGCACTCACTGCGGCTCACCACATTTAGATTTGGGTGTGTTTAATCAAAAGCCACATAAAAAGCATCTCTGTGGTAACTGTGGGAGAGATAGTACATGGACGTATGTGCCTAGTACATCTACTCCATTGTATCCGCTACACCGTTGCTATAATAAAGGATATGGGTATATTGATTCCACCAAACATCTCAATATAGATGAGTTTGGAGGGTGTGAGTTCTCGCTCTGGGCGTCGACCCCAGCCATTATGTGGAGTGCCGCTAGACCACAAGAGCGGGGAATCCATGTTCACTTGAGCGTTGATGGTAGGCGCATTATAGATGATACATTTGGTAGTGTGGTCTATCGTGGAGCATATCTCTGTCGTGATGAGATGTTGGGAAGTATGATGAATAATACAGTGTGGTCTTAGAAGATTTGGATTGCTGGGCGCTCATAGAGTTGGCGCCCTGATATTTATGAGAGTTTTAATATACGGTATTTGATACCATGATGTCCCATAGTTCTTTTCGGTTCAGTGTTTTACCTTCAAATATAACCTCATTGTATGTGTCGTCGATTATGCGTCTTCTGCTGTCACCATCATATATGTGAACGTGAATTCCTCGCTCTTGAGGTCGATTAGCTGACCAGAGAATGGCAGGTGTAGAGGACCAGACGTCATAATGATGTCCTTTGTACTCATCTAGATTTAACTTTCGATCTGGGCTGCAATATTCGTTAGCGCGGTGGAACTGATCGTGCAGTGGTTTTAGGGGGGTTGAAATTATTTTTCCTGAGCTTATCACACTGTCATTACCACAATTTCCACAAAAGTGTTTGGAATGTGGGTGTCTTGCAAAGCTACCTAAGTCCAAGTGCGGGTAACCGCATTTTTTACATGATACGCACTCAGTTTCATATTCTTCCTCAATTGATCTTACAAATTCAAATGCTGCCGGAGGAGTTACTTGAATTTGTGTGATCTCTGTGCTGGAAAATAATCCGATGTCTTGGTTGTAAGAGCAGATGATCGCATCGTAGTCACGATCTATGTGTTTATTAGTGGCACCAGAAAATCGTTTGTGTAAATGAATTTTTGGAGGTCTTTTTTGAATGTCGCGGCTTGATAAGGCTGGTGGCAAAGAGCACCAGATCCCAATTTCTTCAAACTCATTGAAATCCACTATGGTTGGATCGACGACATAGCTCATGGGCATAGCATGATTGCTGCACTGCACTTCGCCAGACTCTGGAAGTGCTTCGATGTCGGCTAGAGTGCCCCAGTGCATTTGATGGGTTTTGCAATACCAGCGCTTGGCTCCATTTCTAAACTTTCCACATGGTATTATGTGGCAAGGTAAAACGGCATCGTTGCCTGATTTTCCTTCAAAGTGACCAAATACTTCTTCTGAGCTTACGGCTATGTTACCTATTGTACGCCCTGGTGCCCAGCAAACAGCGGATGCTGCAGAAAAACTTCGAATGCTTTCGTTAGAGTCTAGATCTTCTTCATTACCAATTTTTCTAATGTATTCTTTTTTTGCCATTCCGAGGCCAGGGTTCGACCATTCGCACTCCCAGACCTCGACTAGTCCGGTGTCTCGATTCAGTTTTCTAGAGTAGAACATACGAAGTCACTAGGTTAAGTTTAAGAAGTGTAGTTTCTGGTGATTTTTTCGAAAACGTTTGTTCACTATAGCTGCTGAAATTGAAGCTTGCAATATAGCAAGGCTTTTTGGGTATAAGTTTCGTGTTTGGGGCTCGACTAAAGTATGGTTAAGGATGGGTAGGGTTGGGGGGGGTGTTGCATGTGCATCGTCTGGCTTGGCTTGAAAGTCACGAGGCGTTTAAATGTTTGGTAGTCCAGTGCGATATCGAATCTGTAGAGAGGCTAATGGTGTCAGGGTGAAAAAATATAAAAGAGATGGTATGATGAACTTATATTAGTTGGGGTGTTGTGTCATGTTATTTGTAATATTGTTAGGTGGAAGGCATCCTAAAGCAAAGATTGAGGTGCATGACGTTGTCTTCGTTAACGCCCAAAACTTGGAGGGGACTTTTGATGACTTACGCCAAGAGTGGTTTGGGGATCAGAACGGCTTGCATATAGATTCTTGGATGCAGGTGGATGGGGTTGAGGGTTGGAGGGTCGAGTTTAGTGATTTAGCACCTGCGTCAGGGGGGCCTCATCTTTATTTTATAAATGTTGGTGGATATGACTCGAAGGCGTTTGGAGAAGCTCATGACTATATGTTATTGGTTGCAAATTCAAAGGCAGAGGCTCACGCCAAAAGTAAGCAGATGATGTCGGATAGATGGAGTGAACGTCACACTGATGCGATTTTTGATGTTGATGATTGCCTTCCGGTGTTCTCTGTGAGCGGGCGATATATTAATTTAGTAAAAGGTGATAGTCGTGGAGTGTTGAGGTTTAACAAGTATATAGTTATTCCTCGCTAACTGTCCTGTAGTAGCGCTAAGCTTTTCGTTTGTGCAGGTTAGAAGTTGGGAGGTAATGGGTGTGAGCTTTAAGCTTATGCTCATAAATAGGATACGCTCAGAGCTTCAATACCTTCGGAGTCCATATAGCGCCTCCATGATGGGTTGCGGCGATGGTCCGCTATGTTTTCTCAGTATTTGGCCCAGCAGGTTCTTGGTCTCATCTGTTCAGTCTGATTAAGGTAATTGTCGTGTCCGAAAATGTTTACCCACTACCTCCCTGGATACTGTCGTTATAGTGTCTGATAGATGCAGAGAATAAGAGAAGCTCTATAACTGCAATATTCAATCGGGCATCAAGCGAGCCAGTATTCGTGGGTAGGCATTAACCGATATCGGGAGCAGCCACCTCATTCGGCATTCAGAACCTACATAGGTGCCCGTCGTAGGTACATATTCTGGAAAGGTAGTCACGGCGTCATCAGGTTGCTCGCGCCGAATGTTCCAGAAAACGCAGATAAATCGATCTTTTTCAATACTATGAATAGGGATATCCCAGCTAGGTAGCAAAGCCTCCGCATGCTTCGGCTTCGTGGCGAAGGTGGGACAAGAAGTGGAATTATGATTATCGTTACTGCGATAACGATTGGATCTGCACCAATTTTATCTGCGACGTGCCGCTTATAGTTAAGCCCAGGCGTAAACAAGAGATGTATCTCGGCCTCCAGATCAGCTTCCTAGGGGCGGGGATGGACACTGGTGGTAACAGAGACCCGCTGGTACACGTTTTTTGCTAGCGAGCAGGGCCCGCTTCCATGAAGGACAGTCCAATGGCGTTCCCGCTTGAGCCCGACGAGTAGGTACTTGAGGATGAGTCACTGTTCGTGTTCGGGAACAAGATTAGGTCTCCTCGCTCTGGGCGTTTACGATTGCGCTGACTAATGTCTACACGATTGAGGACGTCAAAAAAAAGCTCGTCAAACCGATGTGACTGCTTCTGCTTGGGTCAAGGGCACGAAAGGCTCTACCAGGGGTTACGGATAAGCCTGGGTATTACTCCATTTTTGTTGTTGAGGCGTAAGCGATTGTGCATCCCATTTTTGCGTAACTAAGAGGGTCTCTAATGAGGAGGTGTCCGATTTAGTAAGACGCGGTGCCCAGCCGCTTACCTTTTTTATCTAAGTTCATCTTAGAACCTTGAATTGGACCTGGAGGACGTTCGTTTCCTAAGCTGGAATCAATAGCTCAGATTGAACTGTTGGTGATTGCAAAGAGCTGGTGGCGAGCTGTTCCCCATCAAGTACAGAAAGAATGCGTTGCGACAGCTTGCCTAAGGCATAGCCAAGCAACGGAGGCACGGCATTACCAATCTGTTTTAACTGTTGCCACTCACTGCCAACAAAAACGAAGCCATCATGAAATGACTGTAGGCGTGCAGCTTCTCGAACTGTAATCCACCTGTTCGCGTGTGGATGGATCCACTCACTCATGTCTCGGTGCATCTGAGCCAGAATGGTGTGCGACGGTTGGTTTGGATGCAGTCTCCTCCACTTTTCCGGTCGCTTACCGTCCCAAATTTCTTTGGGGAGGCTGTTCGCTTTCATTCCAGGCTTGAGCAAGGAAATAAGATTGGCTCTGCGAGCTTGAATTTCTTTGGTGTGGTGGTTATGCAGTGCAGCAGTTTTTTTACCTAATCCGCGTTTTTTCTTAAGCGCCTTGGAGTAGCGTGGGCCATCATAGTCCAGTCTCATGTCTTTCATGAACTGTGATGGTTTAGCTATTTTTGGATAGTCTAAGATTTCACCGCTATGAACGATTTCATCTGGCAAATCACCAATCGCTTCGCTAACGGTAACAACTTTATCAACGCGGTATCCGTCCAGCGTTGTCTCACAAAAAGAATAAAGATCAAAGGGGAATTTATCTTCGTCGCGAGTGCCAACAAATATCACCCGCTGCCTAGTTTGAGGTACACCAAAGTCGTCAGCTGAAAGCTGAAGCATCACTGAGTTGCTGTAACCAAGACTTGCGAACTCCTCCAATATTAACCGCTTGAAGTAGCCTTTATTCATGAGCGCAAGATTGGGAACGTTCTCCATAAAGAAGATTCGTGGACGTAAAGTGTCAACTATTCGTGTGTATTGTTTATAGAGCTCATTCCGCTCGTCGTCTAACTTTCTTTGGCCTATCTGGCTAAAGCCTTGGCAAGGAGGTCCGCCGAAAACGAGGTCAACTTGGCTCAGTCGGTAATCTTGAATGTGCGATGAGTCATCAGCTAAGAAGCCGTGAACATCACCTTCGAAAAGTGGCGTGCTTGGAAAATTGTGTCGATAGGTTTCGCAGGCAAATTTGTCGAGCTCTACTGCGACCTGAATTTTTGTGCCGGCGCTTTCTATCCCCTCGCAGAAGCCGCCGCATCCTGAGAACAAGGAAACCGCCGTGGGCGTTGGGTTGGGCGCTATCATTGTGGCTGGTGCCGGCGTAACGGGGTGACTTTTAGGCATCTTCTCTACCGCGTAAATCAATCAATAGCCCACAGTAGCTGGATCAAACCTATCTGTACACCCTATGTGACTCATAGTCCGTGGTCTCTTAGTCAACATAGCAGTAGCTTTCCGCCATGAATCTAGCGGACCACTTCGGTCTAGCCATTCGTCGGCATAGAGAGCTTTTGCGCCTCAGCCAGGAAGAGCTAGCCAACAGAGCAAATATTGATCGCACCTACGTCAGCGGCGTGGAGCGCGGTGCGCGCAATCCGAGCCTCCTCGTTATGCAAAAAATCGCGACGGCTCTTGGTAGTGATTTAGACGTGATTTTTGCTACTGCTCGCGAAATAGCGCGCGCCAAGGAAGATTGATGCCATATTCATTTGATCACGCTACGGTTTGCATAAACTGCCCTTTCGGAAAGTGTTTTGAAGATAGGCGCGTAAATACGGTTAGAGGGCGGGATACTAAGTTTCGGTTTCGTCAGATGGCCGCAATGAACTGTACTTTTACAGATTTTATGCCTGGCTGTGATAATGATCCTGAACCGACGCGTTCATTTGGTGAGTACCTCACACAGTTTACTAGGAATGCGACTCTAGCTGGTGAGGCACTATTTGGTAGTGACTTCGACGTTAAAACTTCAGCTATTGCAAAAGTTGAGGGGGATGTGTTTGAGCTCCTGGAGGCAGGTGCGTTTTGGAACGCAGCGGCGGCTTGGAATAATTTTATGGATTCAGGCGTTTGGGGGGCTACGAACTTCACCAAACCAATCCAGGCCGTTCCTACTCCTACTCGAAAAATAGCGGTTGTGAAACTCCCGAGAGGGTATGACGCAACTAGGCTATTTCGCCCCGAAATTCGCAGTAGTATCTTGGCTCATGAGGCGGCCCTGAGCGCCCGAGGTTTGGCGTTAGGATTGTCTAGCCCAGATATTGTAGGCGTTCGTCTTCCATTCCCACTTCCCCCAGAATTGTCATGTTTTACTGAGCCTGCCGAGAGCTTGAGTGTAGTCAATCTAGAAAAGCTAGAGAGTGCGCATAAGCACTTAGAGGGGAAGATTGAGTCGACAGGATTTTTGTTTGCGGTAGCTGTAAAAAGAACTACTAGAAGTGATCGGTTGTATCAGCCTCTCTTTGAGGCTAATGTTTTAAAGTACTTAATTGAGGTGGTGTTAAAAGGGGCGGCTTTTAGGTTTTATGCTCACCTGAACTCGTTTGAAGGCGCAGATGTGGTTCGGCATTATAAAGCTGCATCTTTGATTTCACTTGCAAGGGGAGGAACGCCTACTAAAGCGGTAGATGTACTTTACTTAGCTACATCCCCTCGTGATTCGGCACAATCAATTCTTAATGATTTTCCGCTTTTTCACCTTTAAATATTGCACAGATACGTGTCTGTGCTGGGGATACATGTGCTATATCGTAGTCATTCATAGCGATGATCCGATGGTGGTGCTCTCTATGTTTTGACGATGATGGTACGGCGAATGTCCGAATGCTTCCTCGGCAAGCGGAATTACGAAAGTTATCGGCATTTTCATTCGCTTATTTGGCAGCAACCAAGGGGCTGCTTCCAAATCAAGATCACCATGTAGACGAATAATTGTACAGCCCAAGATGCTTGTTGGGCTTCCCGTCGAGCGGGGCGCTCTATGCTGTCACTCAATTGGGTGCGTTGGTTTTCACCTGAGGGATGAGTCCAAGCCTATCTCCCTGCGTTACCCTGCCAGCTGAAAGTGACGTAGTCAGGATTTGCGTCCGGTAGGTTAACGACCAAGCGAAGCCCATAACCATTTTCATTGGTGCCAGGTTAGGTCAGGTTTTCGACTTGTTTCGGATCATCCATCCCCTGTCTTCCTTTGTTCCCCACTTCATCATCGGATGAGGCTAAATGGCGTTGAGCACCATCGGACAAGGGGAATGTCTGATCCCCCTCGGAATAGCTAAGCAATCAGGAGGGGTCTTTGGTGGGAAGGTCTATCTCGGACAATTAAAAAGCCGGCTTATGGCCGGCTTCTCGTTGACTGATTCAGCTCGTTTTTGACAAACCTTACCAGCCTTCAAAACGTACATCCGGCTCTTGCGGCCGGCTGTGGGACTTGGTCAGAAAGTGATCTGCCTTGTCGGTGCGAGGCGTGGGCTCGCAAATGTGGGGCGGAGGATACGCGGGTTTGGTTCGGAAGCCCAGTGGTAAGTGGTGTGGAATCATTGGGTTATCGGTGATTCGGGGGAAAAGCAGGGGGGCTGCTGCGCAGCCCAGCGGGAGCAAGCTCCCTCGCCACAAAAGCTCTCTGCCACAAAAGCTCCTGCCACAAGAACTCTCTGCAACAGAAGCTGCATGACACAAAAGCTCCTCAGCGCAAGGAGCTTTGCGTGTCTGCCCGTTCGGGTGGGTTAGTCGAATACGGGCGGTCGCTGTTTGTTGAGGGTTGACCACCAGAACACCCAGCCGATCACGTGGATGTGTTGTGCGTCGATCTGTTCTGCACTGAAGACTTCATCGGGATACGCAGCGCTGTTATGACTACGCAGGCGCAGTCGGTTGCCGGGGATTCTGTGCAGGTATTTGATGCGCAGCATCCCGTCATGCTCAAGCGCATAGATTTGGCCGTCGACGATTTGGGTCAGGCCGCGGTCGATGGCGAGGGTGGAGCCGTCGGCGATGCGTTCGGCCATGCTGTCGCCGACCATGGTGATGCAGATGGCGTCGCTGGGGTTTATTTCCAGGGATTCGAGGTGGCTGCGGGGCAGGCGGATGGATTGGTCGGGGATTTCGGTGATGTGGGTTTTGGTTTCGCCGGGGGCGATGGGGACTTCCTTGTAGAAGGGCAGTTCAATGTCCGCGGGTTCCACCACGCTGTAGACGCCATCGTTTTCGGCCGCCTCGTAGGTGGTGCCGGGGCCGAGGCCCAATGGAGTCTGCGGGCCTTCGCCGTGGGCGAGCCATTCCGGGCTGACGGTCAGCAGGCTGGCGATGCTGTGGATGCGCCCGGGCGGGATGCCACGGTTGAACCAGTTGTTCACGTGTTGGGATTTCACGCCGTATAACTTCGCGAAGTCGGCGGAACGGATGTTCGCTTCTCTTAGAAGGGCTCTGAAGCGGTCGCCACTGGAAAGTATTTTCATAAACGGAAAGTTTAGGGGCGACTGTGTTTTCGGCAATAAACAAGTCGTTCAAATATATAAGACGATCTTTCCGTTTGCAGGATCTGAAAGGCGCGGGCTAAACGTGGTTACACAGTGTTAATACAGTTTCGTATTGGGAACCATTAAGACATAAAAAAACCCCGGGGCAAACCGGGGTTCTTTATCAAGTTTGTTTCAGCCTTTGTAGGCGGCAACCGACTTGGTGATGGCTTCGCGGGCGGCGTCTGCACCGGCCCAGCCTTCGATCTTGACCCACTTGCCTTTTTCGAGGTCTTTGTAGTTCGCGAAGAAGTGCTCGATCTGCTGGATCAGCAGCGGTGGCAGGTCGGTGTATTCCTTCACGTCGACGTACAGTTGCGACAGTTTGTCGTGTGGCACTGCGATGACTTTGGCATCGCCGCCGCCGTCGTCGGTCATGTTCAGGATGCCAACTGGACGGGCGCGGATGACCGAGCCTGGGGCAACTGGGTAAGGGGTCACGACCAGCACGTCGAGGGGGTCGCCGTCGTCGGCCAGGGTGTTGGGGATGTAACCGTAGTTGGCCGGGTAGAACATGGGGGTGGCCATGAAACGGTCAACGAACAGGCAGTCGCTGTCTTTGTCGATTTCGTATTTGATCGGGGCGTGGTTGGCCGGGATTTCGATCGCGACGTAGATGTCGTTCGGCAGGTCTTTGCCAGCCGGAATCTTGCTGTAGCTCATTGGGCGGTGCCCCCGTTAGTTGACCAAATGACTGGTCGGATTGACCAAAAAGTGGCGGCGATTATAGGCATATTCAGCCGCTGTTGCCACGTTACCAGGGTCTTAGAGACCTTAGTATGACGCCTGATAGACCGGATCTTCGGCTTGAAGTTGCCTTAGCCGGGCCAATGGATCCTGGCGGTAGAACGCCTTGAGCTGTTCATAGACCCGTGGATAGGCCTGGTGCAGCAGGTCTGGGGCGCTGAAGAAGTATTCGCTGGTGACGGCAAAGAACTCCGCCGGGTTCTCGGCGGCGTAGGGGTCGATGACGGTTTCTGCGTCGGGGTTGTGGTCGAGTTGGCGGTCGAGGTCGTCGAAGGCTTGTTGCATGGCGTCGGCCCAGTCGCTGACGCGCATGTCGGCGTGCAGCGGTGGCAGGCCGTTGGCGTCGCCGTTGAGCATGTCGAGTTTGTGCGCCAGTTCGTGGATCACCAGGTTGTAGCCGTCCCAGCCGCCGCTGGCCATCACGCCGTCCCAGGCCAGGATGATCGGGCCTTGGGGCCAGGCTTCGCCGCTGTGTTCGCCGTCCCATTCGTGCTCGATGCCGCTGGCGTCGCGGTAGCGCTGGGGGCTGAGGAAGTCGTCGGGGTAGAGGACGATTTCGTGGAAGCCCTGGTACCAGTTCAGTTCGCCGAGGTGCATCAGCGGCAATTGCGCCTGGGCGGCGAGCAGCAGGCGTTGTTCCTGGTGCAGTTCGACGCCGGGCAGGGCGGTGAGGTGTTTGTCGTGCAGGAACAGCACGCAGGCTTCCCGCAGCCATTGGTCCTCGGCGGCGCTGATGCCGTCGAGGAAGCTCAATTGCTGGCGCACGCGCTGCCAGGTGTCCTCGGCCACGGGGTGTTTGGCGAGGGTGCGTCGGCGGCGCCAGTTGCTCAGGGACCACATGGGCGATCAGCGCGGGTGGGCTTTCGAGGCGCGCTGGCTCAGTTTGCTGCGCACCAGGCTGATGATCATCGGCAGCAGCGACAGCAGGATGATGCCGACGACCAGCAGCGACAGGTTCTGCTTGATGAACGGCACGTTGCCGAAGAAGTAGCCGAGGGTCACCAGGCCGCCGACCCAGAGGACGGTGCCGAGGACGCTGAAGCCGAAGAAGCGCAGGTAATTCATCTTGCCGACGCCGGCGACGAAGGGCGCGAAGGTGCGGATGATCGGCAGGAAGCGCGCCAGGGTCACGGTTTTGCCGCCGTGTTTGTCGTAGAAGTCGTGGGTTTGCTGCAGGTAGTCGCGGCGGAAGATTTTCGAGTTGGGGTTGCTGAACAGTTTTTCGCCGGCGGTGCGGCCGATGAGGTAGTTGGTGCTGTCGCCGAGGATGGCCGCGAGCATCAGCAGGCCGCCCAGCAGGACTGGGTCCATGGCGCCACCGGCGGCTACGGCGCCGGCGATGAACAGCAGGGAATCGCCCGGCAGGAAGGGTGTGACCACCAGGCCGGTTTCACAGAAGATCACCAGGAACAGGATGGCGTAGATCCAGGTCCCGTAGTTGGTCACCAGCATGTCGAGGTAGACGTCGAGATGCAGAATGAGGTCGAGGGGGTTGAAATCCATGCAAAACACCTGTGGTGGCGGCCCGACTCGGCAGGCGGGTGGGACTGGCTTTGAGTATGGCTACAGAGTGTGTAGCTTTTTCTTACAAGCCGGGAAGAGCGGCATTATACGGCGAGGATTGTGAAGCGCGTGTTGAGTTTGTAGCTGGGGATTTCGGTGGTTCTGTGGGCAGTGGAGAACCCTGTGGGGGCGGGCTTGCTTGCGATGGCGGTGGGGCAGTCAGTAGTGATGTTGCCTGACAGACCGCTATCGCGAGCAAGCTTTGCTCCCACAGGGGGGGGCTGCGGTGAACGTTGGTTTTTGTGCATGCCTCAAAAACAGTGTGGGAGCGGGCTTGCTCGCGATGGCGGTGGAACAGTCAGTATTGATGTTGCCTGACGGACCGCTATCGCGAGCAAGCTTTGCTCCCACAGGTCCTGCTCAAACAGATCTGATGGGTGTATGAGCGGGAGAGTCAGGTCGGCCGTTAGGCCGCCTCGCGGTGGATGTTGATCTCGGCGCCCCGTTAACCACGCTGGCCGAACGCAGGCATTGTGGAGTGGGCATCCCGGCATGGATGCCGGGATAGCCGCGCTGGGCCATGGATGGCCCTTCGCGGCGGGCCCACGGAGCAATGCCGGAGTGAGGGCATGCCGAGCCTAGGCGAGGCACCAAGTGGTGGGGCAGAAGCGCTTTGGTTACTTTCGCGCTTTTCGAAAGTGACCCGCCGTCAGGGCGGAACCCTAAGCCGCCGTTACCGCAGCAATGGATATGTCCCCGATCATTGCTCCGAACGGCTCAGATCCCCTCGCTGATCGGCAACACGTAGTTCTTGAACTCGGTGTCTTCCTTGAACCCAATCGACTCGTAGGTCTTCTGCGCCACTTCGTTGTTGCTGCTGGTGGAGACGCGCATGCGGACGGCGTTGGTTTCCTTGGCCATTTTTTTTGCGGTGCGGATCAGGTTGTCGGCCACCAGTTGGCGGCGGGCGTCTTCGGCGACGTAGATGTCGTTGAGGATCCACACGCGCTTGAGCGACAGCGACGAGAAGCTTGGGTAGAGCTGGCAGAAGCCCAGCAGCTTGTTGTCGTCATCATCCGGCAAGGCCAGGTAGATCACCGACTCCTTGCGGCGCAGGCGTTTTTCGAGGAAGGCTCGGGACGAATCCGGGTAGGGCAGGGAGCCGTAGAATTCCCGGTATTTGACGAACAATGGGGTCAGCAGGTCCAGGTGTTCCAGGGTCGCTTGGATAATCCGCATGGTAGGTCTCGTCTGCAAAGGTCGACAGATATTCAGACAACAATGTCGCGCTGCCGTGCTTTTGATGCTGCCTGAAAGCGGATCAAAAACGCAATCGGATAAACGGATCAGTTTCGGGGCGGCGCCAGTAGGAAATTACCTTTCATATCGGCAGCGTTTTCCGAATCCAGAGTGTGAACCTGGGCTTCGTCCTTCAGATTGACCCCCGAAAGCTGGCGGCGACAGGCCTCGCGCATCAGGTAGATCAGGCGATGGGCGGCCATGCCGTAGCTCAGGCCTTCGAGGCGGACATTGGAGATGCAGTTGCGATAGGCATCGGTCAGGCCGACCTTGGGGGCGTAGGTGAAATACAGCCCCAGGCTGTCGGGGGAACTGAGGCCGGGGCGTTCGCCGATCAGGATCACCGACATTTTCGCGCCGAGCCGCTGCGCCACTTCATCGGCCACGGCAACGCGGCCTTGCTCCACCAAAACTATTGGCGACACAGACCAACCGTCAGCAGCGATCTGCTCTTCCAGCCGCGCCAGGAACGGCAAGGTATGGCGATGCACCGCCAGCGCCGACAGGCCGTCAGCCACGACGATGGCCAGATCCACGCCGCCAGGGTGGGCCGCCGCGTAATCCTCCAGGACCTGCGCGGAGGCGTCGTCGAGCCGTCGGCCCAGGTCCGGGCGCTGTAGATAACTGTTGCGGTCGCTGGCCGCGCTGTGGAGCAACAGGCTTTCACGGCCGCGTTCGGTTAACTGCGCACGAATGCCCTGATGATCGAACGCCAGGTGCACCGCATCGCGGGCCTGGGCATGGGCGTATTGGAAATCCAGTTGCGCCGAGGTCGGCAGGCTGGTGCCAGTGCGCCCCAGGGCGATGCGCGCCGGGGTGAGGTTGCGCAGATTCAGCCAAGGGTTTTGTGGGTCGACAGGTTTTTTATCCATGGGCAGTTCTCTCATCCCCAATGCGGCTTATCCCAAATGAGCTAATGCGTGACGAAACGCCGGTGGCAGGTTGTCGCCGAACCGCACCCGGCCATCGGCCTGGGTGAAGATGCCCATGTTCGCCAGCCATGTTTCGAATTCCGGCGCCGGCTTGAGGCCCAGGGTCTGGCGGGCGTAGAGGGCGTCGTGGAACGAGGTGGTCTGGTAGTTGAGCATGATGTCGTCGGAGCCGGGGATGCCCATGATGAAGTTGATCCCGGCCACGCCCAGCAGGGTCAGCAGGGTGTCCATGTCGTCCTGGTCGGCTTCGGCGTGGTTGGTGTAGCAGATGTCGCAGCCCATCGGCACGCCCAGAAGCTTGCCGCAGAAGTGGTCTTCGAGGCCGGCGCGGATGATCTGTTTGCCGTTGTACAGGTACTCCGGGCCGATGAATCCTACAACCGTATTCACCAGGAACGGGTTGAAATGTCGCGCCACGGCGTAGGCCCGGGTCTCGCAGGTCTGTTGATCGACGCCGTGGTGGGCGTTGGCTGACAGCGCGCTGCCCTGGCCGGTTTCGAAATACATCAGGTTGTTGCCCAAGGTGCCGCGATTCAGGCTGAGCCCGGCGTCGTAGCCTTCTTTCAAGACGCTCAGGCTGATGCCGAAACTGGCGTTGGCAGCTTCGGTGCCGGCGATGGACTGGAACACCAGGTCCAGGGGCACGCCGCGGTTCGCCGCTTCGATGGAGGTGGTGACGTGGGTCAGCACGCAGCCTTGGGTGGGGATGTCGTAGCGCTGGATGATGGCGTCGAGCATTTCCAGCATGGCGCAGATCGAGGCGGTGCTGTCGGTGGCCGGGTTGATGCCGATCATGGCGTCGCCGTTGCCGTAGAGCAGGCCGTCGAGGATGCTCGCGGCGATGCCGGCGGGTTCGTCGGTGGGGTGGTTGGGTTGCAGGCGGGTGGACAGGCGCCCGCGCAGGCCGAGGGTGCCGCGGAACTTGGTCACCACGCGGATTTTCTGCGCCACGAGTACCAAATCCTGCACGCGCATGATCTTCGACACGGCGGCGACCATTTCCGGCGTCAGGCCCGGGGCCAGCGCCCGCAGGCTCTGTTCATCGGCGGCGTCGCTGAGCAGCCAGTCGCGAAAACCGCCGACGGTGAGATGGCTGACGGTGGCGAAGGCTTGTTTGTCGTGAGTGTCGACGATCAGCCGGGTGACTTCGTCGACCTCGTAAGGAATCAGCATTTCTTGCAGGAAATGGCTGAGGGGCAGCTCGGCCAGCGCCATTTGCGCGGCCACGCGCTCACCATCGTTGAGCGCCGCGACCTCGGCCAGAAAATCCCCGGAACGCGCCGGGCTGGCCTTGGCCATCAGGTCTTTGAGGCTGTCGAAGCGATAGGTCTGGGCGCCGACGGAATGGGCGAATGCGGCCATGGGGCGGTGTCCTCCTGAATCTCTAAATACTCAAATACACCGCAGATCCAACCCTGTGGAAGAACCCAGTGAGAGAGCCCAGTGGGAGAGCTCTGTGGGAGAACCTTGTGGGAGCAAGCTTTGCTCCCACAGAGTCCTTCCCACAGAGCCTTCCCAAGAGTTTTCCCACACAGGAAGGGAACTGTGTGCACTTTTAAATAGCAGGCACCAGGCCCTCGGCCCGGTGCCGGTGCAACTTCAGATACCTGTGAGCATAGCGTCCGCCGGTGCATTGGAGCGTTGCTTGGCGGTCAGTTGGAAATACAGGTAGCCGACCACCATGAACGCCAGGAACACCAGGCCGATCAGGGTGTTGAACCACGCCATCGCCACCAGGCACACCACCGCCAGGAACAGCGCAATGCCCGGCACGATCGGATAGCCCGGGGCGCGGAAGGTGCGTTCCAGGTTTGGTTCGGTCTTACGCAGCCTGAACAGGCTGAGCATGCTGATGATGTACATCACGATGGCGCCGAACACCGACATGGTGATCATCGCTGCCGTCAGGCTCATGCCCTGCAGGTTGACCAGGCCATCGCTGTAGATCGCCGCGATGCCGATGACGCCGCCGGCCAGGATCGCCCGGTGCGGGGTCTGGAAGCGCGACAGTTTCGCCAGGCCACGGGGCAGGTAGCCGGCCCGGGCCAGGGCGAAGAATTGCCGCGAGTAGCCGAGGATGATTCCGTGGAAACTCGCCACCAGGCCGAACAGGCCGATCCACACCAGCATGTGCATCCACGTTGAATCGTTGCCGACCACGGCCTTCATGGCCTGGGGCAGCGGGTCGTTGATGTTTGACAGTTGGCGCCAGTCACCCACGCCGCCGGCCATGATCATCACGCCGATGGCGAGGAACACCAGGGTCAGGATGCCGCTGACGTAAGCGCGGGGAATCGTGCGTTTCGGGTCCTTGGCTTCTTCGGCGGCCATGGCCGCGCCTTCGATGGCGAGGAAGAACCAGATCGCGAAGGGGATCGCCGCGAAAATGCCCGGGATCGAGGCGAGGCTGAACTCATTGGAGCCGGCCCAGCCATTGAGCACGAAGTTACTGAAGCTGAAGCCCGGCGCGACCACGCCCATGAACACCAGCAACTCGGCGACCGCCAGCACGGTGACCACCAGCTCGAACGCGGCGGCGATGCTGACGCCGAGGATGTTCAGGGTCATGAACACGATGTACGCGCCAACCGCCGCGAGCTTGGGGTCCAGCTCGGGAAATTGCACGTTGAGGTAGGCGCCAATCGCCATGGCGATGGCCGGGGGCGCAAAAACGAATTCGATCAGGGTAGCGATCCCTGCGATCAACCCGCCTTTCTCGCCGAAGGCTCGTCGGCTGTAGGCAAAAGGCCCGCCGGCGTGAGGAATCGCGGTAGTCAGTTCGGTGAAACTGAAGATGAAGCAGGTGTACATCAACGCCACCATGAGGGCGGTGACGAGAAACCCGAGGGTCCCTGCGGTGCCCCAGCCGTAGCTCCAGCCGAAGTATTCACCGGAAATCACCAGGCCGACGGCAATGCCCCATAAATGCAGGGTGCCGAGTGTGGGTTTGAGTTGAGTGGTAGAAGTCATAAGTCCTCTCTGTCTTTTTTATTGTTTGATCTGTTGGACTTTCGGGTTTGCTGTGGAGCGGGCACGCAAGGCTCATGCCAGAGCGGTGGGACGGCGTTGTTGTTTGATTTTGATTGTTCCCACGCTCTGCGTGGGAACACAGCCAGGGACGCTCCGCGTCCCAAAGAGCCGAACGCGGAGCGTCCGTAGAGGCATTCCCACGCAGAGCGTGGGAACGATCAGCCGGGCGCAATTTCCCGCAGGTTAGAAGAACCCCAACGGATTGATGTCGTAGCTCACCAGCAAATTCTTGGTCTGCTGATAGTGATCGAGCATCATCTTGTGCGTCTCACGACCCACGCCGGACTTCTTGTAGCCACCGAACGCGGCATGCGCCGGGTACAGGTGGTAGCAGTTGGTCCAGACGCGACCGGCCTTGATCGCCCGGCCCATGCGGTAGGCGCGGTTGATGTCGCGGGTCCAGAGGCCGGCACCGAGGCCGAACTCGGTGTCGTTGGCGATCGCCAGGGCTTCGGCTTCGTCCTTGAAGGTGGTGATGCTCACCACTGGGCCAAAGATTTCTTCCTGGAACACGCGCATCTTGTTGGTGCCCTTGAGCAGGGTCGGCTGGATGTAATACCCGGTCGCCAGGTTGCCCTCGAGTTTTTCCACTTTGCCACCGGTCAGCAGCTCGGCGCCTTCGCCCTTGGCGATTTCCAGATACGAAAGAATCTTGTCGAATTGCTGCTCGGACGCCTGGGCGCCGACCATGGTCTCGGTGTCCAGCGGGTCGCCGCGTTTGATCTGCAGGACTTTCTTCATCACCACTTGCATGAATTCGTCGTAGATCGACTCCTGCACCAGCGCGCGGGATGGGCAGGTGCAGACTTCGCCCTGGTTGAAGAACGCCAGCACCAGGCCTTCGGCGGCCTTTTCAATGAAGCTCGGCTCGGCTTGCATGATGTCTTCGAAGAAGATGTTCGGCGACTTGCCGCCCAGTTCCACGGTAGACGGGATGATGTTCTCGGCGGCGCATTTCATGATGTGCGAGCCGACTGGGGTGGAGCCGGTAAAGGCGATCTTGGCGATGCGCTTGCTGGTGGCGAGGGCTTCTCCGGCTTCTTTGCCGAAACCTTGCACCACGTTCAGCACGCCAGGTGGCAGCAGGTCGCCGATCAGCTCCATGAGCACGCAGATGCCCAGTGGGGTTTGCTCGGCCGGCTTGAGCACCACGCAGTTACCGGCGGCCAGGGCTGGGGCGAGTTTCCAGGCAGCCATCAGCAGCGGGAAGTTCCACGGGATGATCTGCCCGACCACGCCCAGCGGTTCATGGATGTGGTAGGCCACGGTGTTGCCGTCGATCTCGGCGGCGCTGCCTTCCTGGGCCCGCAGGCAACCGGCGAAGTAGCGGAAGTGGTCGGCGGCCAGGGGGATGTCGGCGTTGAGGGTTTCACGCACGGCCTTGCCGTTGTCCCAGGATTCGGTGATCGCCAGCACTTCGAGGTTGGCTTCGATGCGGTCGGCGATTTTCAGTAGGACCAGCGAGCGGGCTTGGGCCGAGGTGGCACCCCAGGCATCCGCGGCAGCGTGGGCGGCGTCCAGGGCTTTTTCGATGTCTTCGGCCGTGGAGCGCGGGAACTCGGCAATGGGCTGGCCATTGACCGGGGAAGTGTTGGTGAAGTACTGACCTTTGACAGGCGCGACGAACTCGCCGCCGATGTAGTTACCGTATTTGCTCTTGAACGAAACGATAGCGCCTTCAGTACCGGGGTGAGCGTAACGCATGATGAGTTCTCCTTGGCTTTTGTGCTTATACGGGAGGGCCGCGCAAAATTGAGCGCTGGTAATTAAGCCTAGAGCAAAGGTTGGGCCATTGCCTTGCGGGGCCCGTAAATCAAGACTTTAGGAGGAGTTGGTCGGACAAGCGGATGGGTTGTGTGACGCTTGCGATACAGCGGGTGTGACAGTTTGTGCCAGATACGAGACAGTCTGTGACTGACAGGTCGCGCCAGCATTGCAAAGGCGGTTGGGCTGGAGGATGCTGAACATTCAGCACAGCTCCTTCGGGAACAAAGGTCTGTGGGGGCAAGGTCTGTGGGAGCAAGGTTCGACAGTTACTCCAGCAGGCCGCAACCTTTGGGGAGAATAATAAGAAATGCACAGCAACCATTTGAGTCGCCATGCCCAGCAAGTCCTGACGGTCACCCAGGGCAAGGCCCATTTGCAGGGCCCTGGCAGCGATCCGTCGATTGCCCGTTCCTGGCTGCGCTGCCTCGAGGACTATCACCTCGACCCGGCCCAGAACCTGGCGCCGACGGTGCTCGAACATGGCCGGGTGCTGGAAAGCCGCGAGCGCTTGCAACAGGTGCTGCACATCGCCGGCAATGAAATGACCAGCCTGCACCAGCAACTCTCCGGCGCCGGCCACGCGGTGTTGCTGACCGACGCCCGAGGCGTGATCCTCAACTGCGTCACCGCCCCCAGCGAACGGAAGATTTTCGAACGGGCCGGCCTCTGGCTCGGCGCCGATTGGAGCGAAGCCTGCGAAGGCACCAACGGCATCGGCACCTGCCTGGTGGAGCGCCAGGCCCTGACCATCCACCAGGAAGAACATTTTCGTGGCCGCCACACCGGCCTGACCTGCTCGGCCAGCCCGGTCTTCGACCCCCAGGGCGAGCTGCTGGCGGTGCTCGACGTGTCTTCGGCCCGGCCGGACGTCTCGCGCCAGAGCCAGTTCCACACCATGGCCCTGGTCAATCTCTCGGCGAAGATGATCGAGAGCTGCTATTTCCTGCGTTGCTTCGACAATCAATGGTTGCTGCGCTTTCACTTGCAGGCCGAGTCCGTAGGGCTGTTCAGCGAAGGCTTGATGGCGTTCAACGGCGAAGGGCGGATCAGCGCCGTCAACCAGAGTGCGCTGAACCTCTTGGGGCACATTCGTGGCAGTTTGCTCGGTCAGCGGGTGGAGGACTTTTTCGACTGTTCGTTGGACGAATTGCTCGGCCGCGCGAGTGTAAATGCCAGTGCGAGCTGGCCGCTGCGCACCCGTGACGGTCGGCATTTGTTCGCCGTGTTGCGGGGGCAGCCGCGCAGCGTGCCGGTGCCGGTTGCTCCGCTGCTCAAGGCCATCGAGCCCGCGCGCCTGCCGGGCATCTGCCTGGGGGATGCGGCGTTGCAGGAACATTTTCGCAAGGCGCTGCGGGTGTTCGAGCGCGATGTGCCGCTGCTGATTCAGGGCGAAACCGGCTCCGGCAAGGAGGCGTTTGCCAAGGCCGTGCACCACGCCAGCCAGCGCGCCGGCAAGCATTTTGTCGCCCTCAACTGCGCGGCCATCCCGGAAAGCCTGATCGAGAGCGAGCTGTTCGGTTATCGCGGCGGCAGCTTCACCGGCGCGCGCAAGGAAGGCATGCGTGGCAAGCTGCAACAAGCTGACGGCGGCACATTGTTCCTCGATGAAATCGGCGACATGCCCCTGGCTTTGCAGACCCGCTTGCTGCGGGTGCTGGAGGATCGCCAAGTGGTGCCCATCGGCGGCGAGCCCGAGGCGGTGAACGTGCGCATCATCAGCGCCACTCACCGGCAGTTGCTGGATCGGGTGCAGGACGGCAGTTTTCGTGAGGACTTGTACTACCGCCTCAACGGCCTGGAAATCCCGCTGCCGGCGTTGCGCGAACGCAGCGATAAGTCGCAGTTGCTGGATTTTCTGCTGGCTGAAGAGAGCGGCGCCGAGACGGTATCCATCGACGAACCGGCGCGCCAGGCGTTGCTGGGGTTCGACTGGCCGGGCAACGTGCGGCAACTGCGCAACGTGCTGCGGACCCTTGCCGCGCTGTGCGATGGCGGGCGGATCGGGTTGGAGGACTTGCCGGCGATGATCCGTCAGCGTCCGTCGATTGCGCTGGTTGAAACGGTGGCGGAGCGGCCGCTGGCGGATGCCGAGCGCCTGGCGCTGCTCGATGCACTGGAGCGCCAGCGCTGGCACATGACCCACACGGCGGAACAACTGGGCATCAGCCGCAATACCCTCTACCGCAAGCTGCGCAAGCACGCGATTGCCCGATAACCGCGTGACGATCGTTCCCACGCTCCGCGTGGGAATGCCTCTGCGGACGCTCCGCGTTCGGCTTCCAGGGACGCAGAGCGTCCCGGGCTGCATTCCCACGCGGAGCGTGGGAACGATCAGATTCGAAACACAAGGTGCGATTTCCCCCTCCCTAGGCTAACCTGCGGCCATGTTTTACGAGGTCGACTATGCACATCCATATTCTCGGTATTTGCGGCACTTTCATGGGTTCGATGGCCGTCCTGGCCAAGGAGCTGGGCCATCACGTGACCGGTTCCGACGCCAACGTCTACCCACCGATGAGCACTCAGCTGGAAGCCCAGGGCATCGAACTGACCCAAGGCTATGACCCGGCGCAACTGGACCCGGCGCCGGACCTGGTGGTCATCGGCAACGCCATGTCCCGTGGCAACCCGGCGGTTGAGTACGTGCTCAACAAAGGCCTGCCGTACGTGTCCGGGCCGCAGTGGCTGGCCGATCACGTGTTGCAGGGCCGTTGGGTCCTGGCTGTGGCCGGCACCCACGGCAAGACCACCACCAGCAGCATGCTCGCCTGGGTGTTGGAGCACGCCGGCATGAGCCCGGGTTTCCTGATCGGTGGCGTGCCACAGAACTTCTCGGTGTCGGCGCGCCTGGGCGGCACGCCGTTCTTCGTGATCGAGGCCGACGAATACGACAGCGCGTTTTTCGACAAGCGCTCGAAATTCGTCCACTACCGTCCCCGCACCGCTATCCTCAATAACCTTGAGTTCGATCATGCGGACATCTTCCCCGATCTGCCGGCCATCGAGCGGCAGTTCCACCATTTGGTGCGCACCATCCCGAGTGAAGGCCTGGTGATTCATCCGACCACCGAGCCGGCCTTGCAGCGCGTGATCGAGATGGGTTGCTGGACCCCGGTGCAAACCACCGGCGCCGGTGGGCAGTGGCAGGTGAAGTTGCTCAAGGATGACGGTTCGCAGTTCGAAGTCATGTTCGAAGGCGTATCCCAAGGCGTGGTCGAGTGGGATATGACCGGCCAGCACAACGTCGCCAACGCCCTGGCGACCTTGGCGGCGGCCCGGCATGTCGGCGTGGTGCCGTCCATGGGCATTGCCGCGTTGAGCGCGTTCAAGAGCGTGAAGCGGCGGATGGAGAAGGTCGCCGAAGTGCGCGGCATCACTATCTATGACGACTTCGCCCACCATCCGACCGCCATCGCCACCACCCTCGACGGTTTGCGCAAGCGCATCGGTGATGCGCCGCTGATTGCGATCATCGAGCCGCGTTCCAACTCCATGAAGCTCGGCGCGCACCGCGACGGCCTGCCGGAAAGCGTGGTCGATGCCGACCAGGTGATCTGGTACGCACCGGCCAACCTGGGCTGGGATTTGGGCGCCACTGCGGCGCTGTGCACGGTGCCGTCGATTGTCAGTGATTCCCTGGAAGGCATCATCGAGCGCGTGAAGAGCCAGGCCCAGCCCGGCACTCATGTGGTGATCATGAGCAACGGCGGCTTCGGCGGCCTGCACGGCAAACTGGCCGAGGCGCTGAAATGAGCAATGGCCCCGAACGCATCACGCTGGCGATGACCGGTGCGTCCGGCGCCCAGTACGGCTTGCGCCTGCTTGATTGCCTGGTGCGCGAAGACCGCGAGGTGCATTTCCTCATCTCCAAGGCCGCGCAGCTGGTGATGGCCACCGAGACCGACGTGACCCTGCCGGCCAAGACCCAGATGATGCAAGCCTTCCTCACTGAATACACCGGTGCGGCGGCGGGGCAGATTCGTGTGTATGGCAAGGAAGACTGGATGTCGCCGGTGGCCTCGGGCTCCGGCGCGCCGGCCGCCATGGTGGTGGTGCCGTGTTCCACCGGGACGCTGTCGGCGATTGCCACCGGGGCCTGCAACAACCTGATCGAGCGGGCAGCGGACGTGACGCTCAAGGAACGCCGCCAGTTGATCCTGGTGCCGCGGGAAGCGCCGTATTCGAGCATTCACCTGGAGCACATGCTCAAGCTGTCGAACATGGGCGTGACCATCCTGCCGGCCTCGCCGGGTTTCTATCACCAGCCGCAGACCATTGATGACCTGATCGATTTCGTGGTTGCGCGGATCCTCAATCTGCTGAATATCCCCCAGGACATGTTGCCGCGCTGGGGCGAGCATCATTTGAGCAGTGATGAATAAGCTGCTGATCGTGCTGCTGACACTGCAGCTGACCGGCTGCGCCACCGCTCGCACCCTCGACGCCGCCAAGCCTGGTGCGCCGGTGGTGTACGCGGGCACGCGCCTGGATCTGTACGCCCTCAACGGTGGCTGCTGCGCCAAGGACCGCTTTGGCGCCGAGGCGCCGAGCTACCCGGGTCTCGATCTGCCGGGCAGTGCGCTGCTCGATACCTTGTTGTTGCCGTTGTCGTTGTTTACCGCGATGGGGGTGGGGTTTCAGGCTACGGGTGGGATGTAGCGAACACCATAGAACCTGTGGCGAGGGAGCTTGCTCCCGCTGGGCTGCGCATGGAAGCTGTGTAGACGCTGTGTAGGAGCTGTGTAGGAGCTGTGTAGGAGCTGTCGAGTGCAACGAGGCTGCGATCTTTCCCCAGCCACTTGAGTCACAAGCGAAAGATCGAAAGATCAAAAGATCGCAGCCTTCGGCAGCTCCTACAGGGCGCCCGCTCAGACGCCGCAATCATTTACCGAGCTTGCGCAACTCATCCGACTCCACCACCCGCACCCCATCCTGCTCTTCCAGCGCCAGACGCCACATGGCGCGGGCCAGTTGGCAGGCTTCGATGCCGTGGTACTTGCCTGGGATCAGCTTCGACAAGGGCCCGGCCAGTTGCTCGGCCAGGCGCGGCTCGACGCGGTCGCCCAGCAGCAGGGAAGGCCGGCAAATGGTCAGTTGCGGCCAGCCCTGGGCCTTGAGTGCCGCCTCCATTTCACCTTTGACCCGGTTGTAGAAGATCGATGACTTGGCGTCGGCCCCCAGTGCGCTGATCACCACCAGGTGTCGTGCGCCCAACTCCCGGGCGCGCTTGGCAAACGCCACGACCAGGTCCAGGTCAATCGCGCGGAAGGCTGCTTCAGAGCCGGCTTTCTTGATGGTTGTGCCGAGGCAGCAGAAGGCGATATCGACTTGTCCGCTGAGATTGGGCAATACCTGCGCCGGTTCCCCGACTGGATTTTCCAGGTGCGTGTGCTCGGCCAACGGCCGGCGCGTGGGGGCCAGGACCCGGGTGATGGTCGGCTCGTTGAGCAGCCGGTCCAACAGGTGTTCCCCGGTCAACCCGGTAGCACCGGCGAGCAAAACATGCTGAGGCGTCAAGTACATAGTGTTCCCCCCTTGATACGGTTCAGCTTAGTTGCTCTTTGTGGCCTCGTCGTTCAATGCAGCACTTTGCAATGCTTTACGTGCCTGCTGTTTGCGCAGCAGTTGCCAGTGGGAAAGGACCGTCCTCGGCGCCCACATCTGCGGTTCGGACGCTTCGAAGTTGTCGGCCTGTTCGCGTTCGGCAACGGTGGCCTTGGCCCGTTTGAAAGCCTGCTCCAGGTCGTCGGTCTGGTTCAACGCCTGGGCGAACAGCGCATCGCCGAAATAGGTGAAGTTGGCTTCCTCGGAGCAGCCGAAGGACACCCGGTCGCCCCGGGAGGCGGTCATGATCAGGGTACGTTCGTCCTTGAGCGCCGGGATGAAACCGCCGGAATAACAGGCCGAGATCACTACGATCTTGTCGCGGTTCTTCAGTGGCGCCAGGACCACGGCCAGTTCATCGGCGGGCAGGTCGGCCAGTTCCATGCGCGGCTGGTCGAGCACCAGCTCATGCTCGCTGGTGCCGTGGCTGGTCAGGTAGATGAAAATCAGGTCTTCCGGGCCACTGCGTTCGGCCAGGGTCGCGGCGGCGCGGCGCAGGCTTTCGCGGCTGGCCATGGGCCGGTCGCCGAGGTGATCGCGGTGGTTGACCAGGCGGATCTGCCCGAACGCGCCGAAACGGCTGGTGAGCATGTTGGCGACATAATCGGACTCGCGCAGGAACACGCTTTGCTTGCCATCGCCGCCCAGGGTCAGGCTGTACAGCTCCACCGCCGGGGTCGAGGCCGGGATGTTGGCCAGGGCATCGTCCAGTAGGCGACCCTGGGCCAGCAGGCCGAGTTCGAGTACATCCGGCAGCAGCCTGCCGTCCGCGTCGCGCACCCGTTGGCCGTTGTCCCAGGTGCCGCTTTGCACGGTGCCGTCGGTCAGCGCCAGGGTGCCGCGTCCGTGGTAACTGTCGCTTTCGAACTGGCCGACGTAAAAGCTGCCGTCGGGCAGGTTCAGGCGACCCTCGCCGGTAAAGCGCCAATCATTGAATTGACCGAGATAGTGGCTGCCGTCGGCGCCGATCAGTTCGCCCTTGCCGGTCAGCGCGCCATCCTTGAATTGGCCGATCCAGACATCGCCGTCGGCATTTTCGTAGCGACCGCGACCGTTGAGCTGGTTGTTCTTGAAGCCGCCGATGTAGACATCGCCATCGGCACTGTTGAAGGTGCCCTTGCCCTGCAGTTGTCCATCGACAAAATTGCCGGTGAACTGGTTGCCGCTGGCATCGAAGCGCTGGCCTTCACCGTTGGGCTTGCCGTTGGTGAAGGGGCCTTGGTACTGGCTGCCGTCGTCGAGTTCCAGGCGTCCGAGGCCGGAGTAGCGGTCGGCCTTGAACTCGCCCCGGTAGGTCATGCCGTTTTCCTTGAGCGTCCCTTCACCGTCGCGCCGCCCCAGCTTGAAGCCGCCGGTGTAGCTGCTGGTCGGTGTGGTCAGGCTGCCCTGGCCGTGGAACAGGCCCTGCTGGAACTGGCCGCGATAGACCTCGCCATTGCTGCCATGCCATTCCCCTTTGCCGTGCCACTGGCCTTTGTCGAACTGCCCGGCGTACCAGCTGCCATTGGGGTAATCGATGCGCCCCTGGCCTTGCAGCAGTCCGTCCACCAGGTCGCCGCGATAGCGACCGCCGTCGGGCAGGCGCGCGTCGGGAGGCAGCGGCGATTCGCCGTTGCCACAGGCGGTGAGCAGCAGGGTCAGGGTCAGTGGGACGAATAAGCGCATAACGGGATCCAGGTCATCAGGCCACGAGTATGCCGCAGCTATGCGCGTTGAACATAGGGAAGCGATGCGAAACTGCCTGAGCGGTTTCGCGACCGCGCAGGTTTACACGAAGCAGAGCGACAGCGGCTCGGCGATGTAGGCCGGTTTTTCCGAACCTTCGATCTCCAGCGTGGCGGTGGCCTTGAGCAGCCATTGGCCAGGTTTTTTCTCGGTGACTTCCACCAGGTCGACCTTGAGCCGGACCTTGGAATCGACCTTCACCGGTTGGATGAAGCGTACGCTGTCCAGCCCGTAGTTGACGACCATCTTCACACCCTCGGGCAGGATCAGGATGTCTTCCATCAGCTTGGGCATCAGCGACAGCGACAGGAAACCGTGGGCGATGGTGCTGCCAAACGGGGTCTGCGCGGCCTTGACCGGATCGACGTGGATGAACTGAAAGTCGCCAGTGGCTTCGGCGAACAGGTTGATGCGTTCCTGATCGATGGTGAGCCATTCGGAACGTCCGAGTTCCTTGCCGACATAATCTTTGAGCGCTGCAACGGGAACGTAGGGCATTGAGACTCTCCTTGGGTTCATCTGTTTTACTTTTTATGGAACGGGGATCGGCATCCCCGGAGAACCACTGTAGATCAACATGGCGCGCAAGTAAGGTCACCGAACATGCTTTTTACGAATGCCGACCCATAGCGCGGGCGTGTTTAAATGTGTCGTCTGGTTACTCCCTGTAGGAGCTGCCGAAGGCTGCGATCTTTTGATCTTGATCTTGATCTTTCGCTTGAGACTCAAGTGTCTGGGGAAAGATCGCAGCCTCGTTGCACTCGACAGCTCCTACAGGCAGTTTCTACGGGACGGGGTTCATGGGTGTTTGTGAGGGGAGAGAGCGGATGTTGCTACGGGGCCTGACCTGGCTGGTGCTGTTTCAATTGCTGGGCACTGCGATCAATCATTTGTTCTTGCCGGTGTTGCCGGGGCCGATCATTGGCCTGCTGTTGCTGCTGGGTTATCTGGTGGTGCGCGGCGAAGTCAGCGAGCCGTTGAACCTGGCGGCCGGCAGCCTGCTGCGTTACCTGCCGTTGCTGCTGGTGCCGCCCGCCGTGGGGGTGATGGTCTATGCCCGGGCGATTGCCGCCGATTTCTGGGCCATCGTCGGTGCGTTGACCTTGTCGCTGGTGCTGTCCGTGGCGTTGACAGGGGTGCTGATGCAGCGCCTGGCCCGGCGTCACATCGCCGCCCCGGAGGACAGCCAATGATGCTCGACTGGCAAGGGGCCTGGACCTCGGTGATCCACCATCCGCTGTTCGGCATCGGCATTACCTTGGGCGCCTATCAGCTGGTGCTGGCGGCGTTCGAAAAGACTCGCTGGGTGTTCCTGCAACCGGTGCTGATGTCGATGGTGCTGTTGATCGGCGTGCTGGTCGGTTGCGGCATCGACTATGCCGAATACCGCAAGAGCACCGAGATCCTCAGCATCCTGCTGGGCCCGGCCACGGTCGCCCTGGCGGTGCCGTTGTATTTGAACTTGCGACGGATCCGGCAGTTGTTCTGGCCGATTTTTACTACGCTGGTGATAGCCGGGGTGTTTGCCACGGGCTCTGCGGTGGTGTTGGGCTGGGCTTTCGGCGCCGAGCACATGATTCTGATGACCATGGCGCCCAAGTCCGTGACCTCGCCGATCGCCATGCTGGTGGCCGAGCAGATCGGCGGTGTGGCGGCGATGGCGGCGGTGTTCGTGTTGATCACCGGTGTGCTCGGGGCGATTCTCGGCCCGAGCATTTTGACCCGGTTGGGTGTCCATAGCCCTGAAGCCCGGGGCATGGCTCTGGGGCTGGCGGCCCATGCGGTGGGCACGTCGGTGGCGTTGCAGGAAAGCGAGGAGACCGGCGCCTTTGCGGCGCTGGCGATGAGTCTGATGGGCGTGGCCACGGCGGTGTTGCTGCCGTTGGTGGTGTCGATGACGGTTTAAGGAATTGGTTATGAGCTTGCCGCTTTTCCCGTTGAACACCGTGCTGTTCCCCGGTTGCATCCTCGACTTGCAGATATTCGAGGCGCGTTACCTCGACATGATCGGGCGCTGCATGAAAAAGGGCGAAGGCTTCGGCGTGGTGTGCATCCTCGATGGCGAGGAAGTCGGCATCGCGCCTGAGGGCTACGCGCGGGTCGGTTGCGAAGCGCGCATCACCGACTTTTCCCAGCAGGACAATGGTCTGCTGGGCATTCGCGTGCAGGGCGGGCGGCGCTTTATCGTCCATGGCAGCAGCGTCCAGGCGGATCAACTGACGGTCGCTGAAGTCGAGTGGCTGGAAGAGGAACCGGAGCAACCGCTGCAAGAGGAAGACGCCGATCTGGTGGCGCTGCTCAAGGCCCTGGCCGAGCACCCGATGGTCGAGGCGCTGAACATGGGCACCGAAGCGACGGGCCAGCAATCGCTGGCCAATCAACTGGCCTACCTGTTGCCGTTCAATGAGCTGGACAAGATCGACCTGCTGCAACTCGACGACCCGCAACAGCGCCTGGATGCGATCCAGGCGTTGCTCGATGAGTTGCAGGGCGAACTGTTCGCCTGACACGCTGATTTTGGTAGATCAATGCGGACCTCTGTGGGAGCGAGCCTGCTCGCGAAAGCGGTGGGTCAGCTTGCATCAATGTTGAGTGTGCCGCCGCCTTCGCGAGCAGGCTCGCTCCCACAGGTGGAGTGCAGCGTCTCTGACATCAGTAGGCATACCGCAACATCGCATGCGGCAAGTGCCGCAGCGCGAAGAAGCTGAACACCGCCACCAGCGCCGGCAGGACCAGCCACCAGACTTTCGGCGGCATGGCCGGTAGCGGGCTCTGGCGCTGGCTCAACCACAGGGCGGCCGCACAGATGCTGGCGGCGAGCATCGCCCCGGCGACGATGTCGCTCGGCCAGTGCGCCCCCAGGTAGACCCGCGACAGGGCGATGGCCAGCGCCGGCAGGCAGCCCAGCAACAGCCAGGTCAGGCGCAGGCGTGGCGGTTGGCCGCGACCGGCCAGGACGGCGAGGGTCAGGAACAGCGCGAAGGCCCCGGAGGAGTGGCCGCTGGGCATGCTGTAGCTGGTCAGCGGGTCGGTGAGGATTTCCGGGCGCACACGGGCAAAGAAGTGTTTGCTGCCGGTATTGGCCAGGGAGGTAAGCAGCATCGTGCCACCGGCAAAGATCGCCTGGCGCCATTGCCGTGCCAACAGCAATAACCCGGTCACCAGGCTGCAGACAATCAGCATGTAGCGGAATTCGCCGATCAGCGTGAAGGTCACGGCGATTTCATCCAGCGTCGGGCTGCGATGCTCCTGGACCAGGGCCATCAAGCCTTGGTCGAACGCCGTCAGGTAACGAAAGCCGATGAACAGGCCGATCAGGATCACCAGGCCCAGGCCTGCGATCAGTGCCGTGGCATGGCGATGGCGACGCATGCTGCTGTTGACGCTCAGCCCGATCATCACCGCGATGCTGCCGATGACCACGCCGGCCTGTGGCCAGAAACCTTCAGGCAGTGGCAGGCGAAACGCCGCCCCGGTGGCCCAGCCCGGCAGCAGGTACGCCACGGTCCAGCCCGCTGCAGCCAACACGCTGACGGCGGCGAAGCGTGGGAACGGCATGTCGCACATCCCGGCCACCATCGGCAACATGGGCCGTAGCGGGCCGATAAAACGACCCACCAGCAGGCTGGCGATGCCGTAGCGCTGGAAATAACTTTCCGCCGCGCTCATCCATTCCGGGTGATGCCGCAACCCCGGCAGGCGCCGGATGTTCTGGTGGAAATGCCGGCCGAGGAAGTACGACACCAGGTCCCCGAGCAGCCCGCCAAGCAGGCCCAGCAACAACGTCTCGCCCAAGGACAACGCGCCGCTGCCGGCCAGCACGGCAATCGCAAACAACAGCACCGTACCCGGCACGATCAGGCCGGCGATGGCCAGGCACTCCACGCAGGCGACGATGAACACCGCCACCGCCAGCCATTGCGGGTTGACGGTCAACCAGCTGGTGATGCTATCGAGCCATGGGCCCATAAATACAACTCCATTGAATAGTGATGGGCATGCAGTTTTTACTGTGGGGAGCGCTTGTGGGAGCAAAGCTTGCTCGCGACGAACGATGACGCGACCTTACTGTTGATCCGTGTCGCCTGCATCGCGGGCAAGCCTTGCTCCCACAAGCCGGCTCCCACAGGGGGATGCGGTATTTCATCAGGACAACAAAAAATAATCACGCCCTTCGACCTGTCCGCGCCGCAAAGGGTTGCGGGTGCACCACGGGGCATAGGCGGCATCGACGAAGCGGTAGGGCAGGTGCTCGTCCCGTCCCTGGGGAATGCCCAGGCGGGTGGTCTGGATCGCATTGACCGTCGGCACGCCGACATCTTCCACCAGCAAGCGCTCGGGGTCGAAGCGTTTGGCGTCCCAGTCCGGCACTTTCAGCCCCAGGGCTTTGCACAGCAGGGTCTGGCCGGCACAGAGTTTCTGCGGTGTGCGCGGTCGGCCTTGGGCGTCGGGGTTGTTGAGCAGCATCTGCGCCAGGCTCGCCGGCCCGGAAAGGGCGTCGACCCACGGGTACGCCGATTTGATCAGCACTGCATTGCCGGGGCCCTGGGCGCTGAAGTTCAACGAATCGCCGCCCCGGGCGTAGTACATATAGATGTGCCCGCCATCCAGAAACAAAGCCTTACGTTTTTCTGTGTAGCCCAGCGAGGCATGGCTGCCTTTTTCGGCGAAGTAATACGCCTCGGTCTCGATGATCCGCGCGCCGAGCCACAGCTCACCGACCTTGTGACGGATGACCTTGCCCAGCAGGTCCTTGGCAAGCACCTGGGCGTCGCGATCGAAAAAAGCGTGGGGCAGGGCGTTGGGCGATGGCAAATCGGTCATGGCGATAAACGAAGTGAGGCCAAAGGAAGCGCGATGATAGCAATGGAAAGCTTAATCACCGCTGAACAGTCGCTTCAACCGGCTGTTTACGGCTGTTTTGCTCCTCCGCCGGTCACCACTGTGAGTCCATGCTGTTAGTCGAGGGTTACGACAGCTATAATCTGCCGCTTTCCTCATCGCCAAGACCACACAGACCATGACTGAGTCCGTTCTTGACTACATGACCCGCCTGGGTCGCGCCGCTCGTGCAGCGTCGCGCATCATCGGCCGGGCCAGCACCGCGCAGAAAAACCGCGCCCTGCAGGCCGCCGCCAATGCGCTGGACGCCGCGCGTGCCGAGTTGTCCGCTGCCAACGAGCTGGACCTGGCCGCTGGCCGGGCCAATGGTCTGGAACCGGCCATGCTCGAGCGCCTGGCGCTGACCCCTGCACGCATCGACGGCATGATCGTCGGTCTGCGCCAGGTCGCGGCCCTGCCGGACCCGGTCGGGGCGATCCGCGACATGAGCTACCGGCCGTCGGGCATCCAGGTCGGCAAGATGCGCGTGCCCCTGGGCGTGGTCGGGATCATCTACGAGTCGCGGCCGAACGTGACCATCGACGCCGCCAGCCTGTGCCTGAAGTCGGGTAACGCGACCATCCTGCGTGGCGGCTCCGAGGCCATCCATTCCAACCGTGCCATTGCCGCCTGCATCCAGCGCGGCCTGGCCGAGGCCGATCTGCCGGCGGCCGTGGTGCAAGTGGTGGAAACCACTGACCGCGCCGCAGTCGGCGCATTGATCACCATGCCCGAGTTCGTCGATGTCATCGTGCCGCGTGGCGGCAAGGGCCTGATCGAACGGGTCAGCCGCGACGCCCGCGTGCCGGTGATCAAGCACCTGGACGGCATCTGCCACGTCTACGTCAGCGCCCACGCCGAACTGCCGAAGGCCCAGCGCATCGCCTTCAACGCCAAGACCTACCGCTACGGTATCTGCGGCGCGATGGAAACCTTGCTGGTGGACCAGGCCGTGGCCAAGGACTTCCTGCCGTCGATGGCTGCCCAGTTCCGCGAAAAAGGCGTCGAGCTGCGCGGTTGCGAGCGCACCCGGGCGATCATCGAGGCCGTTGCGGCCACGCAAGAAGACTGGGACACCGAATACCTGGCGCCGATCCTGTCGATCCGCGTGGTCGACGGGCTGGAGGAGGCCATCGAGCACATCAACCGCCATGGCTCCCACCACACCGACTCCATTGTCAGTGAAAACCTGGGGGAAACCCGGCGCTTCGTGGCCGAAGTGGATTCGGCGTCGGTGATGATCAACACCCCGACCTGCTTCGCCGATGGCTTTGAATACGGATTGGGTGCCGAGATCGGCATTTCTACTGATAAGCTGCACGCCCGTGGCCCGGTGGGCCTCGAAGGCCTGACCTGCGAGAAGTACATCGTGGTCGGTGACGGCCAGTTGCGCGGACAGGAGTCGGTCTGACTTGGGCGATCTCGACCCGCCAGCTGCTGTGACGACGACAACCCCGCCCCGGCGCATCGGTATCCTGGGCGGCACGTTCGACCCGGTGCACATCGGCCATTTGCGCGGTGCGCTGGAAGTCGCCGACGCCCTGGCCCTCGATGAGCTACGCCTGACGCCCAGCGCCCGGCCGCCTCACCGGGATACACCGCAGGTGCCGGCGCAGGACCGCCTGGCGATGGTCGAGTGCGCGGTGGCCGGTGTGGCACCGTTGGTGGTGGACGCCCGCGAATTGCAGCGGGACAAACCGTCCTACACCATTGATACCCTGGAGCTGATGCGCGCCGAACTGGCCGCTGATGCCCAGGTTTTTCTGCTTCTGGGCTGGGACGCATTTTGCGGCCTGCCCACTTGGCATCGCTGGGAAGAGTTGCTCCAGCATTGCCACATCCTGGTGCTGCAACGCCCGGATGCCGACAGCGAGCCGCCGGATGCCTTGCGCAACCTGCTGGCGGCCCGCTCGGTGAGCGACCCGCTGGCCCTGAAAGGGCCGAGCGGACAGATTGCATTCGTCTGGCAGACGCCGCTCGCGGTATCCGCCACCCAGATCCGTCAACTGCTGGCCAGCGGTAAGTCGGTACGTTTCCTGGTGCCCGACGCGGTCCTGGCCTACATCGATGCGCACGGGCTTTACCGTGCGTCGAACTGAAAAAGGTGTGCTTCAAGGCACGTGAATGCGTGTAGCGAAGCGCCCGAACATACGAGCAAAACGAGTTTTATATGACTGACAAAGACGTAAACAAAGTAAAGCGCAAAGGCACGTTCAAAAGCGCCCCGCTGCCAGTAGAGGCCCACACCGGCGTCGTACTGGCCGGTGAAGAACTGGTCAAGGTGGCCGTGGCGGCCCTGGAAGACGTCAAGGCCCAGGACATCCAGGTGATCGACGTTCGTGAAAAGCAGAGCATCACGGACTACATGATCATCGCCACCGGTACCTCCAACCGCCAGATCGGCGCGATGCTGGACAAGGTCCGCGAAGCGGTCAAGGCCCAGGGCGTCAAGCCGCTGGGTGAAGAAGGCAAGGGCGACAGCGACTGGGTACTGCTGGATATGGACGATGTCATCGTGCACATGATGACTGCCTCGGCGCGCCAGTTCTACGACCTGGAGCGCCTGTGGGCCGGTGCCGAGCAGAGCCGTTCGGCCAGCGCCGCGCACCACAGCCCGGAAAACCCCCATGAGCACTTCACCAAGCTCAACAAAGACCAGCAATAAGGGACCGCTGTGCGACTGCGCCTGATCGCCGTCGGTTCTCGCATGCCCAAGTGGGTGGAAGAAGGCTGGCATGAATATGCCAAGCGTCTTCCGTCCGAGCTGGCCCTGGAACTGGTGGAAATTCCGCTCAACACCCGTGGCAAGAACGCCGACGTGGCGCGCTTCATCCGCCAGGAAGGCGAAGCCATGCTGGCCAAGGTCGGGCCGAACGAGCGCATTGTCACCCTCGAAGTCCATGGCAAGCCCTGGAGCACCGAGCAACTGGCGGTGGAGCTCGATCGCTGGCGGCTGGATTCGCGCACGGTCAATTTCATGGTCGGTGGCCCGGAAGGGCTGGCGCCGGAAGTCTGTGCCCGGGCCGATCAGCGCTGGTCATTGTCGCCGTTGACGTTGCCACACCCGTTGGTGCGGATCCTGATCGGCGAACAGCTGTATCGTGCCTGGACAGTTCTGTCCGGGCACCCTTACCACAAGTAATCCTGCCCCATGCCCCAGCCGATCCGCATCAAGGACCACGAAAAAGACGCCCGCCTGGTGCGGGGTCGCGTCGTGTTCGGCGCTATTACGGTGGTGACGCTGATCTGCGTGCTGATTGCGCGCTTGTATTTCCTCCAGGTGATCCAGTACGAGTACCACTCGACCCTGTCGGAAAACAACCGGGTGCATGTGCAGCCGATTCCGCCGACCCGCGGGTTGATCTTCGACCGCAATGGCGTGGTGGTGGCGGATAACCGGCCCAGTTTCAGCCTGAGCATGACCCGCGAGCGCTCCGGCGACTGGCAGCAAGTGCTCGACGTGATCGTCGAAGTGCTGCAACTGACGCCCGAGGACCGGGCGATCTTCGAGAAGCGCATGCGCCAGGGTCGACGTCCGTTCGAGCCGGTGCCGATCCTGTTCGAGCTGACCGAAGAGCAGATCGCCTTGATCGCCGTGAACCAGTTCCGCCTGCCCGGCGTCGAGGTGGTGGCGCAGTTGGTGCGTCATTATCCCCAGGGGCCGCACTTTGCCCACTCGGTCGGCTACATGGGGCGGATCAACGAGAAAGAGCTCAAGACCCTCGATCCGGTCAATTACAGCGGCACCCACCATATCGGCAAGACCGGCATCGAGCGTTTCTACGAGCCCGAGCTGCATGGTCAGGTGGGTTACGAGGAAGTCGAAACCAATGCTCGCGGCCGCGTATTGCGAGTGCTCAAGCGCACCGACCCGATTCCCGGCAAGGACATCGTCCTGAGCCTGGACATCAAGCTGCAAGAGGCCGCCGAAGCGGCGCTGGGCGGACGGCGCGGCGCGGTGGTGGCGCTGGACCCGAACACCGGCGAGGTGCTGGCGATGGTCAGCCAGCCGAGTTTCGACCCGAACCTGTTCGTCACCGGCATCAGCTTCAAGGCCTACGCCGAGTTGCGCGATTCCATCGATCGGCCGCTGTTCAACCGTGTGCTGCGCGGCCTCTATCCACCGGGGTCGACCATCAAGCCGGCCGTGGCGATTGCCGGGCTGGACTCCGGCGTGGTGACCGCGTCGAGCCGGGTCTATGACCCCGGCTATTACATGTTGCCCAACTACGACCACAAGTACCGCAACTGGAACCGCACCGGCGACGGTTATGTGGACCTGGAAACGGCCATCATGCGTTCCAACGACACCTACTTCTATGATCTGGCCCACAAGCTGGGGATCGATCGGCTGTCGTCCTACATGAACAAGTTTGGTCTGGGTCAGAAAGTCTCCCTGGACATGTTCGAAGAATCGCCCGGCCTGATGCCGTCCCGGGAATGGAAGCGCGCGACCCGGCGCCAGGCGTGGTTCCCCGGCGAAACCCTGATCCTGGGGATCGGCCAGGGCTACATGCAGGCCACGCCCTTGCAACTGGCCCAGGCCACGGCGCTGGTGGCGAGCAAGGGCAAGTGGTATCGCCCGCACCTGGCCAAGACCATCGAAGGCCAGAAACCCGTGGACCCGGACCCGATGCCGGACATCATCCTGCGCAATCCGTCGGACTGGCAGAAGGTCAACAACGGCATGCAGCAGGTGATGCACGGCGCCCGGGGCACCGCCCGCAAGGCGGCCATCGGCGCGCAGTACCGGATTGCCGGCAAGAGTGGTACGGCCCAGGTCGTCGCCATCAAGCAGGGCGAGAAGTACGACCGCTCCAAGGTCCAGGAACGCCACCGCGACCACGCCTTGTTCGTCGGTTTTGCACCGGCCGACAACCCGAAGATCGTCGTAGCGGTGATGGTCGAGAACGGTGAGTCGGGTTCCGGCGTCGCCGCACCGGTGGTGCGCCAGATCATGGACGCCTGGCTGCTGGACGAACACGGCCAGCTCAAGCCTGAATACGCTAGCCCCACCACTGCGGAGGCTACGGCCCGTGAAGAATAATTTCGACCGTATCCTCTCCAGCGAAGATGTGATGCGCCGTCGTGCCACCTTGTTGCAGCGCATGCACATCGATGGTCCGTTGCTGATCCTGCTGCTGACCCTGGCCGCAGGCAGCCTGTTCGTGCTGTATTCGGCCAGTGGCAAGAACTGGGACCTGCTGGCCAAGCAGGCCACCTCGTTCGGCATCGGCCTGGTGTCGATGATCGTCATTGCCCAGCTCGAGCCGCGTTTCATGGCTCGTTGGGTGCCGCTGGCCTATGTGGTCGGCGTGGGCCTGTTGGTGGTGGTGGACGTGATGGGCCACAACGCCATGGGCGCCACCCGCTGGATCAACATTCCCGGGGTGGTCCGTTTCCAGCCTTCGGAATTCCTCAAGATCATCATGCCGGCGACCATCGCCTGGTACCTGTCCAAGCGCACCCTGCCGCCGCAGCTCAAGCATGTGTGCATCAGCCTGTTGTTGATCGGCATCCCGTTCATCCTGATCGTGCGCCAGCCGGACCTCGGCACTTCGCTGCTGATCCTGGCCGGCGGCGCCTTCGTGCTGTTCATGGGCGGGTTGCGCTGGCGCTGGATCCTCAGCGTCATCGCCATCGCAGTGCCGGTGTCGGTGGCCATGTGGTACTTCGTGATGCACGACTACCAGAAACAGCGAATCCTGACCTTCCTCGACCCGGAGAGCGATCCGCTGGGCACCGGCTGGAACATCATCCAGTCCAAGGCCGCCATCGGCTCCGGCGGGGTGTTCGGCAAGGGCTGGCTGATGGGCACCCAGTCGCACCTGGACTTTTTGCCGGAAAGCCACACCGACTTCATCATCGCCGTGATGGGCGAGGAATTCGGCCTGGTGGGCATCTGCGTGCTGCTGTTGATCTATTTGCTGCTGATCGGCCGGGGGCTGGTGATCACCGCCCAGGCCCAGACGTTGTTCGGCAAGTTGCTGGCAGGCAGCCTGACCATGACGTTTTTTGTTTATGTTTTCGTCAACATCGGTATGGTCAGTGGCCTGTTGCCGGTCGTGGGGGTGCCGTTGCCTTTCATTAGCTACGGAGGAACTTCGTTGGTGACACTACTGTCAGCGTTTGGGGTCTTGATGTCGATTCATACGCATCGCAAGTGGATCGCGCAGGTTTGAATAAGGTGAAGAGTTCAATGCAAGCAATGCGTGGCTGGTCGACGCGATATGCGCCGTGGATCGGCCTGGTCGGCTTCCTGGGCGGTGCGCCGCATGCCCAGGCCGGCGAATACGAAGGTTCGCCGCAGGTGGCCGAATTCGTCGGTGAGATGACCCGCGACTACGGTTTTGCCGGTGAGCAGCTGATGGGGGTGTTTCGCGAGGCCGAGCGCAAGCAGTCGATCCTTGACGCCATCTCCCGGCCCGCCGAGCGGGTCAAGCAGTGGAGCGAGTACCGGCCGATGTTCATCACCGAGGCGCGTATCGCCCGGGGCGTGGATTTCTGGCGCCAGCACGAGGCGGCCCTGGCCCGTGCCGAGCAGGAATACGGCGTACCGGCCCAGTTCATTGTGGCTATCATTGGCGTCGAGACCTTCTTTGGCCGCAACACCGGGAATTTTCGGGTGATCGACGCGCTGTCGACCCTGGGTTTCGACTACCCGCCGCGCGCCGAATTCTTCCGCAAGGAGTTGCGCGAGTTCCTGCTGCTGGCCCGCGAAGAGCAGGTCGACCCGCTGACCCTCAAGGGTTCCTATGCCGGGGCCATGGGCCTGCCGCAATTCATGCCCAGCAGTTTTCGCGCTTACGCGGTGGACTTCGACGACGACGGCCACATCAATATCTGGACCAACCCGACCGATGCCATCGGCAGTGTTGCCAGCTATTTCAAGCGCCACGGCTGGGAAGCCGGCCAGCCGGTGGTCAGCCGGGCCGAGGTGCGTGGCGAGCAGGTGGACGAGGGCCTGACCGAGGGCATCGAGCCGACGAAAACCGTCGGGGAGTTGCGGGCGTTGGGCTGGTCGAGTCATGATGCGCTGCGTGACGACATGCCAGTCACCGCGATACGCCTGGAAGGCGAACAAGGCCCCGAATACTGGATGGGCCTGAAGAATTTTTACGCGATTACGCGTTATAACCGCAGCGTGATGTACGCCATGGCCGTATATCAACTGTCTGAAGAGCTGGTCAAAGCACGGGGCGTCAAATAATGCGGGCATTGCCTACCTATCAACCCCTGAAAACCAAGCCCCTCAAGCTCGTGGCGTTGGCCGCGCTGTCGTTGTTGGTCGTCAGTTGTTCGACCAGCCGCGCGCCGACCCAGAAAAACTCCACCGCCGTGCGCGCGACGCCCGGCCTGGATATCAACCGGGCCCACAAGGACGGCGCACCGTGGTGGGACGTGGATGTCTCGCGCATTCCCGACGCCACCCCAACCCTGCACACCGGCCCCTACAAGGCCAACCCGTACACGGTGCTGGGCAAGACCTATTTCCCGATGGCCGAGTCCAAGCGCTACGTGGCCTCGGGCACGGCGTCCTGGTATGGCACCAAGTTCCACGGCCAGAACACCGCCAACGGCGAAGTGTATGACCTGTATGGCATGAGCGCGGCCCACAAGACCTTGCCGCTGCCCAGCTATGTGCGGGTGACCAACCTGGACAACAACAAGAGCGTGATCCTGCGGGTCAATGACCGTGGGCCGTTCTATTCCGACCGCATCATCGACTTGTCGTATGCGGCGGCGAAAAAACTTGGTTACGCTGAAATCGGCACCGCCCGGGTCAAGGTCGAAGGTATCGACCCGCAGGAATGGTGGGCCCAACGCGGCCGTCCGGCGCCTTTGATGCTCAACGAGCCGAAAGTGGCGCAAAATGCCGCGCCGACCGTGACGGCGTCCACCGGTACGGTCGAGCAGTGGACACCACCGCCGCAGCAGCACGCGGCGGCCGTAGTGCCCGTTCAGCTCGATGCAAAAAAAAACGCTTCTGCAACAGCGTCTGGCCAGTTTCTGCAAGTGGGCGCGTTCGCCAACCCGGACGCTGCCGAGCTGCTGAGGTCGAAGCTCAGCTCGATGGTGAGCGCCCCGGTGTTCATCAGCTCGATCGTGCGCAACCAGCAGACACTGCATCGGGTGCGCCTGGGGCCGATCGGTTCTCCGGGTGAAGTCCAGCAAGTGCAGAACAGTGTGCGCCTGGCCAATCTCGGTTCGCCGAGCCTGGTCACCGCCGAGTAATTGATTGAGGCCCGCTTGCGGTTGGAGCGGGTCAGGTTGTTGGCTCCATGCATAACAAAAGCCCGGCAAGGGTAGTGAGTGAGCAACTTAAATACGCGGTGGCCCGTTAAGAGGCTGCCTGTTTAGTTTTGCCTTCGGGCAGTTCCATTAGCGATTTCGAGAGACGGATGAACATCACCACCTTTGCCAAACGCCTTTGCCTGCTAGTCCCGCTGCTTCTCTCCCCAGCCGCGTTCGCGGTCGAGATGATGCCTGCGCCTCCTCAATTGGCCGCCAAATCCTTTGTGCTCATGGATGCCAGCAGCGGCGAGGTCCTGGTAGAGAACAACGGTGACCAGCGCCTGCCACCGGCCAGCCTGACCAAGCTGATGACCGCCTACATCGCCACCCTGGAAATCCGTCGCGGCCAGATCGGTGAAAACGATCCGGTGACCGTCAGCGAAAACGCCTGGCGGACCGGCGGTTCGCGGATGTTCATCAAGGTCGGTTCGCAAGTGACCGTCAGCGACCTGTTGCACGGCATCATCATCCAGTCCGGCAACGACGCCAGCGTCGCCCTGGCCGAGCACATCGCCGGCAGCGAAGATGCGTTCGCCGACATGATGAACAAAACCGTGGCCGACCTGGGCATGACCAACAGCCACTTCATGAACCCTACCGGCCTGCCGAACCCTGAGCACTATTCGTCGGCTCACGACATGGCGCTGTTGGCACGGGCGATCATTCACGAAGACCCGGCGCACTACGCCATCTACTCCCAGAAGGAATTCTTCTGGAACGGCATCAAGCAGCCTAACCGCAACCTGCTGCTGTGGCGCGACAAGACCGTCGATGGCCTGAAGACCGGCCACACCGACGAGGCTGGCTACTGCATGGTGTCCTCGGCTGTCCGTGATGGCATGCGCCTGATCGCCGTCGTCTTCGGCACCAACAGCGAAGTGGCCCGTGCCGCCGAGACCCAGAAACTGTTGACCTACGGTTTCCGCTTCTTCGAAACCCAGACCTTCTACCAGAAGGGCACCGAACTGGCCCAGGCCCAGGTCTGGAAAGGCACCACCAATCAGGTGAAGGCCGGCCTGGCCCAGGACCTGACCATGACCTTGCCTAAAGGCCAGCTCAAGAAGCTCGCTGCCAGCATGACCATGAACCCGCAACTGACCGCTCCCATCGCCAAGGGCGACGTGATCGGTAAAGTCGAAGTCAAACTGGACGACAAAGTGGTGCACAGCGCCGACCTGATCGCTCTGGACGCGGTCGAGGAAGGTGGTATCTTCCGCCGCATGTGGGATAGCATCCGTCTATTCTTCTACGGCTTGTTCAACTGATTGAAGTGTTGACCTGCATGGCCTCGTTCCCATCCGGAGCGGGGCCATGTGCGTTACCACGGCTTACGAGGCCGTTACCCCATGACAGACTCTGAAGTAAAAGCGCCAAAGATCGAATTCCCCTGCGAGGATTATCCGATCAAGGTCATCGGCGACACCGGCGTGGGTTTCAAGGACCGGATCATTGCGATCCTTGAAAAACATGCCACCGTTGACCACAAGACCCTGGCCGAGCGCCAGAGTACCAACGGCAAGTACACGACGATCCAGTTGCACATCATTGCCACCGGCCAGGAACAGCTCTACGACATCAACAGCGAGCTGCGTGCGACCGGTTTCGTGCACATGGTGTTGTGATGCCTGGCACGCTGGGCTTTCGCGAGCTGGGCACGATGGCTTACGAGCCGGTCTGGCATGCCATGCAACGCTTCACGAACGAACGCGGCACCACCGCCGACGATGAAGTCTGGCTGGTGGAACACCCACCGGTGTTCACCCAGGGCCAGGCCGGCAAGGCCGAGCACCTGTTGCTGCCGGGGGATATCCCGGTGGTGAAGGTCGACCGGGGCGGGCAGGTGACCTACCATGGCCCTGGCCAATTGGTCGCCTACCTGTTGCTGGATGTGCGCAAGCTGGGGTTTGGCGTGCGCGAGCTGGTCACCCGCATGGAGACATGCCTGATCGAGCTGCTGGCCAGCTACGGTGTGACGGCGGCGGCCAAGCCGGATGCGCCGGGTGTCTATGTCGACGGGGCGAAAATCGCCTCCTTGGGATTGCGAATCCGCCACGGCTGTTCGTTTCATGGCCTGGCGCTGAACGTGGACATGGACCTTGCGCCATTTCGACGGATTAATCCCTGTGGCTACGCGGGGCTGGCGATGACCCAGTTGAGCGAGCATGCAGGATCGATTGAATTTGCCGAGGTAAGTGCCCGGCTGCGCGCGCAGCTCGTCAAACACCTCGACTATGCTGAGCAGACGACCCTCACGGGCGGAATCGACTGATATGACTACTGATGCAGTGCAAACCATTATCCCGACGCAGGACGTCACCGAGCGTCCGGCCCCACGTGCCAAGGTAGAGGCCGGCGTCAAGCTGCGCGGCGCCGAGAAGGTTGCACGCATCCCGGTCAAGATCATCCCGACCACCGAATTGCCGAAGAAGCCTGACTGGATCCGCGTGCGCATCCCGGTGTCCCCGGAAGTCGACCGGATCAAGGCCCTGCTGCGCAAGCACAAGCTGCACAGCGTCTGCGAAGAGGCCTCCTGCCCGAACCTGGGCGAGTGCTTCTCCGGCGGCACCGCCACGTTCATGATCATGGGCGACATCTGCACCCGTCGCTGCCCATTCTGTGACGTCGGCCACGGCCGTCCGAAGCCATTGGACACCAACGAGCCGGAAAGCCTGGCCATCGCCATCGCCGACCTGAAGCTCAAGTACGTGGTCATCACCTCGGTGGACCGCGACGACCTGCGTGACGGCGGTGCCCAGCACTTTGCCGACTGCATCCGCGAGATCCGCAAGTTGTCGCCGAACGTCCAGCTGGAAACCCTGGTGCCCGATTACCGTGGCCGCATGGACATCGCCCTGGAAATCACCGCGGCCGAGCCGCCGGATGTGTTCAACCACAATCTGGAAACCGTGCCGCGCCTGTACAAGGCCGCGCGTCCGGGTTCGGACTACCAGTGGTCGTTGACCTTGCTGCAACGCTTCAAGCAGATGATGCCGCACATTCCGACCAAGTCTGGCTTGATGCTGGGCCTGGGTGAGACTGATGAGGAAGTTATCGAGGTCATGAAGCGCATGCGTGAGCATGACATCGATATGCTGACCTTGGGCCAGTACCTGCAGCCTTCGCGTAGTCACCTGCCGGTGCAGCGTTTTGTGCACCCGGATACCTTTGCCTGGTTTGCTGAGGAAGGGTACAAGATGGGCTTCAAGAACGTGGCTTCGGGGCCGTTGGTGCGGTCTTCGTATCATGCGGATGAGCAGGCTAAGTTGGTCAAGGCTGAGCTTCTCGGGTCCTGATTTTTTAGCGTTGGTTTTTGGGGTGGTGTGTATATCCGTTTTTGCGTAACGGCGGCTTATGGTTCCGCTCTTACAGCGGGTCACTTTTGGAAGAGCGCCAAAAGTAACCAAAAGCGCTTTGCCCCACCACTCGGTGCCTCGCCTAGGCTCGGCATGCCTGAACGAAGG